>CAZHCH010000004.1:1718-71437 GCA_964530985.1 uncultured Pirellulaceae bacterium | reverse complement strand
GCGGTGGACTACTATGCGAACTACAACGGTTTCGGTCGCTTCGAATCCGACGAAGACCTTGATGCTGGATTAGAGGATGGAAAAGAAGACAACAAACTACTAGATGTCGGTAGTTTTGGAAGTCAACATAACGGCGGCGCAAACTTTTGTTTTGCAGACGGCAGTGTCGTATTTCTGAGCAATAATATCGATCAGAAGGTTTTCGAGAACCTAGGAAACCGTGCGGACTTGGAAATGATGGGTGATGCTGCTTGGTAACCCCAAACGTTGAATCAACTACAAGAAAGTTTATCTGTTGCTTTGTTTGCGGACTGCCTACTTTTGGCGCCGCGAAAGAACACTACTTTCGCGAAACCAAAGACGACTATTTACTTCCCCGCAATTTTAAGAACCAGAAATAGCCAGACCATGAACTCGTCGACTCTTCAGCCAAAACGCATCGTCAGTACGATTGAGTTGTTAAATCAGCGAATTGACGAGCGGTTTCCGGACGCTGGCTTAAAGCAAGTTTGTTCCAATGTTCTGGTGTTGGCCAAGAATATGGAATCACGAGCGGTTTGGATTGGACAGCCCGTGATTTGGTTGCGGGTGGTGACTTGGTTGTTCGCTGTAGCAATCATCGTTTTGACCGTCGGGTCTTTTGCATGGGCACTGCTAAGCCCTGAGGCGGACGCAATCGCGCCGTCGGGGGTGACGGAGATGATCCAAGTCATGGAGGCGGCGATCAATGACGTGTTGTTGATCGGAGCGGCAATCTTCTTTTTGTTGACCATCGAAACTCGTTACAAACGAAAACGAGCCCTGGCGGCGTTGCACGAAATTCGCTCGATCGCACATGTGATCGATATGCATCAATTGACCAAAGATCCTCATCGAATTCTAAATGGGCGACAGTACCGAAATACGTCGTTGTCCCCGAAGATGGAGATGAGCCGGTTCGAGCTACATCGTTACCTCGACTACTGCAGCGAAATGCTGGCTTTGCTAGGAAAGATTGCTGCGGTTTACGTTCAGGAGTTTGATGATGGAGTTGCGTTGGCTTCAGCGGCTGAGATCGAAACACTAACAACTGGCCTGTCCAGCAAGATTTGGCAGAAGATCGGGATTCTTTCAATCGTTGAAAACCAAGCTGCCGAAACGATTTCGTCACCGACGAAACCCGATTTAACTTCGGCGCAACCGAGGACAACTGAATCGGCTGTTTCGCAGCAGGACAACCAAAGAGAAGATTAATTCGTTGGCGTTACGGGCTGTTCTCGTTTGGCTTTTTCTGAAGCTCGTTCAAAAAAGTTCTTCTTTTCGACGAGCCCTCGGTACTTGGTCAGACTGACCTCTGGCAAAACCGCCCAGCTTTTTTTAGCCAATGCAATTTCGCTTCGATCACGTTCCGTTACCGCCAATGTCAATTTGTGTTCAGTCCGCGCCTTGAACGGCTCAGGAAAAAAAGCATTCTCACCGACGTTTATATCGACCCGATCTGGGATCCAGCCGACCCGGCGGATAGATTCGTTCAGTCGAAGCCTTGCAAACGGTGGCAGCTTTTTCGGATCAGTAATCTGAACCCGAGTGAACACATCCAAAAACTCGAAGTAAGCCGACAAAATCCTATCCGACTCGGGTTTTTGGCCGTGCAATTGGTAGGTCATATCTTGATCACCAGTCAACGTCAACAAACTTTTTTCCGTATCAATTTTTTCCTCAAATGTTTGTTCCAGCATCGCTCGTGAGCGATCGTCGGTTGCCATTTGTTGACGAACGCCTTCGACCATCTTTTTCAGTTGGACGTCCAGCAACTTAAGTTGCAACTGACGTTTCAGATCCAACAAGCTGATTGTTTTTTGATTTGAATCGTAAACCAAAACTTCGTCCGGAAAAGCATTTCCAGCGGCTAATGGAAAATCAAATATCAAGCCTTGCGAAAAAATGGTTTTGTTTTCAATAGCCGATTCTTTGCTATCGCCAAAATAAACTTTGGTGTCAATTTTAAATTCGATGTCACGATCGATTTGAGCTACTGCGAGATCAACCGGCGCGGCGACCAAACAAGCGACCGCAATCATCAGCAATCTGGCAACGGGATTTGAAATCGACATCATCGTAACCTTGAGAAAACGTTGAGTGTATTTTGGCAGCAAGGAACAGAAAACGAAATGATCAGCACAGTAGCGATGATTCAAGACCCCCTACCTGAATGCAGTGGCTGCAGAGGCCGTTCCGCGATGAAGGATATCGAAATTGCAACATAAACACTAGAGAGATGTGTATCACTCGGCTTGGTTTGACGCTAGATAGGCGTCACAGTAAATTGTTGTTCGGTTTTCGATTCATGAGGTCTTTTGGAATAGTTCGATGCAAAACAATTGGATTGCGGCGCTGATGTTTTTAGTAGTTTCGCTGTGCGGCGAACAACTGGAGGCTCAGCCGAATTGGGCTCGATTTCGCGGACCCAACGGAACAGGGGTAATTCCTGACGCAAACTTACCAGCCAACTTGAAGCAATCTGCTTGGCAAGTGACGCTCGCTGGTGTAGGAGGGAGTTCGCCTGTGGCTTGGCAGGATCGAATCTTTATTACTAGTTGCAACCGCAAATCCGCAGAAATCTCACTTGAGTGCTTAAGTCTAAAAAATGGAAAACGCCTGTGGCTAAAAAACTTCAAATCAAAACCTTATCGCCTTCATCGCTTCAACTCTTACGCTGCCAGTACGCCCGCAGTAGATCAAGACAACGTTTACCTGCTGGTCGCTGACACCGACAAAACTCTACTAATTGCGGTCGACCATTCCGGTGAAGAAGCTTGGCGGCGAGACTTTGGTAGCTTTTCTTCGTCACACGGTTTTGGTACTTCGCCCATGCTTCACAAAGATTTGGTAGTGTTTTCCCACTCACAATCGGCCGAACAACTTCCGCCCGGTCAGCAGGCAGGGCAGAGCCGGTTGATCGCGGTCAACCGTTTGACAGGTAAAGATGCTTGGAAAACAGATTTGAAAACCCGTCGGGTTTGTTACGGTGTTCCGAGTGTTTGGGAGAATCAAAATGGCGAACAGCAACTAGTTAATTGCAACACGGGCAATGGCTTCTATGGCGTGGACCCAAAAACTGGGCTTCTGCTATGGTCAGCGCTGCCATTTAAAAAACGAGTGGTCGCATCGCCGTTGGTCGTTAATGATTTGTTGATTGGTAGTTGCGGTTCAGGCGGAGGGGGAAATTACTTGGTCGGATTTCGACCGGACGATAAATCGGTCGATGGAAAGGCCCAACCTGCTTTCCAAATCCGCAAATCGAATTATGTGCCCTGCCCTATTGCCGTGAATGGGTTGCTGTTTGTGTTTTCAGACAAAGGAATCGCTCAGTGCGTTGACGTCAAAACAGGCGAAATCTATTGGCGTGAACGTTTAGCCGCTGGCTTTTCCAGTTCACCCGTTGCTGACAAAAATCATGTCTACGCAGTCGATGAAGACGGTGTCGTTCATGTAATCAAAACCGAAAAGTCCTTTAAAAAGGCAAGCGAATTCGAATTGGGCCAACCAACCCGCTCGACTCCGATGATCATGGACGGACGATTATTCTTTCGTGCTCAAGCCAAACTAATATGCGTGGCGGGATCCTCTAAACCAGATCCGGCAGCCAACAGCACGCATTAAACACTTGCGGTCCGATATCTTCAAACTAACCTATTGTGGCTTTCGCCGGAGCCACAAACCGGTCAACCCTAACTCTGGCTGACGCCTAGGTAAATCAGTTAGATTTCACGAACGTTGTATGATATCGAAAACCGTCTATAATGTTCGCCTGTAATGTCGATAAGGATTAATGATCGCCAACGCGGTAAACGTCGACAACTTGTGTCTGCTCAACAACATGACTGGATACAAATTTATATGTCATCAATAAAATTATCAAACGATTCATGAGCACATCTCTAATCAAACCGGGCGTAGTAACTGGCGAAGCCCTTGACCAACTTCTGGAAAACGCCAACCAAAACAACTACGCACTGCCAGCGGTCAACGTTGTCAACACCCACTCCATCAACGCTGTGCTTGAAGCTGCCGCAGTAGTTAACTCGCCAGTCATGATTCAATTCTCTAACGGCGGCGGGTCGTTCTTCGCAGGCAAGAGCCTTTCGAATGATGGTCAAAAGGGCGCTATTGCCGGCTCGATTTCCGGAGCTCACCATGTCCACCAAATGGCTGATCGCTACGGTGTTCCAGTTGTCCTGCATACCGATCACTGTGCCAAAAAGTTATTGCCGTGGATCGATGGTTTGCTAGACGCTGGAGAAAAGCACTTTGAACAAACAGGCCAGCCGCTCTATAGCTCTCATATGCTGGACTTATCCGAAGAGCCGCTAGAGGAGAACGTCGAAATCAGCTGCAAGTACTTCGAACGAATGGCCAAAATCGGAATGACGATCGAAGTAGAACTCGGCATCACCGGCGGTGAAGAAGACGGCGTAGACAACACAGATGTCGACAGCAGCAAACTGTACACGCAGCCCTCTGAAGTAGCGTACTTCTACGAGGAACTTGGTAAGATTTCGTCTAGCTTCACCATCGCGGCGGCCTTTGGAAATGTTCACGGCGTTTACAAACCGGGTAACGTTAGTCTTCAGCCGATCATTTTGAAAAACTCGCAAGAGTTCATCAAAGAGAAGCATGGCACGGGCGACCTGCCGGTTAACTTTGTATTCCACGGCGGTTCAGGTTCTTCGCGTGAAGAGATTCGCGAAGCGATCGACTACGGTGCAATCAAAATGAATATCGACACCGATATGCAATGGGCCACTTGGGAAGGCGTATTGGCCTATTATAAAAAGAACGAAGGTTACCTACAGACTCAACTAGGGAACCCAGACGGCGACGACATTCCAAACAAAAAGTTTTACGATCCTCGTAAGTGGATGCGTGAGGCAGAGATCAATTTTGTTGATCGTTTGAAGGTCGCTTTTGAGGATCTAAACTGCATCAATCGCTGTGAAGGCTTGTAAAAAATCTTCAAGACGACGGACGGGATAGCTAATTAACTATCTACCGAGGGCCCATCGTCTTTGCGTAGCCGGTGAACCGCTGACTGAATCATTGGCAATGCTTTAACGGCGACTCTTGAAAGGCCGGGGGTCAGGCTCAGAATCAGATTTTGAATAATTAACTTCTGCCCCCAAATTCGATTGATGGTTGAATTACCTGCAGTGGCACACGAATCCCCCAGGAAAACACCGTTCTGATGCAAATTCTCAATGTTTTTCACTTCGGCTTGCCGACCAGGTGAAAACCTCGAAAACTCTTCGTCGTACGCGGTTTTGAAGCAGTAGACAAATTGGCCCGACTGGATATCCGAGAGCATTGCAATCGGACGTCCATCGAGCTTCAAACTTAAAAATTTTGCTTTACCGACCTTGGCACTCGCTCGAATCATTTCTTCAAAAAATGCCTTTGTTGGCGCTGTCGAGCCAAGCGCCGTTCCTTCTCTTCCTTTCCACCCGGACTTCTCAATTCTTAAGAAGTCGCTGGTCAATTGGTCAAAATCGCTGGACTCGTCTGAGCTTTCCCAGGAAACCATTCCTCGGTCTTCTAAACGGCGGAACATTCTATTGTTTTTTTTACGAATACTCTTGGGCACATGCTCTTGCATATAGTCGGCTGCCGTTTCAGCGGGCACGAAAGCAGTTCGTTCGTAACGGTCGCGTTGAAAACGAACGATTCCTTGTTTTTGCTCAACAGATTTAAAAACACAATCGACATCCGCTTCACCCGATACGGTGTCGAGGCTAAGCAGAGAGAATCGGTCGGCCTTGAGCATGCTGCACATCAGTCGCCACGCCTCATCAGCATACTGTGCATGTAACAGCGGTGTTGTGTCATAGCACTGATCGTGCTTCCAAACTTCTGCCGCTTTGAAGGGCAAACGATAGATTGATTTTGATTCAATGGGGGCTAGGCCAATCAGGCCGCTTTGACTTTCTACCCCAACATCTTCCACGATCAGAACGCGAACAGATTCTGTTGCCAAGTGCTCTAACGCTGGAAGCAGAAAGTTAGGCTCAAACGCTACATTTGTTCTCAAGGAATTTTGTGCCAACGATTCCCATGCATCTACTCGTGACCGCAGTTCATCTACCTCAATCCACCTTGCTCGAAATTGCGGTGTCTTAGCAGATCCTAGATTACTTTTGGGAATCACCGTCAACTGGATCGGTGTATTTTCCGCTTGATGAAGTTGCATCTATATTCCAGTGTCTAGGGAGGGTTCCGGTGCACAACCTGTCAAGCACAAACCGTACCAGCCAAGTCTTCCGGAATAAATTGATGGAATGGGTCGAACAACGATGCAAAAAAGCTACATACGTTGTTTTTTTGATTCACGGAGTTATCAAGATTTGCCAGTGACTCGAATCAACTGTCTGCTTTTACAGCTACATGCCGGCGGCTTCAGACCAAGCTTGGAAAATCACAACAATGCGAATACGACACTCAAAGCTACGTTCTAGAAGTGCCGCAATTGGTCAAAAAAACCAAAATTTCATACATTGGCCGCTTTTTAGGCAGACTATTCAGTGGTGACTGTTGGCCGATATCTACGGCCAGTTCTAACTATTAACAACCGGCTTCTGCCAAAACTGAGCGACACCGGCGTTTTCATTCAAACGGCATGGCTTCAAACGGCATGGCTTGAAACCGAAACAAGAATAAGCTGCTTCGCTATTTCATTACCCTCCAAAACCTCGAGCGTGACTTTGCAGCATAGCGATGTCAATCAAACACTGCAGAACCACTCTCGGACACATTTAAGCGTAAATACGCACCCCAATGCAAGCACTGGCTAACCACTTATAAAAATGATATTGCAGCAACTGTGAATGTTGCTACGGTACGCTCCGAAAATCAGTTGCTCGGGGGGATTCAAGCAATTGACGGCAATATTGTGATTTGTCACCACACCCAAATTTCTTGAGTTTCGACGGTACCTTTTTGGTTCGCAGTCGGAGAAAAACTATGAATCGAATCCCCACAAAGACGCTTGCCCTAATTCTTGCTGGATTTTTCCTAGTCTGTCAAACGGGTTGCCGCAACCGCTGCAACCAAGGTTGTGGCGGAGGATTGTTTGCACATAACACAACAATTGCTCCTGCTCCAACGTACAGTTTGAACATTCCATCGGTTGCACAAAACCAACCTTACTACGCTCCCAACGGGGGGCCGATTAGTACAACTGCTCGTGCCCCAACTCCTGTTGGCACTCAACCAGCTACTGGTTCGACCTCAAACCTACAATGGCGTCAACAAGGGACTTCCAACTCTGGATCTACCTTTGGCTCACAGCCTACCCAACCAGTTTCAGGAAGTCGACTAGTAGAAACCAACGGCGGCTTCAACCTCAACACCGGTTCAAGCGTTCTTGCAGGTGGCCCTACTCGCGTTGCTGCCGTTCAGCCTCTACCGGCAACCGGAACCTCATTCACTGACTCACGAAACTTTTCAACAACACAAATAGACGAACGTCTCGATGCAACTCGGGTACCGGTCACAGACGCGACTCAAGTCCGCGCCACCGCTCAGACCTTCATCGGATCCACTCAACAAGCTGGTTTCAATCAACAACCGTTCCAAACCTTTGCCGCACAGCCTACCATTCCGCGATCACAACCGGTCTATTCGACCAACGCTTTGGTCGCCTCGAACCAACCTTACTACGTCAACAACCCGAATCTCGTTCAACCTCAAGTGGCCTTCAACGGGCAAACCTACGTTCAACCCAGTTCGCCTGCAACTTACTCCGCTTCGGTCAACAACGACATCGGCTGGCGGAATCGTGAAATTGGTTCGCAACGATAGGCATTGCCCGGAACTGGTTATCGTCGCCCTTTAGTAGCCGTTTTAGCGCTAGCCACGGCTCATGGGCGATGAAACCGTGGCTAGCGCCAAAACGGCTAACTAAAAACTCCAACATTGCATTCAAGTTGCCAACGGGGACTGCTTCCTGTGTCGATCAACACTGCGTTCCAACGATCCTTCCCAATTTCGCGGCTAAACCACTACTGGCGGCTGGTACGAAAAGTTGAAGCCTGTGACCAGCAACTACAACAACTCTCCGACGCCGAACTGCTCAAGCGTAGTTTGGCGCTGCGATATGAATCGCAAAGTGGCACGCCAGCGGACAATCTTTCCGTTGAAGCGTTCGCTTTGGTGCGAGAAGCTGGGCGTCGAACGATCGGCATGCAACACTACCCAGTCCAGCTGTTTGCCGGTTTCGCCATGCAGGATCGTTCAATCGCCGTCATGCAAACTGGAGAAGGAAAAACCCTCACCGCCACTCTGCCCTTGTACCTCGCCGCTCTGTCCGGCAAAGGGGCTCATCTGGCCACTGCTAACGATTATCTTGCAGCCCGCGACGCGGATTTAATGCGCCCGGTTTTCGAGGCCTTAGGCATGACCGTTGGCGTCATTGAAGCCAACACCCACAAATCTGAGCGACCACAACAGTACAACGCGGACGTTACTTATTCGACCGCTAAAGAAATTGGATTTGATTTTTTAAAAGACCGTCTAGCCGACCGACAGGCAAAATTCGAAAACCAGAATTTGATGCAAAACCTCGTCGGTTCAACCGGGTCAACTCAACCAACCATTGTTCAGCGTGGACTGAATTTCATGCTGGTTGATGAAGCGGACAGCATTCTAATCGATGAAGCCCGAACACCATTGATTGTCAGCAGTCTACCTGACGAAGTGACTCAGGCCAAAATCGAACTCTACTGTTGGTGTTCGAAAGTGGCCGAGCAATTCATACTGGACGAACATTACTCCCACGCTGAAAAGTCAAAACAAGTTCAACTCAATGCCGACGGCCGGCAACGTGTGCGAACGCTGCCCAAACCAGAACTATTGGCTAGAACCCCGTTGATGGATATCTACGATCAGATCGAACAAGCGATTTTTGTCGACAAAAACTACATCCTCGGCCGGCAGTACGTAGTCCGCGACGGAGAAGTGGTGATCGTGGATGAATTCACCGGCCGATTGGCCGAAGGCCGGAAATGGCGAGCAGGCTTACACCAAGCGATTGAAGCGAAAGAAGGCTTGGAAGTAAGCATTGACACAGGAGAGTCAGCTAGGATCACGATTCAAGATTTGTTTTTAAAATACAATCAGCTGGCAGGTATGACCGGAACCGCTGCCAATAGCTCGACCGAACTCAAAAACATTTACAACTCGCGAGTCGTTGAAGTACCGACCAATCGACCACCTAAACGCAAACAATGGCCCGATCGAGTGTTTGCGACCGAGCAAGACAAGTGGTTGGCGATTGTCGAAGAAGTAATCCAAGTTCGCGACGAAGGACGACCTGTCTTGATCGGGACGCGTTCCATCGACAAGTCCGAGCTACTTTCTGGGATGCTAGAAGAACGCGGCGTCCAGCATGATGTGCTTAACGCGAGGAACCTTGCGAAAGAGGCCGAGATCGTATCTTCAGCAGGCGAGCCAGGACGAGTCGTTGTGGCGACCAACATGGCTGGACGCGGCACGGATATCAAAGTAAGCGAGGCGGCGTTAGAGCGCGGCGGCTTGCATGTGATTTGCACTGAGATCCACGATTCGGCAAGGATCGATCGGCAGCTGATTGGCCGCTGCGGTCGACAAGGTGACCCGGGATCGTACCGTCAGTTTGTTTCGCTGACAGATGAAATTTTAGAGAACGGAATTGGCGAAGCCAGAGCCAAAAAAATCAGACAACAAGCCGCTCATGCAAACATTTCCTCACGCGGACTGGCAAGGTACGCCAACCTCTTTCGTACTGCTCAGCGCAACGTAGAGAAAAAACACTACCGTGGTCGGAAGATGTTACTACATCGGGAAAAACTGCGACACGAAATGCAAATCGAAATGGGCCAAGATCCGTATCTTGACACCGCCGGTGCTTGACGCGTCTACCAATAAACCAACGCACCAATAAAAAACACCACTATTGCCGAGCAACAATGGTGTTTGTTTTTAAAATTCTTCGTTAGGTTTACTGACGATGCTACTCTTTTTTTGCTCCGCCAACACCATCGGTCGTTCCAGAGCCGTCTACTGGAGTATCACCGCCACCTTGGGCGGCTTTGGCGGCTGCGATCTTTTTGGTGTCTAGTCGAGCACCGTAAAGTAATCCGCCACGAAGCATTTCGTCGATCGTCATGGACTGCTGAGCAACCTTCGCGAACGCCTTTTTGAATTCGACCGCCATTTCTTGTTCCAAGTCATAGACAGCACCTTTATCCTTGCCGACTAACTCAGGGTTTTGAGCTTTGGTTGCTTCGTCTGTTTTCTTCGCTGCCTCAAACTTAGCCGTGTATCCCAGCGGCTTCAGCTCAACATAAATTCGTTCAGCAAAAGGGGTTCGGAGTTTCTTGTCTTTTTCTGCATGACATGTTTTACAGCTAAAAGACTTCAGCATGTACTGTTCTTTGAGCACATCCACGAAAACATCATGAGCCTGTGTCGTCTGCGGAATCACAAACAAGCAAAACGCCACTAGCCCGAAGCACAATCGATTAACCATTTTCCATCCTAAAATTATGTCAGTTCAGTGAAAAGTCAGAGTCACCCTATAGTGAACCACATTTCCACTACTGAGTTTCGTTGTTTTTTATACCAAAAACAGAATTCCGTTTAGCCAGCCGATGAATCGGGCTGGCTATGATTTAGCCGAAAATGCCACCATCACTACGAGCATTGTTCAAACAATCCTCATACTTTTTTTGCAAACTGCGGACCTGCGTAAACGGCCGCCGCTCCCAGTTGTTCTTCGATACGAAGCAATTGGTTGTATTTGGCCATCCGGTCACTTCGCGAAGCCGATCCGGTTTTGATCTGGCCTGTTGCCAGCGCAACCGCCAAATCCGCAATCGTTGAATCTTCCGTTTCGCCACTGCGATGACTGGAGATACTTGTATAGCCATTACGGTGAGCAAGTTGAATTGCACCGATGGTCTCGGTTAGCGTTCCGATTTGATTCACTTTGATCAAGATACTGTTGGCGATCGATTCATCAATACCACGCTGAAGTCGAGTGGTGTTGGTAACGAACAGATCGTCGCCGACCAACTGTACTTTGTCGCCGATCTTTTGCGTCAACAGTTTCCAAGTATCCCAGTCGTCTTCGTCTAGACCGTCTTCGATACTGCAGATCGGATACTTGCTGGCCCAATCAGCCAAGAAATCAACCATCTCGCTGCCGCTCAACTCTTTGTTGTCAATACGATAGGTGCCTTTGTCCTTGTCGAAAAACTCGGTCGCAGCAACATCCAACGCAATCTGAACTTGCTCGCCCGGCTTATAGCCAGCTTGTTCGATCGCGGTCATGATCAAATCAAGTGCTTCCACGTTACTACCAAGATCAGGAGCGAATCCTCCTTCGTCGCCCACAGCGGTATTGAGCCCTTTTTTCTGTAAAACCTTTTTTAGGTTGTGGAAAATCTCGCAGCCACAGCGAAGTGCGTCGCTGAAACGTTCAAAGCCAAGCGGCATCACCATGAACTCTTGGACATCAACGCTATTGTCGGCGTGTTCGCCACCGTTGACGATGTTCATCATCGGTGCCGGCAGCAATGTCGCACTGGCACCACCTAGGTATCGGTACAGCGGCTGGTTGGTGAAAACGGCTGCGGCTTTGGCAGTCGCAAGCGAAATACCCAGTAGCGCGTTTGCGCCAAGATTTGATTTGTTTTCCGTGCCATCGGCGTCAATCATAACCTGATCGATCATCCCCTGGTCGGTCGCTGGCAAACCGTGCAAAGCTTCGGCCAACGGACCGTTAATATTCTCAACAGCTTTTAAAACGCCTTTGCCCATGTAGACTGACTTGTCGCCATCACGCATTTCCCAAGCTTCGTGAGCACCGGTGCTGGCGCCGCTGGGGACACCTGCTGACCCAAAGGATCCGTCCGCAAGCGTCACATCGACTTCAACGGTTGGATTGCCTCGGCTGTCGAGGATTTGGCGACCTTTGATTTCTACAATATTGTCCATGCGTATGTTTACCAGTTACTTAAGTTGGTGAAGTTTTGGAAAGGGCACCGCTTCTATTGATCGCAGCAACGATGCAACATTTTCTAAAATCTGAGTGTTATTGGAAGGGGCGTAGGTTGATTTTCAAATGCTTCGATTGGATCAGTTTTTCCCATGGCTTTCGCCATAGGCTACAACCTGTCACCCATTCGGAGTTAAAGTAAGACAATGAGACTATCGGCGAAACCCGGCAATTACTCGACCATTTCTATGTCGAGCAAGTCTATAAGTTCCTGCTCTTTGAATATGTCGACTTCGACTTCTAGTTTTTGATCCAGATCAAGAATGATTTCGTCCAACTCAATGGCTTGGGCTTCGGTTAACGCGGTCGTCTCACTGACGCGGTCGCGTTCAAACCTAGCCAGCATGGAGCGGATGTTTTCAATCGCAGTTTCATAAGTCGCAATCGCACTTTCGCCTTTTTTGATCTCTTGAATTGTTTTCTGCAATTCCAACACCTTGAGTTTGACGGTTTTATCTTCGGTCTGGAAATAGTCCGCTCCCGACTTTACCCCTTTTTCTCGCAGGTCAGCAACGACTTTCTTCTTGATCGCGTTTAAACGCTTGAGCCCGTTGGCGACTTTATTTTTGTCGATGTTAAGCGCTGTCAACTTTTCACGAAACTGAGCTTCGGTGCGCATAAATGAGCCAGATTGCTCGGGGGGTGGTTCCACTGGCTCCATGTTACTGGAATAGATGTAGTAACCAAGCAAACATGCAACGCCTGCGAACAACAGGATCAGCATGTTTTGAAGAGTGTTGAATGTCATGTTAACCGTTGAAAAAAATAAGGACGCCCGGAACAACCCGGCCGTCCCTGTTGTGAATACGTCGTGAGCGATTTGTCAAATTGAAATCGCTAGAATTAGGTCGATTACTCTTCCATCAGAGCTTTGTCGATATCAGAGAGAGTTGACGAAACGTCATCTTTATCTTCTAGGATCGATTCAATGTCTGCGGGTCCACCATCAAGCGATTTTTCAAGCTCCATCAGACGTGCGTTTAGCTTTTCGTCTGTAACTGCAATCTGGACTTCCAGATCTTCGCTTAATTTCTCAACGCTTGCTTCAAGTTCTTCGAAACCAGTATTGATGTCTTTACTCGGGGAAACAATCGACTCTGCGACTCGTTGAGCTTTCAACGTTTCAATCTGACCATCGATTTTCTCAATCATCATGTTCAGTTTCGTAAGCTGCTGCTCTGACACACTTTTCTGCTTAGCGAGTGAATCCACGTTTTTCTTTAGCAAGGCAACTGTCGTATCGGATTGCTTAGCCTGAGCTTTGATATTATCGAGTTTCTGCAACTGCTCAGTCGCTAACGTATTCAATTCAGCCTTGGTGATTTGGTGATTATTGCGAGTAATCTCGCCAGACGCTTCTGCTTCACCAATAAGCCCTTTAAGCTTCTTCAAGTTGGCCAGCACGCTTACCTTATCATTGGCAAGTTTCTTCTGGCTGGCTAACTCACGCTTATATTTGACTTCAAAGCGAACGTGTTCCTCACCGACCTTTCGGGTAGCTTCGCTAACCTCGTTGAGCTTTCGTTCAACGGTCTTTCTTTGAATATCGAGGTCACCGATCAACTTGTCGATTTCTTTCAACGCTTTGTCTGCCACCACGCCGACTCGGTCTTGAACTGCTCCGCAGCCGTTTGAAATCAATACCGCGGCGCCCACAATTGCGCCGATGAATACATACTTTACCATCTTTAATCACCTCAGAAGTTTGTTAATCAGTTACCAGTCTTAAGTAGCCGATGTTGACTGGCCAACGAGCCGTCAAAGTTAGAATTAGAACGTTCGCAAACGCTTATTTCAAACGCTTTTGTTCAAAATGACGTAAATACCAACGAAAACTGCCGGTAACGTCAGACTGGACAGTTGCTAAGGACGGAAAACGCGACGAAGCCGATCTCGATAAATCTCGCACCAAAGGCCAAGCAAAATTCTAACTCATTCTCTATTTTTAAGTCGTTTAGCAGCAGAGACAACCTCGATCAGAGTCAGAGCCTAAACATGAGTACCGAAACGGAAGTTCGCTAATATTGCCCATTTTACTGTTGAGCATTCAAGTTCCAGTCATAAGGCAAATAACTCACCCGGAAGCCACCGACGATGGTCGATTGCAACGACGCCGTTGGCCAGTACTTTTGATAGGCGACTAGTTGAGCGTTCAGATCAGCACCAAAGTCACTGCCGTACCAATCTAAAAGCTTGCTTAACTTGATCGTTTTGGTGTTCGCGTCGATTTGTAAATTTTGACTTCGAGAGAAAAAGTCTTTTGAATTCACTTCCAGCTGTTGTTCGACTTTTTCGGCCACGTAAGCCTCGTTCAATAACCGCGGACAACCGATTGATGCGCAAACCACGGCAAAGTGAATCCTTGGTTCGTTCATCTTCCGCAGTACTTTATGTTCGATGTCCTCAAGATTGATCTTACCGTCACCGACATGTAACTTTAATTTTTTCCAAATGTTGTAGCCCACTAACTTTGCCGTATGCTTGCGAATACTCGTCGTTGGATAGACTCGTAAAATTCCTTCGATCGTGACCGCATTGTAAGCATTGATCCAATAAGCCAACTTGGCGTTTCTAGTTGCAGGCTTGTTGGAATTGGCTTGGCTAAGGTGCGCCAAATAGCTATTGAGCGAGTCGCGATCTGGCTTGCTCGCATGCCAAGCTCGATAGTTCACCATGCCATTTGTATCGACGTACTTCTTGAGCAGTTGATCAAAAACTTGATGGTCAATGGCGTCCATCGATACTTGCTGTGCCGCAGGCCATTGCTTGCCCGCAGTTTCTTCAGCATGCAACGTAGCGCTACTCAAAACAATAAAACTAAAAAGAACCTCAAACAAAAAAACTTGTTTCAAACGTAGGGTATACGCTGCCATTGGGGTTCTTAAAAACGGTACAGTTAACAATTTATCCCTTTCAACGCAGAACTCTTTTTGATTTCGTTGACTACGACTTTTTCAATGAATAGTTCAAAATAGCGGTTTCAGCGGCATCGAAGCAATCCTTCTACTTCACGACTGCTAGCAATCAAGAGAGTTTGCCTATGTCGGCTTGGGTAAACACAGTGTGTAACCGCTATGGTTTTTTAGAAAAAACCCTTGGTCGGTTTCTTGGTCAAACTAATCGCCACTCAGCCTGATAGTTCAATCCAAGTGTGACGATTTTTTGCAAGAGTTGCTCGTAGTCGTAACCAACTTCTTGCGCCGACTCGGCAAAGTCTTCTCCGAAAGAAAGGTTCGGGTTTGGATTGGCTTCGATCACAAACACCTCACCGTCGTCACGTAGCCGCAAATCCAACCGAGCATAACCGCTCAGACTAAGTGCCTTGTAGGCGCGTTTGCAAACGTTTTCGATCTTGGCTTCGATCTTTCGTGGGATATCTACCGCACGACAGGTTTTAATGCCTAGCTTCTGTTGGTGTTTGATATCCCACTTGACCCGTGAGGTCGCAATTAACGGCGAACCAGGCTTGGCGTTCTCAAACAACATCTCCCAAGTCGGAAACACTTTTATTTGGCGATTGCCCATCAAACCGACGTACAGTTCTCGACCCTGAATGAATGTCTCAACCAGTGCATCCGTTTTGGTTTGGCGGTGGATAAAGTCAATTCGCTCTTGAAGCTGATCCGAGTCGTAAACAATACTGGCTTCCGAAATCCCCAGCGATGCGTCTTCGGAAGCGGATTTTACCAACAATGGAAATTCCACGGCTGCCGTTTTGCGAGTTTTTTTGCCTCGTGGAGCCACGAAGAAACTAGGCGAACGAATTTGATGAAAAGACAAGATCTTTTTCGCCAGCGGTTTGTCGTGAGACAGCAACAAACCGCGCGGATTACAACCGGTATATTGCTGCTTCATCAATTCGAGATAACTGACAACATGGTGGTCGTAGACTCCGACACCATGAAACTCCTCAAGCAAATTAAACCAAACGTGAGGCTTAAAATCCTCTGTCGCCCGCCGCAAATCACCTAAGTCGTCATAAACACCCAACGGCAGCACTTCGTGCCCCAATTCACGAAGGGTCGACACCACATCGAATTCGGTTTTCCATTCAAGGATTTCGGCTTCCGTGCGCCCGGCCAGCGACTCGGGCGGCACCAACGATTCGTGCATCAGGACGAGCACTCGCAGCCGCTTCATCGGCAACTCCCCGATGGTTCGCTTCCCAACGAACTATAGCGATTTCCAGTAAAAACTTCATTCGACGACCATCGCAAGCTTGAACGTTTGGTCGATCCGATAGCTTGCGAGGTCATGAAAATTTTGAGCGTTAAAATTTTGGTAGTGAAAACACATCGCGTAGCGATTAAGAACACCAATTTTAGTATTAGCAATTCCCCCCAACCACATGGGGCAACGACAAAAAACCGCGCTCTCGACCAACAAAACCGCTAACCAACACTAAACGAGGAAAACTAGGTAACCTTTAGCGTTTGTTCGCTGTACTTTGTAATCGTGTTTAGCTCTATTCAGCTGACTATCGCCAATCCAATCCGATATCGAAATTGAGTGCGCTATGAGTCAAAGCGCCGACGCTGATCCGATCCACACCTGTAGCAGCAATTCCGTTGATCGTGTCGATGTTAACTCCACCGGAGGCTTCAAGCAAAATTTTCGGCGCTCGCTCGTTTCGCATACCAACCGCTTCACTTAGCTGGTCGCACGTCATATTGTCCAGCAAAATAATATCGCATTCGGTGTCTAAGGCGATTGCAAGTTGATCAAGTGTATCAACCTCCAGTTGCAAAACAGTCTGTTTGCCATTGGGTAGCGAGTCCGCCCGGTCGTTAATCCATTGTTTCGCGATCGTGATCGCTTCGGGGATCGTGTTTTTTGCTTCGGAAACCTGTGACCGAAAGAACGCCAAATGGTTGTCTTTAATCATGATCGCATCGTACAGGCCCATCCGGTGGTTGGTTCCGCCGCCGCAAGCGACGGCGTACTTTTCTAAACGACGCCATCCGGGAGTGGTTTTGCGAGTGTCCAAAATAGCGGTAGACGGCGAGGCTGCTCGTTCGACAAATTGTTTCGTCAGCGTGCTGATCCCCGACAGGCGGCACATAAAATTCAGACAAGTACGCTCGATCGTCAAAATGTCGTGTGCCGAACCGGACATCACCGCAATTGTTTGCTGGGGCTGAACAACTGACCCGTCAGCGATTTCGACTTGTAAATCGATATTCGGCGCGAACTTAGCCAAAGCCAGCTTGGCGACTTCGACACCACAAACGACTCCGGCGTCACGAGCAACAAACGCGGCTTTTGCATTGGCGACTTTGGGAACAACCGCGTCCGTTGTGCAGTCAACACCCTGATCCATGTCCGCCGCACCAACATCCTCCACCAATGCCATTTCGATTAACTTCAACGTATCGACTTGGGTTTGCACGGGAAAATCGATACCGCATGCGCCACTGGCTAATCGATTGTTTGGGTCGGCTAAATAAGCTGAAATTTTGGCATGAATTTGGTCTCGCACCTTGCGAAAGAACTCAAATTGCTCCGCTTCAGTCCCAGTGGCGTCGGCGGGATCTTCGAATGGCCAATGAAGCGTTTGGGCGGCATGCGGTAGCGCTGGGCAATCGTCTGCTGCGTTGTCGCAAACGGTGACAGCCAAGTCAATCGGTTGATCGACAAACTGGTCAACCGATTTGGAAGTCAGTCCCTCGCTAGACAAATCAAGTTCTTCAATTGCTTTGAGGGCAAGCGGATGGACGTAGCCGGAGGGTTTAGAGCCCGCGGAGGCGGTTTGCCATTGGCCGCGACCAAGTTTTTTCCAAATTACTTCTGCCATTTGCGAACGACAGGAGTTTCCAGTACACAGAATTAAAACTGAAGGCATGTTTTTTGCGTTGTTAAAGGAGTAGTTAGCTAACGGCGTTTCGCACTCCGTAACTGATAGCTATTGGAGCGCTAAGTCACCAACGCATCGGTTCGTTACGGTTACACTCACAAATTGCAGTAGTCGCTGTTTGACAGCAGACTTTTACTATAGAGACTAGACCCATATTGAACCACTTAGTATGCCCGCGATTTTATTTTTTTTAACGCCCGACAATCTCAGACTCCTACAAAAGAAAGCAATGCAGTGCTAACATTTGAGTCCTTGTAGCGGAGTGTTGCAGATTACACCTTTGTCTAGCTCATTGGCTTTGTAACCAACAGCATCGCCCCCTTAAAATTTTTCGTGATCTAAGATCGGCCTTTGTGCGATCGCCAATTGGAGTTATCCCGCAATGAGTAAAGCCAAGCTTGAGTACATCTGGCTAGACGGTTACCAACCGACACAGAGCCTTCGAAGCAAAACCAAAATCGTCGCCGACTTCAGTGGTGACCTGGCCGACTGCCCCGAATGGTGCTTCGATGGAAGTTCAACCCAACAAGCCGAAGGTGGATCTTCTGATTGTTTGCTAAAGCCAGTCGCTATCTTCCCTGATCCCGGTCGGATCGAAGGCTATCTAGTGATGTGTGAAGTTCTGAACCCGGACGGTACACCTCACGTCTCCAATGGCCGTGCGACGATCGACGATGATGACGATGATTTCTGGTTCGGTTTCGAGCAAGAGTATTTCTTTTGGGATCCAGAAACGAATCTTCCACCAGGATTTCCATCAGCTGGTTACCCTGCCCCACAAGGCCCGTACTACTGTAGTGTTGGCGCTAAGAACGCTTACTGCCGTGATTTGGTTGAAGAGCACTTGGATATGTGCTTGGCTGCTGGCTTGAACGTTGAAGGCATCAACGCCGAAGTCGCCGCTGGCCAATGGGAATTTCAAATCTTCAGTAAAGGTGCAAAAGCTGCTGGCGACCAGATTTGGGTTGCTCGTTACTTGCTCGAACGGTGTGGCGAAAGCTACGGCTTGGCTGTTGAGTACCATCCAAAGCCATTGGGCAACACCGACTGGAACGGGTCCGGCATGCACGCTAACTTTTCAAACGAAGTTTTGCGAACTTGTGGCGATCAAGCGATCTACGAAAAGATCTGCGAAGCATTTGCACCTCGCGTCAAAGAACATATCGCAGTTTACGGTGCTGACAACGATCAGCGTTTGACCGGTAAGCACGAGACTCAGCGCATCGACCAGTTCAGCTTTGGTGTTTCTGACCGTGGTGCGTCGATTCGGATCCCTGTCGGAACCGTCACCAATGGTTGGAAGGGCTGGTTGGAAGATCGTCGTCCCGCGTCTAACGCAGATCCTTACAAAGTCGCTTCTGAGATCATCAAAACTGTTAAAAACGCTGGCGTTTAGGCTGGTATCCTGCTTGGTAAAGCCGCTCGTCAAACGACTTAACTAACGAAGCAGGTCAGCCCCAAACAGACCAAACGACTTAACAACAAAATTGCCGCTTGAGCATGATTGCTTGAGCGGCATTTTTTGTGCGTTCAGGTAATCAAGCCTCAGCTGCTTGGCGTGCTATCAACCAGTGAGTTTTTTTGGATAACCGCGAGAGCGAAATTGATCATCCGCAACTGCTGATTCATCTTTGCCAATCAATATCGCGACATACCATCTAGACGCTAACTATGCCGAGACAATTCAGACTACAGGTGCCTATGCCACCTAACACAAACTCCAGCCACTAGTCGTCATAAACCGCTCTTGATGACCGCCGACGAGTGCGTCGCCTACGATACGTGGTCTGTTCACCTTCGATGAACCAATAACCACCGAGCACTTTGTAAAAAGCCAGAATCAAAAGCGCTCCGCCGGAGCCGACAAAAAATCCTTGCAGGCTAACTGGTTTGACGGTTTCATATTCTGAGAAGTATTGCAGGCACGCACATCCGATCAACGTACCCGCAATGCCCATCAATACCGTCGCGATCGCTCCACCAGGGTCTCGACCTGGCATCACCGCTTTAGCCGCCAATCCAACGACCGTTCCAAATCCAATCCAAGTTAACGCCAAATTGCAGTATTCAGCGAGTTGCTCAAATTCCATGGGTTTACTTTTGCTACAACGATAAAGTGGACAAATTAAAAATAGAGCGTTGCCTAAAACCGTTTTAGACCCAAACGGCGACATTGCATCCCGCTACATTAGCAAAATTATCGGTCTGGACGCAACATCGATATTTTGCTTCGCCGAATGCGAAAGTTAGGAAGGACAGACGACGGATCTGCCTACCGACTCACTCGAACGTGGACTCGCCACGGAGGATATGGTGGTAATGTTGAGCAAACCGGTGGGCCTCGTCGCGTACGCATTGCAACAACCGCAACGAGAACGCGTGCTTGCTTAACTTAATCGACTCTGATTCACCGGGCCGAAAAATCTCTTCCTCTCTTTTTGCCAACGAGATCAGCACCGGAGGATCGATCTCCAACGCTTCAAACGCCGCCACTGCACTGCTCAACTGCCCTTTTCCTCCGTCGATCAACAGGATATCAGGGAAGGTGTCGTTTTCATCGGCCAACCTTTGAAACCGTCGCGATACAACTTCGTGAATGCTCTTGAAGTCATCGATACCTTTGACGTTCTTAATTTTAAACCGCCGGTAACCGGGTTTGAACGGCAAGCCATCAATGAACTTCACTAAACTGGCAACCGTTTGGCCGCCGCCCAGATGAGCAATATCCACGCCTTCGATCGACCGGGGCGTTTGAGAAAGTTTGAGCACCCGCTTCAGGCCTTCCAAGCCTTTCTTTGGGTCGATGTGAAAAACCTCCGGTTGCTCGTGCGTGTTCAGTTCGCCACGACGATCTAGAGTTTCCAACAGTTTAATCTCGTCACGAAGTTTCGCAGCGACTTCAAAATCCAAATCCTTCGAAGCCTCCATCATCTCCGCTTTCATTTGCTTTAACAAACTCGTTTTGTTTCCCGACAAAAACATCTGCAGTCGCTTGATGTCTTTACGATACGCTTCGCGAGAAACTCGCATGTTGCAGGGGGCCGTGCATTGCTTAATGCTGGCCAACAGGCAAGGCCGATACCACCGCCAACGTTCGTCGCCAGCATCGATGTCTAGCGAACAAGTTCGAAACTTAAAAATCCGCTGCAACACTTGAACCGCACCTCGCAATTCTCCCGCACTGGCGAATGGACCGTACAGCTTAACCCCGGTAGACTCTGGCTCGCGCGTGATTTCAACTCGCGGAAAATCTTCGTAGGTCGATATCTGCAAGTACGGAAAGGTCTTATCGTCCTTTTGGATTTTGTTGTACTGCGGCTGAATATCTTTGATCAAACGTGATTCGACCAGCAACGCATCGACCTCGCTTTCGCATTCCATGAAATCCGCGTCAGCGATTTCGCCCACCCAATGGCCCGTACGAGTGTCAGTTAAGGCAGCTTTCAAAAAGTAGCTGCCTGCTCGGGACCGTAGATTAGTGGCCTTCCCGACATAGATCACCACGCCGGCGACATTCTTCATCAAATAAACGCCCGGACAAGTAGGAAACTTGCGCACGACAGCCGCCGCCTTTTCGAAGGGCGAGCCATCCGTTGTCGAATCAGTCGCTTCGCTCTTGGATGTCGAGGCTGCTTGTTCGGATTTAGATTTCTTGGCCATGTCAGATAGTATATCGGAAAGTCAATTTTGCGAATCCTAAGATGAAGCGATAATCACAGTTTTGCTGGTACAATAACCGCAGACGGCGTCCAACTTTCGGCTCAGCTGCCGCGTTTCACGTTTCTTTAAATCGACGGTAAGATAGCCCGTATGACAGGCCCTCAAAATACTGTTACGAACTCATCAGCAACGCAAGTGAATCCGATTCAGATCGGAAACGTGACGGTCGACCCTCCGATTTTGCAAGCACCGATGGCGGGATTTACCAACTATGCGTTTCGTCAGATCGTCCGTGAGTACGGCGGCGCGGGATTGATTGCCACCGAGATGATTAACGCCAGCAGCTTTATTTGGTTGGATGAAAACACTCCGCAGCATCCTGAGCGTTTGTGGGGCGTTCGCCAAGAACCCAAACCGCTGGCCGTTCAAATTTGGGACAACCAACCTGAAACGATGGCCAAAGTTGGCAAACGGCTGGTCGAGGATTACCAAGTCAGCGTCGTTGATATTAACTTTGGCTGCCCGGTCAAGAAAGTAACCGAAAGAGCCAAGAGCGGTAGCTACTTGCTCAGCCAGCCAGAAAAAATGGGAACCATTATCGAACAAGTGGTTCAAGCCTGTAGCCCGACTCCGGTAACTGCCAAAATTCGACTTGGTTGCACTCGCGACCACATCAACGCCATCGACATCGCTCAAGTGGTCGAAGGCGCAGCGGCAGCAGCGTTAACAGTCCATGGGAGAACCGCGCAAGACATGTTTCGTGGCCATTCAGACTGGGACCAAATTTCACGGATCAAACCATTTCTAAAAACGATCCCGTTGATCGGCAACGGAGACTTGGACAGTCCTCAGAAAGTGTTGCACGCATTTGAAAATTACGACATCGACGGCGTCATGATCGCACGGGCTTGTCTTGGGCGACCTTGGTTGTTCGCTCAATGCCAATCTGCACTCGCTGGCCAACCGATCCCAGAAGATCCGACGCTCGACCAACAACGACAATGCCTGTTACATCACTTCGACCTGATCGTAGATCGTTTTGGCGAAAACAAAGGTGCGCAGCTAATGCGTCGTTATGCCTGCTGTTACGCTCAGGGCCGCCCAGGGGCACGAGCTTTCCGCACTCACGTTGCCAAAGTCAATACTGTGGCCGAGTTCCATCAAATCGTTCGTGATCACTTCCCCACAGATTCGCCAGATCAATAGCGATAGCGATCATTACGTGAAAATAAACCGGCGAACAGCGCAATACAGACAAGAACGACAACTGGGTTAAGAAAATTCACGCAGGACTCAATCGACTCCCATCGCGACACGAAAGTAACGTGGAGCAATGGCGTGTAATAAAGCAGAACGATACTGACAAGAAAACCAAAGCCAACCCCGGTCAACACTCGCGTGATCATCTTTTTGCAAACGAATTCAATTACGATTGAAAAACCGAGCAAAGGCAACGCGACGTAGAAGAGCGCAAACACGCAGTAATATATAAAGAACATGTGCAGGTAGCCCGCTTCGTGCGCTTCGGACAACCTTAAAAATTCAGGGTCATGGTGGTTGAAATAGAACAAGTCCGTAATCAGGAGACTCGTTGCCGCCAAAATTGGCACTGGCAACACTGCGTAAACGATAGTCCGTAGAATCCTTAGGCCAAGATGAGAGCCACCAATGGGCCCATTTGAAAAATTAGAATACTCCGATTTTGAAGCGGAAAAGCTTACTGGGGAACGATAAGGGTTTTTAGACATGTGTACATACGGGAAACAAGACACGACATTAACGACTCGCTTAACTTCGATCTTTCTCGCATTATCTTTCCATCATTCTATCGAAAATCACGAAAGAATTCCTTCGTTGAATTCTGGCACCTACATACCACTAAACATCGCAAAAAAGAACCACGCGACGCCCAACAGTGAAACGACTTGAGTAATCGTGAACTTTCGTTGGTAATTGGATGGCATTTCAAGCTGTACCAGCTTCATCTGATTCCATACTGACCGCGCCACGACATAAATGATCAGTAGAACAAAGTAAACAACATTCAGCGTTAGCCTGTCCAACGGAGTTTGCGTCATTAGATACCAGTACCCACCAATCAAAAGTAGTAGTGGGAGCATCGAGTAAGCTCGCGTTTTCGAAAACCCGTCCATCAATCGAAGTTTTTCTTCGGAATCGAGAGTTCGATACGCCCGTTCGTTTAGCAACCGACCTACCACAACCGCGATAAGCAAAACAACAAAACCAGACAACTGCATTACGATCAACTCTCATCTAGGGGAACGACATCGATAACAACTCTGCAACGATTGTACTCTATTTATCCACAGCCGAAACAAACGCAATGAACGGCGACTTGGGGGGCATCTGTGTTTTCAATCACAGGACTGCCAGCATTTCCAAACTAAAAGCGACCCAATTTGAATCGCTTACGTAAGGTATTCTGTTGAAAAACGTCTCATCAAAGCAGAGGCAAAAACGTTGCCTCAAGCCCCCAACTAGGAAACCTAAATGAGCATTCAAACTTCTCGTGTTTCACCAGCCAATTTACTCGCTCTAATGACAATGGCTGTTGCAACGCTTCTGATATCAACAAGCAACTACGCATTCGGACAGTCTGGCAGCGCTGGCCAGCCCCAAGTTAAACCTCGGCCCAAACGCGGCATCGTTGGCCAGCAGGCCCCAAAATGGGAGACATCCAAATGGATTGGCCTGCCCGAAGGGAAAACTTCGCTGGACGTTGATGACGTCAAAGGCAAAGTCACCTACCTGTACTTCTTCCAATCTTGGTGCCCAGGTTGTCACAGTCGAGGGTTCCCCACACTTAAAGCACTTGAAGGAAAATTCCGCGATCAAAGCGATGTTCAGTTTGTTGCGATTCAAACGACATTCGAAGGCCATCGGACCAATACTCCGGACAAACTAGCGGCCATGTCCAAACGCTATAATTTGAAGATCCCTTTCGGACAAAGCAAAGGAGATTCTGGCACGCCGGAGATCATGCGAGCCTACCGTACCGGCGGAACACCTTGGATAATCATCATCGACAAACAAGGCAAAGTCGTCTTCAACGATTACCACATCGATGCTAACGCCGCCGCTACTGCGATCGAACGTTTACGGAAGTAACACTCGACTTGCAATCGCCACCAAATTGCAACCGTGTCACAAATGATCACAGGCTGGAAGCCTATGCCACTTACTAATCGACAGCCTTCAAAATTGAAAGCAGAACTTTTTCTGCAAAATCAACTTGCAGCACTTGGCTGATTGCTTTCCAGCCTACCGAGGCATTGACCTCAAGCACTTTCGCCTGCCCGGTCGTTTTGTCATAAATCAAATCAACCCCCGCAATGCTCGCTCCAACAGATCGGGCAGACCGAAGCGCTAGTTCAATCTGCGATTCCGTAGGCTTGTGAGCAAACCCTTGTCCGCCTTGGCTGATATTCGTAATCCAGCCAGAAGTCGCCTTGCGCCGCATCGCCCAGACTTGTTGATCGATTACCAACAATCGTAAATCACTTCCGTCGTTGGGTACGAATTGTTGTTGATAGACGACCGCTCCTTGCTGAATCAATCGATCAAAACACTCCTCCGCTTGACCTACATCGGTAAGTCGTTCGATTCCTCGACCCATGCTGCCAAAAATGGGTTTAACAACCACGTTGCCTCCGAGCAATTCGAAATCAAAAACCGCTTGCTGGAACGTTTGGCTGACTCGGGTATCGGGGACGGACAATCCCTCCGCAGCCAATTTGGCCAAACAAAGATACTTATCAACGGACGCCTCGATCGTTTTCGGCGGGTTAACGACAACGGTACCGCTGAGCATCAACCGTTGCAAAAGGTCCATCCGAAAAACTATCTGTTCGAGCGTGCCCGCTGGCATTACACGAACAAAAACGGCGTCAGCATTCCAACTGACCTCAGGAGCAAAACTGAAGCCCGGCTGGTTCGATGTCAAACCGCCAGCAATTTGTTCAAACTTGCACGCTCGCAATTCGATGTTTGCTTGACCTGCCAGTTTTAATTTTTCAGCAGCACGAACCAGATCCTTAAAGTGCCAGCTCTTTTCTCCCGCCAAGACGGCACATCGAACCGGCTCACGCAAGGAACGCTCCGACTGACGATCATCTGTATCCGTTTCCATGGTCAAGTCCCAAAGGACGTTTCCAGAATGTCAATTCGCAATCGGCCTGCTGAAAACGAATTGTCAGTTCGCATATTTTTGATCGTAATTTCCGCCGGCGCAAACAGCAGCGGATCGATCGCATAAAAGTCTCGCCCAACATCATTGAAAACCGAAAGGAAGGGTTTTCCAAACTGCGAACCGCCACTTGACGGCGTTGCATCAATGATCGCTGCAATATCGTGGTCCGCTGCATCGACGGTCAACTCAACGCTCGCACCATACAGTATCGCATCGTTGGTCCAACCCATGGCAGTTAAGTCACTATCGGTTGATGGCGGAAGTGGCGCGGTTCCCTTCCCCGACCGGATGGTGCTTAGATCAAAACCAAGTTCATGCAGTTTGTGCATCGCGGTTTCAACGCTACGAGCGACGATTTGCATGGAACCAGGCAAACTGGATGTATTCGCGATACAAATAAACAGTTTGTCCGTAGCGACGTTGGCTTGTTGAGCGATATAGCGGACGACATTTTCGGTCGGCAGTTTACTCGACTCCAAAACAATCACTGCTCGACTATCCGTTTGCAGCAACCCGTATTGCTCCAACACCGCTTCGGTTCCTCGTAGCAGTCGTACTGGCCCGCTTGCCATTGCGAAGTAGCCATCAACGTTCAGTGGCCACCCTGCATATTGGCAGCCGATACAGTCGACCAATGGATTCGTCGTTGATACGCTGACATGCGGCAAGGCGACTTGTTGATCCGACGGTTCGACAACCGTGACTTCGCCAGCACCGCCAAAGCAAACTCTGGCCAACAATTCCCCTCCGTCGATGGTGCCGACCTGGTCACCAGCGAACTGAACCACGCTTGCATCGGCGATTTGCTCTACCGACAACCCCAGTCGCTGCGAGTCTGCCAAGCTCGACTGTAGCATCACGATGGCGGAGGAGTTAATATTTGACCGAAGCGTGCGGGGCATTAAAAATCGATTTCAAAATCGTCGTCGTCTTCCGACGCGACGGGTGGAGCGCTGAGTTCCTTCAAACGTTTGTCGATTACGCGGTTAAGCAGCGGCTCAATTTTACCAGCCCCAAACGTATAGGAATCCGAGTTAAATTCAACTCGGTTTTCATGTAGCAAAGTGAAAGGCCGCTTTACGTCGCGTACCGCAAACACGATTCGAGTGTCATCAACAGCATAGCGTCCTGTTTCGCCTTCCTTGACGGTTCCTCGCCATTCAATCAAATCAACGGACGCATTTGAACCGGTTGCATCTACGATCAAGCGAGGCTTTTCACCTTCCAACATCGTATCCATTCTCGCACCAACCTCAACTTTACTGGGCAACCCTTCATTGCCTTTGCGCTGAGTAATCAATGTTTGGACGTCGAAGCAAAAACTACTCGCTCCTATCCCACGGGTGGCGTACATATACCGTAAGTCTTGCCAATTGTTGGCCGCGTACAGATTGAATTCGTCTTGATTTCCCAGCGTAACGAAAGTGCGGTTTTTACCTGCATCATGACTCGCCATTCGAAACCGAAGTACACCGGCCTTAAATTGCAGGTACATCGAGTCAGCCGTCTTTAGAACTCGTTCTAAATGTTCTAACCAATCCGGCACCTGGTCTCCGTTCGCCTCGGCAGAAACCAACTCAATCGGTGCTTGCTTGGGTTCCAAACGGATTCGGTCGGCTTGACTTTTCTTCATTCCGGCATCAATCCGCTGGAACGCCCACGGATTTTCTTTTCGATGGAAGTCGATGCGACCTGTATTAAAAGCGTGCCCAATCAGTTTCATATCAATCGCGTGCTAGGTAAGAATCTGACAAGTTAAATGGGTCCTATCGCAAAAAACTAAAAAACCACATCGCCGGTGGGACCAGTTGACGAACCGCTACAACAAAACTCAGTGGAGAAATCGGCTGTTATCAGCTTAGGACGGGGAATGTTATCAGCTTAGGACGGGGAATGTTATCAGCTTAGGACGGGGAAATTACTTGAGCCAACAATTATTTGAACTCGACAAGCAACTGACAAGATATTCTAAACAACTTTTGAGCACAAGCGATCATAACTTTATGTTCTCACATCCGACACCTCAAATGACTCCCTGTCACGTTATAGCTGGCTTTAAACCAACTCGGCTGACTTAAGCAGGCTCTAGGCCTTAAGTTCGGCCTGCATTTATTGAAACTTTGGTGAAGATTGCTTCACCAGCCCAAGAATTTTCAACACCGACTTGGTAAGATCAATACCTCTTAACCAAGATAACCAAGACGTTTCAACTCCCCAATCAAACTATGCCAAACTCAACTTCTTGGGATCTCGTTGCTGCACCCGAAAGCACCGACCATGTCAAGCTCGAAAGCGAATACGGCCTGTTTATAGACGGCCAGTTTGCCGAATCCAAGTCGGAAATTAAATTTGACACGATCAACCCAGCCACCGAAAAGCCGCTTGCCGAAGTGACTGAGGCCAACGAAGCGGACGTTGATCGAGCTGTCAAAGCCGCTAGGAAAGCGTATACCAAAACTTGGTCAAAAATGCCCGGCCGAGAACGGGGGAAGTACATTTTCCGAATCGCAAGGCTGATCCAAGAACGTGCTCGCGAGCTGGCCGTTCTGGAGACCCTCGACGGCGGCAAACCAATTCGTGAGTCTCGCGACGTCGACATCCCACTTGCCGCGGCTCATTTTTTCTATCACGCCGGTTGGGCAGACAAACTCAATTACGCCTTTCCAAATCGCAACCCTAAACCGTTGGGTGTTGTCGGCCAAGTGATCCCGTGGAATTTTCCCTTGCTGATGGCTGCTTGGAAAATCGCACCTGCACTCGCCGCCGGAAACACGGTCGTGCTTAAGCCCGCCGAAACAACTTCGCTAACCGCGATGAAACTAGCCGAGATTTTTCAACAAGCGGACCTTCCGCCTGGCGTAGTCAATATAGTGACAGGACACGGCGCAGTTGGCGAAGCCATTGTCAATCACAAAGGCATCGCCAAAGTAGCGTTTACGGGTTCAACTGCCGTCGGCAAACGAATTCAAAAATCGCTCGCCGGTACCGACAAGCGCCTGACTCTTGAACTCGGTGGCAAAGCTGCCAACATCGTCTTTGAGGACGCTACCATTGATCAGGCCGTTGAAGGAATCGTCAATGGGATTTACTTCAATCAAGGCCACGTCTGCTGTGCTGGCAGCCGCTTGCTGGTCCAAGAGTCAGTATACGATGAAGTGATTCAAAAACTCAAACATCGAGTGAACTCGCTGATCGTTGGCGACCCATTGGATAAAAACACCGATGTCGGCGCGATCAATTCGTCTAAGCAATTGAAAACGATCGAATCCTATATCGAAATCGGCAAGCAAGAAGGAGCCGAGTTTTACCAGCCTGATTCTAGTTTGCCAAAGAAAGGTTATTGGTGCCGTCCGAGTTTGTTTACCAAGGTTGCTCAGTCGAATCGAATTGCTCAAGAAGAAATTTTTGGCCCCGTTTTAGCCGTGCAAACTTTCCGAACCGTAGCCGAAGTCATTAAAAAAGCAAACAACACGCCTTACGGTTTGAGCGCAGGCGTCTGGACCGACAAAGGATCGAAGATCTTCAATTTGACCTCTCAAATGAAGGCCGGAGTAGTGTGGGCCAACACGTATAACATGTTTGACCCGGCGTCTCCCTTTGGTGGCTACAAAGAGTCAGGACTCGGACGTGAAGGTGGCCTACACGGATTGGCCGCTTATTTAGACATTGGCTAATTTAGCCGTCCATTGCAGCGTTACCGATCTCCGTCGCTACCAAACACGATTTGCTATCTCTAATACACTCAACTCAATTCAACCGTCTTTTTTTAACATGGCAAAAACACCTAAATCTTCTAGGTCGCGGCTAGAGATTGCCAAGACTTACAAAATGTACATCGGAGGAGCGTTTCCGCGCACCGAGTCAGGACGAGTATACAATCCTGAAGTTGCCGGTAAATCGATCGGCAACGTTTGTTTGGCTTCGCGAAAAGACCTACGTAATGCAGTCGTAGCGGCTCGCGCAGCACAACCGGCTTGGGCTTCACGAACAGCCTACAACCGCAGTCAAATCTTGTATCGTATCGGCGAAATGCTCGAAGGCCGGCTCGACCAATTTCAGAGCGAACTAAAAGACCAAGGACTCAGCAGCAATCAAGCCCAAACAGAAATCACTCAGGCAATTGATCGCTTAATCTACTTTGCTGGATGGTGTGACAAGTACCAACAAGTGTTTAGCAGCGTCAATCCGGTTGCGTCATCGCACTTCAACTTCTCTGTGCTTGAACCCAAAGGCGTCGTGTTTGTTTTCGCGAGCGAATCCAGTCCGTTACTTGGATTGGTTTCGTTGCTTGCACCGATCATTGCCGCCGGAAATTCGGCGGTGGTTCTGGCCAGCGAGTCGATGCCGCTGTCAGCGATTACTTTTAGTGAAGTGCTGAACAGCTCCGATGTACCCGGCGGAGTCGTAAATGTGCTGACCGGTAATTCTGAAGAACTTCACGAACATGCCGCTCGACACATGGACATCGATGCGATCGCCTTTGACCGCGACGATGACAAGATTTTGAAGAACATTCAGTCATTTGCATGCGACAACGTAAAACAAGTGAAGGCATTCAATGTAGATTGGCTAGATCCCGAAAACGAAAATCCGTACCTGATTTCCGATTTTTGTGAAGTAAAAACGACATGGCACCCGATTGAGCGGATTTCTTCTGGCGGGTCCGGCTATTAAACTGTGGTCACCCGTACGCCCAAGACTTCGACATTGATTGAAGCAAACTATGATTATTTTAACGATGGAGTTCTAGTGACTGTTGTTCGAACTGGATCATTGACGATCCTGTCCCTCGGTTATTTTCTCGTCGCCATGATGGTGGCACCCGCATCCGCTAACGACCCAGCAGTGCGATTGCGAAAGGATGCTCCGAACGTCGTGATCGTAATCACCGACGATCAAGGATACGGCGATTTAAGTTGCCACGGCAATCCAGTTTTGAAAACACCCAGTCTTGACACTTTGCATGCGGAATCGGTCCGGTTGACCGACTACCATGTTTCGCCAACCTGTGCACCCACTCGCGCGTCGCTGCAATCGGGGCATTGGGCAAACCGCACCGGTGTCTGGCATACGATTATGGGGCGTAGCATGTTACGCGCTGGCGAACCAACAATTGGCGAAGTATTCTCCAAAGCCGGTTACGCCACGGGGATGTTTGGCAAATGGCATTTAGGAGACAACTACCCTTTCCGCCCAGAAGACCGAGGCTACACACACGTGTTGCGGCATGGCGGCGGCGGGGTGGGACAAACGCCAGACTATTGGAACAATGCTTACTTTGATGACACTTATTTCCTTAACGGTGAACCAACTAAGTTCAAAGGATTCTGTACCGACGTTTTCTTTGAAAACGCAAAACAGTTCATCACTGAACGCACCGAAGCCAATCAACCTTTCGTAGCCTATATCTCGACCAACGCTCCTCATGGCCCACTACATGCGCCAGTCGAGTCCGCCAAAAAGTACGCCGATCAAGGTTCTAAAGTCGCTAACTTTTTTGGCATGATCGATAACATCGATACGAACGTTGGCCAATTGCGAGCGTTTCTTGCTGAAAAGAATATAGCCGAAAACACGATTTTCATTTTCACAACGGACAATGGAACCGCCAATGGTCGCAAGATTTTCAACGCCGGTATGCAAGGCAAAAAGGGAAGCCAGTACGATGGCGGACACCGTGTGCCGTTCTTTATCCATTGGCCAGCCGGCAAGCTTAACCGACCGACGGATGTCAAACCAATCACCCATGCGGTAGACGTGCTGCCGACCTTGATCGATCTGTGCAAGCTTAAGCCCGATGCTGATACAACATTTGACGGCAAGAGTGTTGCTAGTCTACTGCAAGGCAAACCTGACCCTGAAATCGATTGGAACAACCGCGTCATGTTTACCGATTCGCAGCGAGTTAAGGATCCCATCATGTGGAAGTCCAGCTCTGTGATGACGTCGCGCTGGCGATTGATCGATGGCGAAAAGCTATTCGACATGGATGTAGATCCAGCTCAAAAACAAGACGTAGCAGCGGCCTACCCTGCTGAAGTCCGCGAGCTTAGGGCGCACTATCAAACTTGGTGGGAAGAGATTCAACCAAGTTTCTCTGACGCGACTGCCATCATTGTTGGCAACCCAGCCGAAAACCCTGCTAAGCTGACTTGCCATGACTGGGTTTGCGAGGCCCACCCGCCTTGGAATCAACAAGCGGTTCGAGCGGCGAAGACGACTGAGAAGGGAACTGGTTTTTGGAACATCGACGTTTCAAAAGCCGGCAAGTATCGAATCGAACTCTATCGTTGGCCCAAAGAAGCAAATGCGGGCTTGAACGATTCTTTACCCCCGGGTACGCGAGTGCCTGGCCACCGAGCATTTCGCATGACGCCGGGGCGAGGCTTTCAATTTTCTTCCGCATCTTTATCGGTGGCCAACTTAGAACTTACAACCGTGTTTGATTCGAATGTAAAGGCTGCCGTTTTTGAAACAGAATTACCCGCTGGCCGAACTCAACTCAAAGCGCTGCTGCAAACCAGTGATGGCAATAAAGTCGGAGCGTTTTACGTCTACGTCCAACTGTTGGAATCGGCAGCCGAGTAGCTGAGCAGCCGTTACCTTTTTGGTGCTTTTGCTGCAACTAACGAAGTATCAAATCCGTCGGTAAGGTCAGGCGAGAATCACGAACGGGTGCGACCGGCTCTTGGATATCGCTTTCGCTACTTCCACTTTGGCTTTTCGACGTAATAGCTTTGCGAACATAAATCGTCTGTGGTTGCCGAGCGGCTCGTGCGGTTGGGTCGATTTTCATTTGTGACGCATACCAACTGTCGTTTTGATTCGTCGATACCGCCACGGTTGCGTTGTCAGTATCGAGCAATGATTGCACATGCCCTGTTGCTTTGGGTTCTGGGCGAGGCGAAGCGCTCGTATAAGTTTGCTGTGGCCGCTGAATCGTTGTTGCCGATTTTGGCCGCTTTGGCTGTGAATTACTGGCAACCTGAACCGCTGTGGATTCTTCGCTACCACTGCGAACCCAGGCAACCCACGACAATTGCAAATCCGATAGATCCTCAAAACCATAGAACTCATCCGTCGCGCGGTTCCAACCAGCAATACCGTAGCCTTGTTCGTCGTACTGCATTCCTCGATCGATGTAGTTTAAAAAATGCTTCCTGCCCTTTTGAAAAATCAAGTACTTGGCCACCGAGTAACCTTGAGCGTACAACGGCAGGATATCACTCGGATACTGCTTCATCGTGAACATCCGATTGAATGGGATACCGCGGGAGGTAGTAAGAAACTGCAGTAGCATCTGGTGGTTCTTGTTTCGTTCGGAAACATGTTCCACCGTCGTACAAGCTCCTTCGTCAGCCCAACGTGGCAACGGCCGTCCAAAATGGGTCGCAAAAATTGTGTGCGTAATTTCATGAGGTAACACGGCGTCGAGAATTCTCTCGGGCGATCCGAAGACTTCCATGCTCCAATCGATTGGGACACCGCGACTGGAGCCATTCATTACAAAAGCAAATTCGGTTTTGCCACCAGCGTGTGGCGCAATTTCGAAACGGATCGGGCACTTCTGCGGCCAATTCGGCAACTCTCGACCAAGCCATTGAGCCGCGAGTGTTTTGCGAAACCCTTCTGCCGCTTGGCTTACTTTAGCTGCCATGAGTCGATCGTTGCCATAGACGATAAAATTTGCAGATTCAACCGGCGCAGTATTCTGGATTCGATTCAACAATCGCTTCCCAAGTGGCTGTGCGACGACCGTGCTATCGATGGCACATGCCAGACCAAAAGCTACAACAACAAAATAACGACAAGGCAAGCTCATGCCAGATCCTTCCATGGATGTTACGTTTTCTTCTACCGACCAAGCGTTTGATCATTCAAACAAGTGGTCAGGTTTGTCGTTCCCAAATCCTTTCGAAACGACTTCAGGCGGGCCGCAGTTTTCCAATCCCTCAATCAAGAAAAATCGGCAACCGCAGAATTCGATTGCCAGTCGTTACGAAAAATCGCACCGATTGGTTCAATTACAGGTGAAAATTTCCAAAAGAAATTTCCATCTACTCCACTGGCACCAATCTACCCCATGCGATTGCCACGACAAATAGCGATTCAAAATTGAACTCAAATCCACCGACCGAAGATCTTTGATAGCACGCCGTTTTACACTGTATATAACGGGTCGAAATAGGACGCTCGAATTCTTGGGTGCGACGACTTACACTAAAAAAACGAATATGGGCACGAACAAGTTTGCAAGCACGCTGGCACGTCGGCCTTACGGCCTCAGGGTTGGTTCCTAGCACGCCCCATCCACGCTGGCCAACCGAACTAACCCATCGCAACGTCAGACATGTCTAACTTTGCCATGAATTGCTGTTGGATGTCAGTAAACAAATCCAACAATTGCTTCGGAGTCGTCTCCCGAACGGACTCCACGCGGATCGAATAAGCTTCGGCAACGATTGTTGCGGTAGAACCGAGTACTTGAATTTCGCACCAGGTTAAATCTTTGTCGTAATCAACACTGATCCCATCGGGAGCTTCATCTTCGATCGTGTCGACAATCGATTCCAAATCTAGTTCATTTTTGACTTCGACAATCAACGTCGAAAAACGCTTGCCAAACACGTCGTCGAACGGGCCCTCTACCAACGTAGCAAAATCACGAATATTGGTTATTGACCGAGCAAAAACGACGCGAGAAGGCGTTTCCGCGTCGATTTGAACATTGACTTCGTAATCGAAAAACGGCGTGCTTACGATCCCGCCGCCCTCAAACGGTCCGTCGACGGCGATTTCCTTTCGTTTGAGCCCGAACGCTTTCCGCAACGCTGAAAACGTCTCTTGCAAATCCTCGTCCAAAATGGGCTCAGTGATCTTCGCAATGAATTTTTGATCCGACAGATTAGCCGAAGTCGGAACGCGATAGCCTTTTTGAAAACCCGGCAACTGTTTAATTTGCTCAGTTCGCTGTTCAGTAAAGCGTAAGTTTGTTGGGCCGGCCATAATCAAGTTCGAAGTTAGGGTGTTAGACGCTAGAGTATGCCTGAGGCGGATAAGAATAAGTAACGGTAAAGTCTGCTGGAGCAAGGGACGTTCAAACGCTCGCTAGTCCTTGGATTCTGCGCCAAGCGCTGATCTGGCCCAAATGAATATTTTCGTGGTTTAGCATTAAGTACGGCAGCGCAAACGCCGCGGTTGGCATTACCTTTTCCCAACGTGGCAGCTTGATCTTGTAGTCCAAAACCTCGTCACCGACTTGTTGCAGCAATTGAGCGACTCGTTCATGTCCAGAATCAAAATCCGCCATCAACTGCTCTTTCGTTGCGTATACTGACGCGTCACTTAAGGGCTTTGAGTCCATACCGAATTGATGCCCTTTGGGATCTTCGAAGGGCTCGTTACTGATAATCGCTTCCATCACTGGAAAATAGACATTCAAATGACTATAAACCCAAGCTGGATGGTTAGCAGCGGCCTTACCATCGGGTGCAAGCTGAAGCGTCATCTGAGAATCATCCAAATCAGCGATCAAGTTCGCACCATAGATTCTGTTTTTGTTCCAAGCATGCAAAAACCCGTCGATCACTGCCATCATACTTTCCTATCTTTTCTATATTTTTTTACACTGCGATTCAGCATGCCGAAAACACTACCGCAATCAACTGCTGCAGTAATCAAACCGCCTTGGTTACAACGCACCTTGAACGAACCCTAGCGCTTCTAAAATGTTAACGTTATCGGCTGATTGTCGGAAGCAGCCAGCGGTTTGTTTTTTGTCATTAGTAGAACTATACTGACGACAACGCCCAAGATCGAGCCGGCTATAATTGGATCAACATGCTTACAAAATTTTGGCAACTACTATACGGGTCGTTCAAAATCTGGTCAGACGCGCGTGCATCACAAATGGCCGCAGCGACGACCTACTATGCGATGCTCTCGCTGGCTCCTACGCTAATGATTTCCATCGCGATTGCGAGCTATATTTTTGATGGCCAGTTGGCAGAGGCCGAAATTCTGACGGCGATCCGAGAATTCACGACGCCTGAAATCGCCCAAACCATCGCTGGCTTAATCCATCGTGCCAATTTACCTCAGTCGGGAATCGTGGCAGGAACGTTTTCGGTTGGGATTTTCTTGATGGGGGCCTCGGGTGTTTTTTCCCAGCTTTACGACACCTTTAATTACATTTGGCACGTCGACGGTAATAAGCAAGGCTTTTGGTTTGGTATTCAAAAGCGATGTATCGGAATTTTGATGGTACTGCTGGCGGGACTACTGCTGGTTGGTGCGCTAGTTCTAAATTCCATTCAAGCTTATGCGACTGAATTACTGGACGGCAATCCAATGCTGCTGTACTGGCTGAACAACGCCGACCGTGGCGTTTCGTTTTTGCTAATGCCGATTGCATTTTCACTACTGTTTTGGTTTGTCCCAGCAACGAAAGTTCAGTTGTCGGACGTTGTTCCTGCTGGAATCTTAACGGCAATGTTAGTGCTGGGCAGTCGCTACATTATTCAGCTGTACTTAAATTTCTCATCCACAAGCGAAGTCTACGGCGCTGCCGGATCGGTCGTTGTGATGCTTATTTGGATTTACATGATCAGCATGGTGTTATTCTACGGCGCCTCATTCAGCCACGCATGGTCGCTCACCTATGGCTCTCTATCTCCGAATAAAATGGCAACCAGTAAAACACAAACGCCACCAGAAGAGGACTTGCCAGCGATGGTACCCGAGCGACGGAGCCCCAATTCGACCAAAGATACTTCGATCAGTGATCCAACATGAGCTGGATTAGAAAACTCAAACAATGGGCTCGATTCCGTCGAAACGATGACGCTTACGCGACCACTCGCGAGCAGCTTTGGGAAGGCGTCCACGAAGCCATAGCTGTGCAACTGCAACTGGGGCGTTCGATCTGGCTAATAGCTCACTTCCCAGACACGTTCTTTCAACTACAAAAGCAAATAGACGAACGGGGAATCGAGTATTCCATCGCCCGGCAAACGATCTCGATTGAATCGCTGATGGGTCCAAACCAAGTTTTAATTTCACCCAACAGCGTTCATTTGGTATTGGCGGATTTAGTGCCAACAAACATCGACCCCACTGACAAACGCTTAGACGGAAATGTTGCGGCGTTGGTCGTAGAACGACACCCGTGGATGCCTCGCGATGCTGATGTACACAACTACTTCAAAACCTTGAGTGGAGTCGGGGTGTCGGTTGAACTGGGGTACTTCATGGCGTTCGACGATCCAGTAGTGGCAACCGTGCTGAGCGAAACAACGCTTGAGGTGTTGAACCAACTTGGCTTGTCCAGCCATCGCCTGATCAACAGCATGGCGCTAAATCGCCGAATTGAAAGGCAATTAAAAAAGCAGCAGTCGCAGTACCACGGTCGCATTGACACAGACAACGTGCAGCTCTGGCTTCAAGCAAACAAACTCGAACCGCCCGCGTGATTATCCAGTCACCCGAGAATTGAATTCTTTGACGATCGCCACGGTTTCTGCAGCTAGTCGCGTGATTTCGTCAAAGCGTCCCGCAGCAATCAAGTCGCCTTTAGCCATCCAACTACCGCCACAACCGATGACGTACGGCAAGTTCAAATAGTCCAACAAATTTGCCAAAGAAATACCGCCGGTCGGCATGAACCGAATCTTGTGATAGGGTCCGTGAAAAGCTCTTAACGTTTTCACTCCGCCCATCGCTTCAGCCGGAAAGAACTTGACGATATCAAGCCCAAATTCGAGCGCTTGTTCGAGATCGGTCGGGCTGGATATTCCAGGAAAAACCGGAACGTTCTTTTCAATGCACGCTGACACGGTTTTCGGATTGAACCCAGGCGCCACAACGAATTTGGCTCCCGCATCAATCACCGCAGCGGCTTGATCTGCATTGTGAACCGTACCGGCTCCGACCAAGAAGTCAGCACGTTTGGCCAGCTGTTCAATCGCTGGAAGTCCTGCTTCGGTACGAAGAGTGATTTCAGCGCACGGGATTCCGCCAGCAGCTAAAGCGTCGGCCAAACGGTCCGCATCGTCAAGGTCTTGAATGGCAACAACAGGCACGACCTTCAAAGCCTCAATCTGTTTCACAATCTCACTCATAAGTACTTTCTACAATGCCAGTCGGCATGATTATTGGTTTAGGCAAAGCCAGCGGTGGGTGAGAGTATACTAAAAACGCAGTTGCATGGAATTTGTTTTTCCAAACCCTAACAGTTGCGTCCATTCGCGGTTAAAAATACAGTAATCAAGACAAAGCTACTTTAGCCCACGACAAAGGCACATGATCCCTAACACATCCATCACGCCAAAAGATCTCACCGAAAACTTGAGACGATTCTGGACGATTTCCGGGCAAAAGATCGAACTGATCAATCGTGACTATGACGAGTCTCAAGGATCACCTGTTTTCACGGTGGCCGGTAAATATTCAACTCGCGGCTGGACCGAGTGGACACAAGGATTCCAGTATGGATCGGAAATCCTGCAGTTCGACGCAACTGGTGATGAATCATTTCTGGCAAGGGGCAAACAAAACACAGTTGAAAAGATGGCGCCGCATGTGACCCACTTTGGGGTCCACGACCATGGCTTCAACAATATCAGCACGTACGGAAACCTGCTGCGTTTGATGAATGAAGGTCGCATTCCCGAAAACGAGTGGGAACGAAACTATTACGTGATGGCTCTTCGCGCATCTAGCTCCGTGCAAGCCAAACGTTGGACAACGCTTCCATCAGGCGGATACATCTACTCTTTCAACGGTCCACATTCTTTGTTTGCCGATACGATCCGGTCATTGCGGTCACTCGCAGTAGGACATCAACTTGGCCATTGGTTCATGGACGAAGGAGACAAGAAAACAAGTTTGCTAGAGCGGCTGGTCTTGCACGCCAAAACCACTGCCGACTACGCCGTATACTACGGCGAAGGACGTGACTTTTACGACACTCGCGGGCGCACCGCTCATGAAAGCATCTTTAACTTAAACGATGGCAACTACCGCTGCCCCAACTCCCAACAAGGTTTTTCGCCTTTCACCACTTGGACCCGCGGTTTGGCTTGGATCATGGTTGGAGCCACCGAGCAACTCGAGTTTTTAAAAACCATTGGCGACGACGAACTAAAACCGTTGGGCGGGCGTGATTTGATCGAAGGCTTTTTACTAAAGATGGCCCAATCTACGTGTGATTTTTTTATTGAAAACACGCCCACTGATGGCATTCCTTACTGGGACACCGGCGCCTTAAACTCACACAAGCTTGGCAAGGACGTTTACCAAAGAGAATCAGATCCCTTTAACAATGCTGAACCCATTGATTCTTCCGCAGCGGCGATCGGTGCTCAGGGTCTCCTGCGGTTAGGACGTTATCTCGACGACGCAAAATACACACAAGCCGGATTGACGGTGATGCACACATTGATGAGCGACAAGTATTTAAGCTTAGACGAATCGCATCAAGGCTTAATCCTGCACTCGGTTTACCATCGTCCAAACGGTTGGGACCACATTCCGCCAGGCCAGACAGTTCCTTGTGGCGAGTCTTGCATGTGGGGCGACTATCACGCCCGCGAAACGGCCTTGTACATCCAGCGGCTGGCTAACGACGATCCTTACTATAAGTTTTACCTGTAGCAGGGCGTTTTAAGACAATCAACTAAGACAATTATTTTACAAAAATTCACTTTCAAGCTGATCCGTCGCTACCACCTCGTATTGCCATACAAAACCCAAAACCACTATCCAGAGATAACATTGTGAGCAAAAAAGTAGCATTAGTAACCGGCGGTGGCCGCGGCATTGGTTTCGGTATCTGCGAGAAACTTGCAGCCGACGGGTTTAATTTGGTATTAAGCGGACGCTCCGCTGCCTCCAAGGTTTCTAGTGCGGTCGCGAAGCTTGAAGACCAGGGCGCTGAAGTGCTTTATTGTTCGGGCGATGTCTCGTCGGCAGAAGACCGATCCGAAATGCTCACCGAGATCAAGCAACATTTTGGGCGACTCGATGTTTTAGTCAACAACGCTGGAGTCGCACCCAAGGAACGAACCGACATCCTCGCAGCAACCGAGGACAGCTTCGAATGGGTCATGAAAATAAATCTTCAGGGGCCCTACTTCTTAACACAAGCTTGTGCCAACTGGATGATCGAACAAAAGAAATCCGACGAATCGTTCAACGGTTGCATCATCAACGTGGGTTCGATTTCCGCAACCGTGATTTCCGCCAACCGAGGCGACTACTGCGTATCCAAGGCGGGCTTGGGCATGATGAACAAACTTTTTGCGGCTCGGTTAGGCGAGTTTTCGATCCCGTCGTACGAGATCCGGCCCGGCATTACCAAAACCGACATGACCGCAAACGTATCCGAAAAGTACGATGACCTTATCCACAACACCGAACTGCTGGTCGAAAAACGTTGGGGGTTACCGGAAGACATCGGCAAACTGGCTGCGGCGCTTGCTCGTGGGGACATGCCCTATGCCACTGGACAAGTAATTTACGTCGATGGTGGTCTAACACTGAACCGACTGTAAAACGCCAAGCAAGAAATGCTATTCAAAAGAATGCCAAATCTCATCGACGCTGACTTCAGCGTCTTCGATGATTTGCAAACGGCGGAGATAACTAACGGTCGTTTTGATTGCGTCTTCAGGGCAGTCGAAACCGACATCCCAAGCGGTCAACTCAAACCATTGCTTCACCTGTTCAACTCGTAAACCATATCGCTGAGCGATCATCGACACGGCATTGGCTTCTTGCATCAAAGCTGATGACTGTTGATTGATAACGCGCAGTGCAGTTTGGACGATACCTGCGTGCTGATCTAAAAATGATTGGTTTACCGCGATCACAAACGCAGGCCACAGTGTTTTTCGGATTCCGACACGACGAAATTCTCCGTTGTCGACCAACGGCTGAGTCGTGAACTGTTCCCACATAAAAACGTCGGCATCGCCATTTGCCAAAGCGCGCCGAGCACCGTCTAAGTTTTTAATGACCTCAAAATTTAGACTCGTGTCCCATTTTCGCTCTGCAGCGTCAACAATGGCCATTAAGTGCGAGCCCGACCCGAAGCGACTAATCGCGTACCGTTTGCCTTGAATGTCACTTATCGATTGAATTTCAGAATCGGCGGCAACATGAATGCCCCAAATCAACGGCGATTCCACATAGACTTTAACCAGTTTTGTTTGACGGCGTTTGACGAGATCGGCAATCGCGCCCTCAGTAAGCAGCACCGCCATATCGACCTCTTGCTCAGCCAAGGCCTGAGTCATCGCACCCGTACCGCCTGGGTAGTCGCGATAAGTCAGGTCAACTCCAGCTTCCGCAAACGCACCTTGCTCCAACCCGAGATGCCAAGGCAAGTTGAAATGCTCCGGCACACCAGCGACAACGATGGATGAGTTTGACACAGCTTCGACTCTCGGATTGACACGGTGTTCTGACAAGTACAACTAAAGTCATTTGACTTTAGCGATAGGCTGCTCATCATCCTGCAGATCAACTACGTCTACTAATTTTATTTTTTGCAAAGTGAGATTAGATTTGATGGTATTGTCAACGACCGCAATCCAACGATCTGGACCACCTGGCAGATAACCTTGGGATCCAATCTCGCCACCATTGGCATCCAAAACTTTCACCGTTGGATAGCTTTCGATTCTGTAACGACTACGAAGCTGGTTGTTTTGCTTTTTGATCCAATCGGGCTGTCTGTTAGGCCTCGGAAAATCGAGTTTGAGCAAGACGACGTTTTCTGCCGCCCAAGCATTGAACTTGGGCGTATCGAAAACTTCCTTTTCAAGTTTTACACAGTAACTGCACCAGTTGCTGCCTGTAAAGTCGGCCAAAATTGGTCGGCCAGTTTGCTTGGATAGCTCAACCGCTTCGTCGTACGACTTGAGCCATTCCGCTTGATTGTTAGTCTTGGCTCGGCCAACGTAGTTCGCTAAAGCAACGTCAGAAGACCTGCGTTTGGCAACGTCAACATCATTACTTGCCAATCGAACATTGCTTGTACTAACCTCTTTGGATAACGGTTGATTCCATTTTGAAAGCAAATTTTCAGGAATCGTCCGGCTCCCTGATCCATTACAACCAAGGGGCATAAGAAAAATAACCACTATGAACAAAATTAAAACGAATCTATTTGAAATAATTTTCATTGAAAACTCACGTAAAAGCTATATTTCCTACGACGATATAGATTGGTAGACATTTCTTCCATAGCAATCAGGCCGTTTGTTTTCACTGATTTTGGCTTTACGAGTAAAACAATAACGGTTATCCACAACAAATATGGTGTTCGAACAGGTGCCCGAGTATAATCGGGTCTTCCAGTTCTCACTGGAGCGTCGAAAAATCAACGTTTACCGTTGGCAATTTTAATTTTAAAATGCGCCAGATTTGTCCGACCCAAAAATCGGGCTTTTAGGTTTTCAATCGCCTATTCTTTTTAAAGACAAACCAAATTGCCCTCTCCGCCCAATCACCCCGAACCAACCATTCCGCAATCGGATCCGACTTTAGAATCGGGAAATAGCGACGCCCAAGCGGTAATGCCTCAACCGAACTCATCCAACTCGCAGAGCACCGTTGGAAGCGAGCCTGAAGCATTGGTTGCTTTAGAAGTAGGAGAGCCGCAACAACCGAGACGGAAACGTTATGTCCGGATGTTTTGTTTTGCTTGCAATCGATACGAAGGCCACTCCGTTGCGGCTCGCAACAGAACGTTCTACTCGTTCTTAATTGGTGTTACGTTCGGGCTGTTTTATTACTTGGCGGGGCACTCTTGTCACTGTTGTGGTTCAGTACGGATGGGGCGCAAAGACTGGCTAAACCCCCGATTTTGGTATCGCACCTTTCTACTTGGTGGCGTCGACAAATCAAAGAAATCTAGTTCAAGATCAAAACCCAGTTCTCGCGGCGATGGCTAGTTTGAATTAATGAAGCAACTTCTTTGGCTTAAAGCCCGCGCCATTTTTTACCCGACGTTGCTTTGGAACATGCTGCTGGGCCGATGGCTAAAAATCCGCAACTGGCATGATCACATTGCACCGTACGTAATCGTCGGCGCATTCCCTTTTCGAAAGGATGTTGAGGGACTTGCCAAAGCGGGAGTCCAAGCAGTGGTCAATACTTGCGAAGAATACGCCGGCCCAACGGCCGAATATGATAAGCACGGAATCGAACAATTCTATATGCCGACAATCGATTTTACGCACCCTAGTTACGATGATGTTTGCCGTGCGGTCGACTTTATTGAACAATATGCCAATGATAAAAAAACGGTTTACATTCATTGCAAAGCCGGTCGAGGTCGCAGTGCAACGGTTGCGATATGCTGGCTAATGAAACACTTTGGGCTAACCGCCGACGAGGCTCAATTTGTAATGCTTGAAAAACGCCCGCATGTTAACTCAAAGTTGACGGAGCGACCGGTCGTGCAACAGTATGAATCTTCATTAGAATATTAACGTAACCGCCACCCGTACGTCCTGCCCGTTCGAACGCTTCCATGCTTGGTAGACTGATACTACTGTTTATCTTACTACCACTAGCCGATTTGTGGTTGCTGTTGGTGCTTTCACAACGCACCAGTTGGCAATTTTCAGTCCTGCTAGTAATTGTCTCCGGTTTGATCGGAGCCTTCTTGGCGCGTCGATCGTCGAAAGCTGTCTGGAGCAAGATTCAGAGTAAACTTGGCCGAGGCGAATTTTCGACGGAGTTGCTGTCCGACGGAGCGATGATATTTTTTGCTGCTGGCCTGCTACTAACGCCTGGGTTTATCACCGATGCAATTGGCCTGTCGATTTTGATTCCTCCAATTCGCAATTGGTACAAAACGTTAGTCGCGAAATGGTTTAGCCTGCAAACCAACTTTCAAATCGTAATGCCTCAAATGGGCTCCAACCAAGAACCACCGTTGGACGAAAACACCGTCGAAGGAAGAGTCGCCGACTCGGACCAACCCGACCAAGACTAAAACTGCCGGTCATTGAGTATTCTTTCCTCGCTACTATTCGACCCACTGATACATTACCAATTCTTCCAAGCCACGGATGAAGACTTGGTTGCCCTGCAGCGCCAAGTGAGCCCATGTATCCGAACCAACTTCCCGCTTGTCCAGTAATTCAAACGATTCCGGGTTTACCTTCAACAACATCAACGTACCATTTTGATCCAATGCCAGGATCTTGTCACCAACAGCGACAAGACTTGCATACTTTCCAAACTTGGTCGTCTTCCATTTTTCAACACCGTTTTTCAAGTCGTAGCAGGCGAAACGTTGGTTTCTTAGATGTGTATAAGCGTGCCCATCAACCACCACCGGTGTAGCCATGTACCCTTGCGCCGGCAACATCCAGCGTTGCTGTAAATCAAATCCGTTACTGGTCGCGACTAACTCAAATAATTTCGTTGTCCCACCATAACTACTAACAAAAATCGAATCTCCGTCGATCGTTGGCGTGATGATGTTCATGCCTCGAAAAGCTTCAATTTTTTGACGCCACAAAATCTCTCCATCTTCGATCTCAACGCCCATCAATTCATTTCGGGTTTGCACAATCAATTGTCGCCGGCCAGCAAGCGTTGCAATCATCGGTGAAGAAAACGCGCTGTTCATTCCGCCGTCATTAGCACCGGTTTTCCAGATCACGTCTCCGTTCAGCTTGTTCAGTTTGAAAATGGCTTGCCCTGCTTGGACATAGACCGCATCGCCGTCGACCAGTGGCGAACTCACAAAACCGAATGCAGGAATTTTTGATTTCATGACTTTTGGAAAGTCCAACTCCCACACCACGTCTCCATTCTCCGACTTCAAGCAAACTAATTTGTCTTTCATTCCAGCAACATACAATCGACCACTGTCGTAAGCTGGAGTGGCGCGAATCCAATCGCCGTTAGCCTTCGCAAAAAAGGGAACTGACATTGAGCCTTCCCACTGTTGCTGCCACAACTTTTCTCCAGTGTTACGATCATGCGCCGTAACGGCTTCGAATTTCTTTTGAATCGTCTGAGTTGTAAAGACTCGATCACCAACCACTAACGGCCCGGAATAGCTCGGACCCAATCGTATCGCCCACAACTTTTTCAATTGCTGTTGGCCCAGCTCGTTCGGTAGCATGAGCCCAGACAACTTTCCGTCGCGCTTCGGGCCTCGCCATTGACTCCAATCATCTGTCCTGAAATTGGACTCCTGCGCAGCGCTTGACGCTGGTACTTCCACCTGCGTCTGCCCGTCAACCAGACTTACCACGAATAACATCGCCAGCCAAATCAGCCCGCTTTGGAAAATAACTCGGCTCAGTGGTTGCATCGAATTGGCTCCAGATAACTAGATTTTCACTATGAATATCGACAAATTCTCTCAATCCCTACCCGTTGGGGCAAGTACCGCAAAACGATGATTAACTCAGATATGACGACAATGCGATTAGCGGCCACCAATTTGAGCTTGATTGAACGCCTATGTACGGGCTAATCCCGGTTGCGACCATCAAAGTAGTATCAACCAATCGAGCAGTAACTATACTACAACTCGTAATACAAACTTGGGTTTCTGCTTGAAAACGGGACTCCTCCACCACTGCTTAAACACCTCATTTGCAAAACCCTCACTTGCCTGCTTCAAACGTCAATCTTCCTACGAGCGAGAATCCTCTGCCAGGTCACAACGCGCCCCCTCAACACGCTGGGGGCCCGGTGCGTCAGTTGCTGGCGTTGCTACCGATGACTGCGCTCTGGGCCCTAGCTGCCCAAGGCATCTTGAGCATCACACGACTGCTAACTTCGATGACCGTCGGAGGACGGTTTTCGCCTGCTGCAGAACTCAGTACCGACAGAAATGAACAACTCGGTTACTACGTGATCGGCTTCTCAACGCTGATGCTGGCCGTTGCTTTATTTGAAGCTTTTATCACAACACCACTCACGGTTTTCATCCAAAAGCAAGCATCAGATAAAAGGCCGAGGTTTTCGGCACAAATGTTAATCGCGGCTCTACTTTTGATTGGATTAATCGTAGGCCTTTCAAGCTCGCTAATTCTACTACAGTTCCAAACTGACTACCTAAACTCGGGCCTTGCTCTGGCACTGATCGCCACTGCCTTCTTGGCGCCGTTTCAGTTGCTTCGTGAATTTAGCCGGCGCTGGCTGTTGGCCAACCTTCAAGCCAAAGAAAGCGCCATATTAGAAGCTGCTTTCGCAGTACTATTCGTTGTTGGTGTCTGTATTTTATTAGCAACCGATCAAGTGTCTGCGGTCAACATGTTTTCCGCGTTGGCGATCATCAACGCCATTGGAGTTGCCGGATGGTGGTTTTTTTATTGCAGGCAGTTCGATTTTTCTCGCCAACAAGACGCCCCGCTGCTGCAAACACAGATTTCAGAAAACGTTAACTACGGTCGCTGGGTTGCTGGTGAAAACGTTTGCGGTGTACTAACAATGTATTTTTGCAACTGGTTTCTCGCCTATCGATTGGGAGAAGAGACCACGGGAGTTTTTGGCGCGTGCTTCCATGTCGTGATGTTGGCAAACCCATTTTTACTGGGAATCGCCAGTATCCTCGCACCCCGCGCGGCAGTAGTATTCAATCAATGCGGTTACCCCGGTATGTTAAAAGTACTAATAAAATTCGGCATTGTGTTGTTTGTGGTGATGTCACTGACATCGTTACTACTATGGTTCGCAGGTGACCAACTCACTTCCATCATGTTCCCCGCAACGCAAATCTATTTCGAAGAACATCTACTCAACCAAAATCATATTACCGCGACCTTGGGCTTGGCATTGCCAGTAATGGGGCTAAGCTACTTAGCGTCATGCGGGTTGATGGCAGCCCATCGCCCGCGAGACAATTTTTATTCAGCGATCGTTGGTGCGGTCGTACTAGTCGCATCGAACTTTTGCTTCGCTGAAACCACATTGATGACTGCAGCAATTAGCTTTATCCTATCTTTTTTCGCGGCAACGATTTTCAGACTGTATTTCTTAGGCAGCGCGTTTTTGAATAACGCTCAGCCCAACTAATCATTCCGCTCGCTGTTCAACTGAAACATAATACCTTCCTCGAACAACCTTCCACCCTTAACTGAATCAAAAATATCATGGACGCTCCAATTGCTGTTGTTTTGGCCGCCGGAAAAGGCACTCGCATGAAGTCGGATTTACCGAAGGTGCTTTGCGAAGCAAACGGACGCCCGCTCGTGAGCTACGTAATCGACGCCCTACGATCGGCTGGCGTTGAAGGCGTAATTGCTGTGGTTGGCTACCAAGCCGAACTGGTCCAAGAGAAACTATCGAGTGTTGGCAATATTCAGTTTGCACTACAATCCGAACAGCTAGGCACCGGACATGCCGTGATGATGTGTCGCGAACAGCTTGCCAATCACCAAGGCCCTGTTGTGGTCGTCGCAGGTGATTCCCCAATGATGCAAGCTGACTCGATCAAAGCGTTGCTCGACGAATTCAAAGCCTCGAATCCGGCTTGTATCCTAGGAACATTACTACACGATGATCCGACTGGACTAGGCCGTATTGTCCGAGACGCCGATGGCAAATTCACTGGCATCGTAGAACACAAAGATGCGACGGAACAGCAGCTAAACATCAACGAAGTAAACATGAGCACTTACGTTTTTGATTGCCAGAAAATGCTGGCCGCGCTGGACAACCTAGACAACAAAAACAACCAAAACGAATATTACATCACCGATTTACCAGCGATCATGCTCAAAGGTAACGAAGACGTTCGAGCGTTACCGGTATTGAAGCCGATTGAGGCTTTGAGCGTCAATACGGTGGAGCAATTAAAAGACGTCGAAGCGGCCATGAATGGCAACTAATTGACGCTGCAACAACTGAGTGAACGCTGCTAAACTAGCAATATCAATTATCGATCGATTTTTGGAACAGCTGGTAGGTACGTGTTTTCAACAACGGCAACGCTCGGGCGATCGCTCGGATCGACTTTTTGTTTTCTGAGTCGACCCAAGAAAACTCCCACTCGTCGAACTCTTTGAATTTTTCAACCAAACGCGCGATCAACAACATTGCGATACCTTTGGTGCGAAAATCTTGATCGACACCCAATGCAATCACTCGTGTTCGAGGACATTTCTTGAGCAATCTAGGGAGCTGTAGCATTCGCAAAGCATCCCACGTTCCCTTGGTATTGCGCAACGCCCAGTTGACGTCTGGAATATTGACGATATAGCCCACCAAACGGTCTTCCCAATAAGCAACGTGAATCATGTCGTAGCGAATAACACGGCGCAAGTTACGGATCATGAAGTCCAATTCAGCTCCAGTCAGCGGAACAAACCCCCAGCCTTCGGCGCGAACTCGGTTCCCTAGTTCATTGATATCTCGCATCGTTTTCTCAAATGTTGCTGCTTCAACACTACGAAACGACAACTGTGGAAACCGAGCAAATATTTTATCTCTCGATTTGAACAATCGATCCCATTGCTCTTCAGGCGGATTGTTGGAATAAAAATTGTAGCAATGAAACTCTCGCACTGACTCAAAACCACAAGCGATTAGCTGCTCTCGATAGCGAGCGAAATTGTAAGCCGTCATGATCATCGGAGATTCTTCATGGCCATCGACCAACACGCCAAACTCGCCCTTCATCGACGGGTCCAGCGGTCCCTGAATTTGATCGCAACCTCGCTTGGCCAGCCAACCTTCAGCGGCAACAAGCAATTTTTCGACAACAGCCTGGTCATCGACGGATTCAAAAAATCCAAAACAGCCGATTTGATTTTGATTGTGGTTCTGCTGCATCTGGTCGATGATTGCCGCAATCCTACCGACGGGCTTGTTGTCGATATAAGCCACGAACATTTCGCGTTTGGCATGCTGGTAGAAAGGGTGCTTCTCGACGTCTAATTGAAGACGAGCCATCGAGTCCAACGGATGTACGACCGCTGGGTTATTTCGATAAAGTGTTCGCCGCATCGCAAAAAAATCGTTTCGATGGCGTCGAGTCGAAACAGGAATGATTTGAATGGATGACATGAATTCTGTTTAATGAAGCGGGTCAGTAAAACCACTGCCCTGTGAATCTAACTTGTTGTGCCCCGACAACCAAATCAAGGACGTCGCCTACGGTTTCATATCCCTGCAAAAAGCATGGAGCAGTTCTAATGAAATGAAGGTTAAGTGCAGTGACCTGAAAATAGAGTCATCTAAACTTCACCGACGTTCATTTTCCAACTTTCGCCGACGCTTCCGGTACCGTCGTTGAGCCCTTTCATAACTATCAGCTTTGTTATACGACCAGATACTCACACCTACCCCAAAACAGACCATTACAACACCAAACAACGGAAACAGAATAAATCCACCGGCCATCGAAAAGGCCATTGCCGTCCAAATAATAATCCCAAACGTAGCGACCGCCACACCTGCAAAAACGCTACCTCCTTTTGTGGGAGTATATTGATGACCATGTTGACCCGTCACTTTATAATCGTCACGCTCCAACTCCCATTGACGATCAAGGGAAGCAATTTCGCCGAGAATATCACGATCGTCTCTTCTTTGCCTTTCACGACCACCAGCCCTCGACTCATCTCGCTGCCGCTCGGCCTGTAACTCGCGTTCCGCCATGTCGTCCAATGGTACAAATGGATTATGGTCGTCGATTATAGCAGATTTCAAATGGCGCATAGCAAGATCCGGCGTTCAACGGGACAGCCCCGCCTAAGTAGGTAGACAATTCAACTTTTCGCCGAACGCAGGCAGGAAGCACTGGAAGCCCTATGCCATACTATTCCGAAATATGAGCGACGGCTTTGTGAGCGACCGCTTGGTTGCCTTCTAGCAGTGGAAGGTAATTTGAGACGTCAATGATCGCATCAACCAAACGTTGCATCTGTGCCGGCGTATGCAACGCACTGGCAGTCATACGGACAATCGAAATTCCATAAGGCACTGCCGGGTACATCACCGGATTGACGATAATATCGTGTTTGTCCATCAACATACGGACCACGGGCAAGGCCAACGAGCCTTTTGTGAAGATCGAGGTCACTGCACCTTCAGGGTTGCCGATGTCAAACCCACCTTCTCTGAGACCGGTTCGCAACACTTCAATGTTTTCCCAAAGTTGCTTTCGCCGTTCTGGCATCGCCTGCATCAACTCCAGCGTCTTGATGGTTGCCGCAGTGATCGGACTTGGCAATGCCTTGGTTAATACAAAACTGGGCGAGTTAAACTTAACGAAGTCCAAAACTTTTTGTGGCCCACATAGGTATCCACCAAATGTACCGAACGATTTTGCAAAGGTACCGCCGTGCAAATCAACTTCGTCCTCCACGCCAAACAGTTCGGATGTGCCACGTCCATTTTCGCCCATCACACCAGTACCATGAGCATCATCAACGAACAGTTTAGCTCGGTACTTGTGTTTTAGTTCGACGAGTTCAGGCAGCGGCGCCAAATCTCCAGTCATTCCGTAAACGCCGTCCACCGCGATCAACTTGGGTTGATCGATTGGGCAGGCTCTTAATTGTTCCTCCAAGTCATCCATATCGTTGTGTTTAAACCACGACGCTTCACCTTTGCACAGCTTTGCGCCATCTGAAACGCAACCATGAGCGTATTCGTCTACAAATACTCGCTCGTTACGACCAACCATACAGGCAATCGTTCCAGTCATCGCACCCAAACCGAGGTTAAATACCAAACATCCTTCCGTCCTACGGAATTCGGCCAGTTTCTGTTCTAGCTCAAGATGCAGGTTGGTGTTTCCCGTTAACGGTCGAGCCCCAAGTGGTGTCCCGACACCATGTTCGGCGGTAACGTCAGCTGCGATTTTTCTTACTTCGGGATGGGTCGCCAAGCCGAGGTAATCGTTGGTTGCGATCTGCAAATAAGTTTTGCCATCCATCTCGATTTCAGGCAAACAATTGGTGATCGGAAATTTACGAAAGAACACGCTTTCGTCGTAATGCTCACCAGAAAGCTTTTTAACTCTTCGCCAAAAAGCATCACATTTATCAAAAATATCGGGCATCGGTTGGCTAACTTTAGTTGGTCAGGCGTATCTATATCAAATTTTGCAACGTGCATCTTAGCCGCCAACTATTTTTTTACAACGAACCAAACCCCTCGAAGAATATTGCTGCTCACAGCAAGCCTTTGAAAGTAAAAAACAGTCGGCTTAAGCTCTAGTTTTTAGACGTAGAATCTCGGCTTTCAAAGGTGGGCAAGAAATTACTGAGCGGTATCTTGATACGTCCCCGCCCACTAGCAATGCAAACTTGACGGTGAAACGCTTGAATTCCCGCTAATTTAGCTAAACCCATGACGCGAACTAAGCCATTTTGCCACAGCCAAACCGCTCATCCAACTTAGGATATTCGGCAATCTCAGCTGTCAGGCCCAGCGATTACTCTTGCCTCCTTATCGTCTCAACCGGTTCACTCGGTTCAACCGCAGGTTCAGAATTTTCGGCGTTTTTCGAATTTCGTTTCAATCGAAATAAAACCCCGACCGGTCCCGCCAACATCGCCGGCAGCAAGATTAAGTCTCCTGGTAACGCAGTCATCAACATAATCATCAATAGGGCGGCAAACTTAGCCGTTGGCATGAAAACACCAAACAAAAACGGAGTCACACCAAGGCCGCAGATCAGCGAGGTGTCGATCATCGCCTTAGCACAATGCTCAAACGCGTGCCGGATCGACGCGAATCGAGACAGCCCCTCGACGGTGCCTCGGCGGTACCAAGTCAAAAAGTGTAACGTATCATCAACTGCGATTCCCAATGCAACACTCGCCGTCATCACTGAACCTATTTCAACCGAGAAGTTCAGCCATCCCATCGCTCCAAAAACAACTAACGGCGGAAAGACGTTTGGGACCATGGCGACAATCCCAGCCTGTACGCTTCGTAGCAATAACATCATTATCAATGTGATGATCAAAAACGCAGTCAAAAAACTAACCATCAAATCTCGCAAGATTTGGTGCTGCGCTTTATAGACCAATGGGATCCCGCCGGTCAACGAAGCGGACATTCCTTCAACGCTCAAGTGCTCGAGTTGCTCACCCACATTCAACGTGACAGTTTCTAAAAACTTACCGTAATCGATATCATTCAGCGCCGCCACTCGCAAACTGATTCGCCAATAATTATCTCCATCGATTACTCGCACTAACTTAGCATCAACCAACGAATCAAAACTCTCCTGCCACAGATCAATTTTGGCTCGGCGATTAACTCGATCAATGACCGTACGCCCCGACGGCACGTAGGGCTCGAATGTTGCGGCAGACAAGGTAGCATTCACTGCAGTCGACCGTTTAACGGTCCGCTCAATCGATTGAACTACTTGCATTTGCTCCCAACGAGACAACTTAACCATAGAAGCAAATTTAACTTCGACTTCCATCGGCACTAATGGCCCCAGCTTTTCCTCTAGCCAGCGATAGTCGGCGATAATCTTGGCTCGGCTCGCGAATCGATTTTGCAATTTGACGGATGCCTTCAGCTTGAAAGTGCCAAGAGCAAGTATGACAACCCCAATCAAAACTGGCACAACAACAATACCATGTTGCCGACAAACCAAGTTTAGCAGGGACGATGTGGACCGACTAACTCCTGTAGAACGCTCTCGTTTCTTCATGGATCCGTCATTGGAAAACCGCTTGCTAATCCGACCTCGCAGCAAATACAAGGTTGCCGGCAACACAAACAACAATACCAATGAACTGGCCATGATGCCGCAAGCAGAATAAAAGCCGAACGCTTGAATTGGTTTGACCGAACTGGTGCCTAAAGACAACAGTCCGACTGCCGTGGTGATCGCGGAAAGCAAAACCGGATACATTCCATCAGCCATCGCTTGATCTGCCGATCTTATGCCATATCCAAGCGTTGATGCTTTGCGGTAGTAGTTGACAATATGAACGCAACCAGAGACACCCAAAATAAACGTCAACGTTGGCAACATGATCAACGTCAAATTCATTTTTCCGCCACACCAATAAAGGATCGACAAACTAGTTGCCGAGCAGATTCCGGAGAAAAAAATCACCAAAATTGTCAGCGGCAAGTCACGCATGCGAAACCAAGTAAGCCCAGATACAAGGATCACAGAAATCCACAAAAATGTGTTGAGCGACCTTTTGCTTTCGGCCTCTAGAGTTGCTCCATCAGCCGTTGGCCCACCAACTTTTAAATCTGCCGGCAGTACTCCTACCGACTCTTCAGCAAGTTGGTAGGCTTTAACAAGAGACAGCTTTTGATAATCAGGAATCTCTATCCTAGGATAAGCCAACAGACAGGTCGTTTCTTGGTCGGGCCCGATCATAAGGCCCAAAACACGTTTCTTCGCTACGGCAGCGCGAACCCCTGCACTTTGAATGGTGGCGATCAAATCCGGCCCAGTTAGCACTCGGGAAAACAATTTAGTTTCGACTTCAGAAACCCCGGTATCCGTTTCAACTTTGACGGGAACAGTCACTTGTTCAAGCGCTTCCTGAAAAGCCCGTACCCGTGGGTTTTTGATCGTGCAACCTTCCCAACTAACCACAATCATCTCGTCGCCGCCAAAACGTTCGAGGAAACTGTCGTAAGTCTTGGATTCTTCAAAACCGTCGGGAAGCCACTGGCGAATGTCCGATTTGTACACCTTGAGAGACCGAACCGTTCCGGTCAGAACCACCGGAAGAAGAAACAGGGCAATGCACAAAATCAACGTGGACCATTTTTCCAAAAAAGTCTTTCGACCATCGGAGTCGATCGCAATCGGAGTCGGAGATGAACGGAATGCCCGACGGATCGTTGAAAACAAACCGCTGTCGTTGGAACTTACAGGATGTGACAGTGCGGTTTTTCCAACTGACTGTTTTTGTTGCGGGTCCGAATGTTGATCGCCTGAACTCATTACTTCTTTCAAATTTCAACCGGCTGAGCCAGTTTCGCCCAACCGACAACAGACTAAAAAAAATGCCGTTCGTCAATGATTGACGAACGGCATTTCTGTTTGTAATGTCATCGCTTCAGTGGCAATCAGCCGAAAACTCTTGGTATAGTGATTAGGCGGTTTGGACAAAGCTGTCTAAACTGCTCAACTACCCTGACCACACCCTCACGTCACCAAGCTGAGACTATCTATTAATAATGGGTACTGGCGCTTCCAAAGTCAACGTTGCCCACCATGTGGAAGTGGTTATGGTCGATGTACAGAACTTCAACTGAATCTTCATCATGTAATGTGTGAGGCACAGGCCAGCTAACAATTTTCTTTTCACTGAAGTAAATCGTGCACTTGTAATGTGCGTGATGCAGCTGAGCAGGCCCGATCAATGGAATCACACGAGGAGGATCGATATAGTCAGCGATTTTTTCTTTTACAATGACCACATTGTTACGTTGTGTTTCATTTAAACCCGGAATTCCGCCTTGAACAGGACGAGCACGTTCGAGTGCATGCCAGACCTCGTCGTCCGACGGAGGATCAATGGCTTTTACCGGACCACCGGCTGTAGTTGGTCCCAAAATTGGAACTCGAGCGTAACGCTCGTCAACATGAAACTTATCTTCCAGTCTTTTGGACGCGAGTGGCGAAACCGGGATTGGAACGCTTAACAGACCCAAAGAGGGACCTGTGGCGTAGAAACACCCAGAACTTGAAACTGCCAACGCGGCCAGCATTAGTGATAAGGTGACAGTTAACTTTTTGGCAAACATTGCGAATTCCTTTGAGATGTAACACTCTTATGGGTGTTTATCGTGTTAAACCTTGCGGAACTTGCGGGTTTTCCGGACTATTCGGAAAAGAACACGTGACATGCTAGCGGAAAAACGCCATCTGACTCAAAATCGGACAATAGCTGATTCGCAGAACCACGTCTCCCAAAAATGAAGCGTGCTTTCGTAAAGTAGCCCAAAAGTCTAGCTTGCCAACCGCGACGGTTTATACCAATTTGCCATGGCCAACCATGATGATTCCAAAAAAATCCCCCGACAACACAAGGTTATCGAGGGATCTTTGAGTTTACATCCTTGTCTCGCGTCAGCGAAACACTCACGGCTTGGCTGGCTCAAGCAACGGATTTACTTATCGTGGAAATCAAGCATCCAGAAGCCATCGTCCCATTCTAAGGTGACTTTACGCCAGCCAAGTGGAACTTGGGGATATGGGTAAAACGGGCCGATGTATGGCCATGCGGAAGGCGAATACTGCTGCGGGTAAGACACGTTCCCAAAGTTTGGGTGAGCCGCATAGCTTGGCCAAGCGTAACCAGGTAGCGAAGGCGATTCACTACCCAGTGCCTGGCCACCATTACCGCTGAGGCCGCTTGCAATTGGCTGGCCAACATCCGAGTAACCGCCGCAGTCTGGTCCCAGACAAACGGGGGCAGAGTCGTAAGGCAACGGTGTGTTACCAATAACTGTGGACGTCGGTGCATTGAAAACAGAAGAAGTTGATGGTTCTGTTACTACCGTCGGCGTGCCACTGCTAAACGAAGCCGAGTAAGCAGGAACGCTACTTCGGCCCTGCTGATAGCCAACTTGCGTCACTTGCTTTCTAGCAGCTGCGGTCGAAGATGTTGGAGACGAGAAATTCTGAGCAGGCGTAGCTTTGGCGATTTGCCTAGCTTGCGATGGGATGATCTCAATGTCGTCAACAACCTGTAAAACCCCAAAATGAGCAGCTGCTTGACCCGTTTTTAGGATCGTCATTTCTTGGTCGGCGTTTGACACATGGCCCTTAAACCACACAGTTCCTTCTTCGACACGCATGTCGACGTTAAAACCTTGCAGATTGCCCTGCTGCTGTTCAGCTTGCAGCCGAAACTTGATGAAATCAGCGATTTTTTGATCATCAGCCACGCCTACTACTGGCATGAGCGAAGTGACCGCGACCGCGATTCCTAGAACTACTATACGTCGCATCAGATTCCTCCTGGTTCAAATCGTTGACCGCATTCAAACCAACCTCGCCGCTCGCCGACAGACGCTCTGTCGGCAGTTTGGGTCACGTGCGAGCCGGATGGCCAAGTTTTTGGTAGATGGTGGTAATTTGGGTACGGCAAACAAGTGTTTGCCAATTTTAAGGACCAAAAAACTAAACACGTTGGAAGAAGCCCGATGCTAAACGACTGGTCGTCTTTCGACAAACACTGTGTTAGTCACTCGTAGACATTAACAGATCGCTTTGGCAGCTAAACTTGCCGTTGCAAACAATCTAAGCGATCTCTGCCCCCCAACGGATTCAGACCTTCGAACCCACAAGACTGTTTCGACAAGCAATGGCCCGCAGAGTCACAGAATTACCCATCCCCTGTATACTTTTACCCATCTTCCCTAAAGACCCGCCGGCAACGCTAGCAATTTAACGCCGTAGATAGAGGAAACGTACCAAACACGTCTCCAAATGAGTGGTAAAACAGTTAAAAATCGAGTCCGGCCGCCGATGGTAGCTCACGACACCACTCGCCCTTGCTACCATCTCAATTGACTGGTTGCGGCATTAGCACCCAAGGACAGACAACAAAGTACTTGCTAACTACCGCTTTTTGTCACTGCGTCGCTTCTCTCGTACAATCTCCCGCTCAAGAGCACCAAGAGAAATGTTGGTTTCAACCAACTTACCCAAGCGATCAACCAAAACGACCGTCGGTTCAGTGGCGATTCCCAATTGCTGGGCGAGCGAACTGCCGTCAACGCTTCCTGGAGCGTGGAGCTGCGTCCACGTCAATTTTTTACTATTGCGACTAACGAACGCACGAAACTCTTTCGTGGCATCAGCGTCGGAACCACCGTTTGACGCCCCTTCGATATTACAGCCAACCACGACAACATCACCCTTAAACTTGCTTTGCAGTCGGGCCAACTCCTCGATGTCGCCATCACTAAAGCACCAAGTCTCCCAAAAGTGAAGGACGACAATCTTTCCTCTTAACCGAGAAATATCGAACGCTTGCCCGTTGGCTGTCTTACCAACAAACGGAAAGGTTTTTCCAAAACTTCCCAAGCGTACTAAAGCTCCTTTAGAACGTTTGCCAAAAGACGTCGTTGGAAAACGCTTGGCACATTCACGATACCATTCCATCGCTTTTTCCGGTTCGTCGCTATCGTTAACTTCATAGTGAACTGCCAACTGCACTAAAGCGTCAGGCGTAAAGCGTTTGCTGTTTTGGTATGTTTTCTGAAACGCCTTCAATTCACCGACAAGCTTTGTCTGTGCGGCTGCGATCTGTTGCTTCGAACCATTTTCGTTAACCCATGCGAATTCAGCAAAGATCGAGCGCCATTTGACATAATCGAGCCCAGCAGCGCCTTTATTAGCCAACATGTAACGGTTCAAATAATCGATCCCAGTGGCAAACCGATCGTTTTGATAAGCGCTGCAAACCGAATCCGCTAAATTCTCTTGCCAGTTAGCAGCATTAACTGGGTCTTTAAGTTCACTGTAAAGTGCCACTAACTTGACCAAGACATCTGCCTTGGCCTTTTCATTACGTTCGATCGCCGCGCCCTTGGCTGATGTGAGCGACTTTTCAACTTCCGTCAGGTCACCCAACAGAACAGTAAGCCGATCATCTGTTTCCTCAACAGGATTCCGCCAATCTTCTCGCGGGAAAAACACGCCGCCGTTATCGAGCGGTTGCTTCGGGTCGACAATCTCTGGCAGCTCAACCAATCGCCAACCTTCACCGACCTTCACCATCGATCCAAGAGCAACTTGCTGAGTACTGGATCCATTTTCAAAGAAACCAGATGCATGGTCGTAGACCACGAGATCCTTAGAGCTACCTCCCGAAGCTGCCATCATCGCGGGCTGTCCATTACCAGCATAAACCCACTTGGACTTGGGGCCAATCACTTTTTGACTGCTGGCCATACTTGAAAATTTCGATCGAGCGGTCTGCCAACGGCTGGAAACATCCTTCAAAATTGCGGCGCCCAGCCCAAAAGATTTAATCTCTGCTTCAGACAATAGAAGTCGGTTGAAGCGTTTCTGATCACGTTTTTTGATCGCTTGAAAACACTCATAAGCAACCTCTTCAGGAGAGATAACTTTCCAAAAATCAATCTCTCCGTCTTGATTGCGATCCACTCCCCAACGAGTTCCCGCAGAACCAAGCCATCGGTACTGATCTAAGTTCTCGTCGAAGTTCGAATCTACGTCTCGATAAACTTCCAACCCATCTTGATAATAAGACCACTGATCTAATTTTTCGTCTTTGTTTGTATCAACGAACTTCCTCAGCACACGTCCAGTTTCGTGGTACACAACGAACCCAGGAGGATTTTTCGTTCGCTCAATTTTGCAGCCCTTCAAAACCGCGGCATTGGGTCGCTCATAGGATAGCTCAGAAGCAAACTTAGGCTTAAAACCCATCGCTTGATTCAATTGCTTAGATTGTTTGTCCTGAGCATTTGAAGTCTGAAGAACTGACAAGGTTCCAACAGCCAAAACCAACAAGACGGTAAAAACTAATTGTCGAAATCGAAAAGTCATGCAAAATTGCCTGTTCGAAAGATGTACCCGAGCTTCTATTCAATTCATGCAGGCCGAATTCGCCCTGCAACTGCCTCAATTCGATAGACTACTTATATAGGAGCCTCACCGGAAGTCAAATTGAAGAGTATTTATAACGGTTTCCTAAAATTGACTGGCAGAGTTTAACGATTGCCTTTAGGAACTGGCACGAACTATTCTTCCGATTTGATAACCCCCGACGCGTTGATGAGGGCGAAAAGATCGAACCAAAGCCGCTTAATCCTTCCTAAACCTAAACAGGTTCGCCTCTAAAATATCTAGAAGCGATAACCGAGACGGTTCCCTTGCTTGCGGCAGAATCGAGAATCCGGCCGGAATACAACGGGGCCACGCCCGCTTGGCAACTCCTAGAACCGTAGAAAACGAAACAAAACAGCGGAAGCTTATGAACACAAGCTCCGACAATCCAAGCGTCTCACACCAAAAAACAGCGATTAAACCACGGCTAAACGCTGCCAAAGTACCAATCAGTTTGCAACGACAATTTTGCAGGCAGATTTTTGCTTTTTTCTTCAGAAGGCTTTGGAAAAAAACGATAAAACAAGCTCGAAAGCCGTTTGACAGCAAAATAGTTGTCCGTAGAATATCGCCACACGAAGACGGTGGTTCAGGAGTGAAATCGAACCATAAATCGTTATCAGTGTCCGTTGTTTGCAATGGCGACTCGATAAGGTAACTGTCATTCCGCAGCCCACATTGGGGCGTGTAGCTCAGTTGGTTAGAGCGCATCGCTGATAACGATGAGGTCCCAGATTCGAATTCTGGCACGCCCACTTGCTTACAAGCTGACCTATTTTGGCCGCTGGTAAGTAATTAAGATTTGTTCGAAGAGTGAGACTTATACTCATCGAATTCCCAAGGGGACGTAGCTCAATTGGGAGAGCACCGCCTTTGCAAGGCGGGGGTTAGGGGTTCGAGCCCCCTCGTCTCCACTTAAAAAGCCCGCCCGCTTCGGCGGGCTTTTTTTATGCGCTATTAGACCAACCTCTCAAGCGACAATTAATCTCAATGACCTGCTGGCGCAAAAGCGAAACGTCTTGACGAAGAATCCCCACACTGATAACTACGACCAAAAGAAATCCGGTTATCGACTAACGGCGATTCATTGTTTAGCGAAAAATCAAAACATCTCGCGATTTTATGTAAAATCTGCTGCATGCTCGTGCTTGGCTGCATGCTCACGCTAGCACTGATGCCGGCGCGTTTGCACGGCCAACGCGTACAGTTACAGGATTTCTTTGGTAGCAGCCAGCCAAACTCGGGATTACCAACGCCACCCAGCACACTTCCTGCAATTCCGAACAACCAATTTCCGCCAATTGCCCAACCCGGGTTTACCCAGCCCACTCTACCCCAATTCGATGCCTTCTCACCGGGCGCCCAGTTACCTCAGAACATACTTCCATCGGGCCTTGGCCAGCTCACCCCGCCCCCAGCGGTCGGTCCGAGCCCTAACTTTCCTACGTTTCCAAGAGCAACCAACCCGTTTCCCAACCCCGGTTTTCAAACACCTCCCTTTAATCCTACTCCCTTTTCTCAACAGCCAATCCAACCCTACCAAGGCACTGGCAACAATTGGTTGCCATCAGTTGATTGGACTTGGCCGAGGCAAGCTTGGTCGAGTTTTCAAAACAATTTTCTGCCGCGGGTACTTGAAAGGCCTAGAGCCCGTCAAACATGGATTGTTGGTGACAGCGACAATCAACTAAACCTGAACGACCTCGAGTTAGCCACGACTCTGACATTGCCCAACTTCTTGGGCTCTACTCAGCCACTTCGAATCAGCCCTGGCTTCATCTTCCACTGGATCGACGGCCCAGATTCAAACGTCGATCCGGGTTTTGACCTGCCGTCTCGGCTGAACAGTGCCTACTTGTCGTTCGATCATACCACCAACCCAGCCAGAAATGCTGGCTTTGAGAACAGCTTTACCATTGGATTTTACAGTGACTTTGACAATTCAAGTTCCGACGGAATCCGTTTTACGGGGAAGCTGGTGGGCTGGAGCCGTATCAACGAGTACACCATTGGAAAGCTCGGGGTCGAATACTTAGATCGCATCGATCGCAAGTTGCTGCCTGCCTTCGGCGTATTTATGTCGCCCAACCCAAACATCCGCTGGGATCTTTATTTCCCACGTACCAAACTTGCCCATCGCTTACCGAACTTAGGTAATTACGAAGTCTGGAGCTACGTGGGAGCCGAATATGGCGGCGGCAGTTGGGTCATCGACCGTGCTGATGGCACCCCCGATCAAGCCGATATCAATGATGTCCGGTCCTTCATAGGACTAGAATGGATTGGGCTCCGACGAGTAACAGGCTTTTTAGAAGTCGGATACGTTTTCGATCGCGAAATCGTTTACCGGTCAAGCCCCAACAACGCACTGGATATCGAAGATGCTTTTCTGTTTCGAAGTGGATTGGCGTTTTAACGTAGACGAACAAAAAAAGGCACTCTGGAAAAACCAAAGTGCCTTTAATGTTAAATACCAAGTGAGTTCTGCGCGAAACACTAAGGGTTTATGGAAATCCTCCACCAACACCGCCTGGGAGTCCACCACCACCAAGCGCTTGGGCTTCACCTGCTGCTTCGTCAGCCGGTGCCAAAATGTTAAAGGTTGATACTTCGGTAATTTGCCGGAACATCGGTGATGGTGCCACCAGCACAAACAATCGATCTGCTGTCGAAGCAGTCGACTGCAAGTTAGCACCTTCCATCAACTGTGTAATCTCCGGTCGGTAACCAACCTGTTGCTGAGCACCAATCAACACACCACCACCACCAGCAATTTGTCCATCAACTTCAAATTGACCACCAAAGAATTCACTCGCAGCTGATGACGACCGATTTTTACTAAGTTGAGCCATCAGCGTATTACGATTTGTTGCCAACTGCTCCTGCACATAATTCTTGATCTCGTGGTCTGAAAGATTTTCAGTACGACGCCCACGATCTAAAGCGAAATGAACAATAGCACCCGTTTTGTCCAATTTTACTTGTCGAGTCAAACTTTGTTGGCTCTTAGACTTGTAATGATTGGTGATCGAAACAGTTGCCTTGCCAGAAGTAACGTCTCCCCAAACACGGTTAATCACTAGTTGGTAATTGCCCGCAAAACCTTTTGGTAAAACGTACGTTTCAACAATTTCACCATTGTGATTTTTATCGGGTGAAAATTGATCGCCCAGCATGACACCGCCAGACGAAGTCCTTTTCTCCAGACGAGAACAAATCGTACCACCGGGTTCAAAAACCAACAGATCCAAGTCAGCATCGCCAGTCCAACGAACACGAATCAAACAGTCGCGTTCTTGAGCTGCCGCCAACTGCTGATTGTATTCTGCAAGTCGTTGGGAGTTACCTTCGGCAGCAAGAGTTTCTTGAATTCCTTTTGCTACGTACTTAGCTTCAGCAATGATTTTACGGTGCTCAGGCCATTCCTGACTAAACACTCCAACCGTTGCCCACATCTGTCCTTCAAGGTCATTAATTCGCTTTGCTGTTTTTAAACCAATCACGTAAGGCTCGAAACGAGTTGGATTGGCTCTGGCAAAAGTTCGCAAAAGCTTCAACGCCCGAACTTCCATACCATTATTAGCCATATAATTGGCAGACAGTAAAACGTCGTCAGGCTGACCTGAAAGATCAGCACTCGACATCAACGCTCGTTCGATTTGATTTTGCGACTCACCCGAAACTTGCATGGCTAAAACCAAAGCTTCGTGCATCCACCCTTGTAGTTGACCATTCTCGATGGCAGCCATGATCAATGCGACAACTTCTTTAGGTTGTTCATCCTTCATAAGCTTGCGGACAGTAGCACGCACCTCTGCTGGAGCCACCAACTGCTTCGAGAATAGTTCTTTCCATTGAACAACCGGCTTGCTCTCACTGGACAGATTGACAGTGCCTGATTGTCGCTTGGAAGAATTCAGGTTTTTGCGCGGCATGTTGATCTCGACCGATCCGCTTTGGATACAGAAAGCACCTCCGCCTCCGCCAAATCCGCCTCCGCCTTGGCCGCCAAATCCACCTCCACCTTGGCCGCCAAATCCACCGCCTTGGCCACCGAACCCGCCGCCGCCAAATCCTCCGCCAAATCCACCACCGCCAATGCGATTTTGTCTCGACGCCACCAAGTCGGCAACATTATAAACGTTTGTCACAAACCATTTTTCGTCATCGGCTTCTTCAAGCGAGATAATCTGTAACGCTTCGTCTTTAACCACGAAAGTGGCGTTCTTTTTTGCTAGCTCAATTCGCAACGCGTTCTTTAAGCTGATTCCGCTTAGCTTCGAATTGAAGGTCTCGTCTTCAGTCAATGAGTCATCCGTAGCAGAAGACGTCAATACGATATTAATACCGTACTTCTCCTCCAACTCTTCTTTGACTTCCGTCCAAGCCTGCTCCTCCCAATCAAACTCAGCAGGCAAATCCAACGCATTCAAAATCTTTTCTTCCGCTTCACTACCGGACAAGCGGAAATCTTGAAACTTCGCACGACGAAGTTGCTTCTCACGCCACTCATCAGCATCCGGGAAAATCATCAGCGTATTACCCGGATAGGGTACCGTAGCCAACGAAGCATCGAACAATGAAGTAACAACCGCGTCTTGTTTTCTACGCCGAAGCTTCAACTCTTTATCCAAGTTACGAGCCAAGCGACCGTAAGCAGCGGCAGCAGAAACTGCAGGTTTTTTAGGAGCCAAACGGAAAGCTTCTTCCGTAACCGCCACGGCATCATCGTATGACTCTTCACCCAACAAATCCTTAAAACGACGCATCAAATTTGCAATTCGGTCTTCTGCTCGCTCAAGCCGTCGTACATTCTCACGGTTCTCAAGAGCAATTGCCTCGTTCTGCCGACGACGAGCAACTACCTCGTCATGTTCAAACTTTTGGCGGCGAGCCGACTGAAGACTTGATTCCAGCCTCGCTGACAATTCAGCTCGAACCGAATCATAAAGATCAGGGGCCAACCGAACACTCTCCAGCGTGCTCTTAAGACGTTCTATCGCAAGATCTGGATTGCTTGGTAGCTGTCGACTGGCGCTCTGGATTTCAAAACGAACCACTGTTTGGTATTTTTCGTTAGTAACTTTTTGAAGCTGCTCAACCCCCTGCACAACACCACGCGACTGGCTGCCGCTACCGCGCAATAAGCGCTGAACTTCATCAGCTTCCTCTTCGCCTTGTAAGAAAATCCCATTTGATAGGTCACCTGGCACTGCTGGTTCAACAGCTTTCTGCATTGGTAGATGCTCAACAGGAGCACTCGGAACCGGAATTTCTAATTGTACCGGAGCTAGATCAACCGGAGCCGGAGGCGCCTCTATCTGAACCTCACTTGGTACACCAAAAACATCGTCCTGTACTCGGTACTTTGGCTTCGCCATCGCAAGCAAAGCAGCACGTGTGCCCGAAGGATCGTTACTATTTACAAGCGCTCCTTGGCCTAATCGCTCGGCAGCAGTTATATTCCCCGCGCTGAGCGCCTGTGCGGCCAAATTGCTAAGCCGAAGCGACTTTTTCGTTCGGCTCAAAGCAAACTCTCGTAAACCAGCCGAGCCAACCGTTGGTAAACGCAAGCCTTTGTCATTTTTAGCTTCACGAATCATTCCAGGCAAGAACGCAAAATCTTTGCTTGACGACTCTGGAACAACTCGCAAGTCCAATGTTTGACTCTTACTATCGATGTCTCCAACGAGAGAAAATTCGATGGAATCCGCCCTAGCGATACTGCCCAATAAAACCGAATCACGGTCTGACCGTAACGGTGGAAAAGCTGCTGGGTACATTTCGATAACAGCTTCACTAGGTTGTACGTTCGTTGGCCAAAAAACCGAACCGTGAACTGTCTGAACCAAAGCTGAAGCCGCTTCAACAATAGTATTTTCCGAATCAGTATCAATCTGGACGTTTCCACCCGTATGATTTGCCAAGCTCGCCATCAGCGCAACATTGCGGTCCGGACCAATCGCGAAACTAGAAACCGAAACCTGATTCTTGACTAATTTGTCAACAACAGTCTTAAAAGCAGATGTCTCAAGCAAGTTATCAGAGCTAATTCCATCACCAATATAGATGATGTTTTTGTTTCGCTGTGATTTGCTAGGGAAAAGTGTTGCTGTCTGACTCAACATCGCTTCAAAGTCAGTCGTGCCAAGCGGCACTCGCTCGCCCAACGTTTCCATTGCCGCACCGACACTACTATCACTCGGTGAAACAAAATCTTTCGTCAATACAACAGGGTCAATATCAACGGCCAAAACCTTAACGCGATCTTCCGCGCTTAAGTTCCGCAAAATTTGCTTTGCGATTGCGATTGAACCTTGCTTGAACGGGCCAGTCTGACTCGCTGAAGTATCAACGCAAATAACAACATCACTAGCTCTTGACGATTCGCTAGACTGAGCCTTTACGCTCAACGCAAAGTACGTTTTACCAGCATTGTCGAACGTCGCCAGTCGACACTGAGGCTGGGCGAAAGTGACAGCCTGAAATGCAATCACTGCAACAAACGTAAGAATTCCTCTAAGCGCGACTTCGGTCGTGCACTTGGTCATAACAGACTCCAAACCGAAAATATTTTGAAGACATGCGCGTTCCGGATCCGCCATATCTACCTTGCCCTCAACAAAACGGCCCTAAGACCACCAAAGACATTCTATTTGGCATCGAAAATCTCGCCACCAAAAATATCGCCTATTTAACCCGGTTTGCCCAATCGGGACCCTGCCACTCGAATCGCCACCATTTAGGCACCTCGGAGCAAAAGCTGATCAAACCGCCTATCAAAGCACAGGATCGCCTGAACAGATAACCCGCTCACGTTGCCGTGAAGCTGAATATCGCCAAAAAATCCTATGAATTAACGATTTGAGACCGTTCCGTACTACTATAGTAGGTTTTGATCAACCAATAGTCAAACCGACAATACCGCCTTTTATCGGCTTGATTCGTAGTTTTAGGCAGGATTTTTCCGAGTCCCACAGGCAATTTACAACCTGACTCGCGCTGTTAACTTCAGCGTTATCCTTACTGATCGAGCCAAGTTTCTGGTTTGCGCAAACTTATTGGGACCACTTCAGATTACGCTTGAGAAACTAAACCGTATCTACGCCTAGTAACGGTAGCTTCATCATGTCTCTGAAAAGTAGCATGCGAATTGACCCCGAAACCGCTGAGCTCTCACCCTGCAGCATGTATACGCATCCTTAGTCATTGGGCCTCTAAGAATTGCAACCCCCTAAGAATAACCACCGTGAGTTCGCCGAAGTGGAAAACACGCCCCCGAATTACCCCAATAATCCCTAAACTCGCTCATTCTTAGGCCAGCGCTACTTGAGCCTCAAGCTTACCTTTCTGGTTGTAGGCGTCATAACGACGGGGAACCCTGTGGCGACAACATAAACCTGATTCTTCCAGCAGTTTTTACTCCTTATACAAACTGTGTTGTATGTTTCCATGTTGTATTTACGCAACACTCTGGAACAAGAAGTATCCAGATAGCACCAAATTGAAATTCATGACGCGTTGATATCAGCGGTCGATAAACGATCGCCTAGGAGAATTCAGATGAGCACTGCCAGTAGAGGAACCGATTTCGAACAGGTAAAGCAGCGAATCCATGCAAAGTTAATCGGAAAACTTGACCTTAGCCGGGTTGGTAACCTTGAAGGTGATGTTTTAAAACGCGAAATTCGTTTGGTTATCGAGCAGCTTTGTGAACTCGAAGAAAACCTGATGAACCGTACTGAGCGAGATCGCTTGGTTGAGGAGATCATGGATGAAACGTTGGGCTTAGGACCACTTGAGTTCTTGCTCAAAGATCCAACGATCAGCGATATTTTGATTAACGGGCCAAAAAACATCTACTGCGAACGTGGTGGCAAGATGGAAAAGGCGAAAATCGAATTTCGCGACAACAACCACTTGCTTCAGATCATTGACCGAATTGTTTCCAAAGTTGGTCGTCGTGTAGACGAAACTTGCCCGATGGTCGATGCTCGCTTAACTGATGGCTCTCGTGTAAACGCAATCATTCCGCCACTGGCACTTGACGGTGCTGCCATGTCAATTCGGCGTTTCGGCTCAAACCCGCTGAAACTCGAAGACCTGTTGAACTACAAAGCGTTCACCCCAGAAATGGTCATGCTTCTCGAAGGAGCAATGAAGGCGCGTCTGAACATCGTTATCTCAGGTGGTACTGGTTCAGGTAAAACAACTCTGCTGAATACACTTTCTAGCTTCATTAGTAACGAAGACCGTATCATTACGATCGAAGACGCGGCTGAAATTCAACTACAGCAAGACCACGTAGTTCGCCTCGAAACTCGTCCACCAAACATTGAAGGCAAAGGTGCTGTCTCGGCAACGGACCTAGTGAAAAACTGCCTGCGTATGCGTCCTGAACGAATCATCATCGGTGAGTGTCGTGGCCCAGAAACGCTAGACATGCTTCAAGCGATGAACACCGGTCACGAAGGTTCGTTGACCACAACTCACGCGAACACCCCTCGTGACTGCATCGCTCGTATGGAAACCATGATCATGATGGCAGGCTTCGAATTGCCAATCAAAGCGATGCGTACTCAGATCGCCAGTGCGGTTGACCTAGTTATCCAAGCCAACCGCCTCCAAGGTGGACCTCGAAAGGTGACACGAATCACCGAGATTTGTGGCATGGAAAACGACACGATCGTAATGCAAGACATCTTCAAATACAACAAAACTGGTGTCGACGAAAACGGTCGGGCCAAAGGAAACTTCGTTTGTACTGGTGTACGACCAAAGTGCATGGACAAACTCGAAGCAATGGGCATTAAGTTGCCGGCGAGCATCTTCCGTGAACGCGTAATGATGGAAGACTAACTTTAACCGTCGCTTGGTTTACCAACGACACTTTGCGAATGATGCAGATCTAGGTTTGTCCATATAACGACAGCCCCCAACCGAGCAACCAAGACACACAAGAGAACCCAAATCATGCTTTTATACTTCGTTTTATTTGCAGTCGCCGTCAGCGTTGGCGGAATGCTATTCGCTGTGCTGACCATGCTACAGCAAGGAAATGAAGACGTCGAAGATCGACTGACTTCGTTGACCCAGAACTCCGGACGCGGTTCCTCGAAAAAGCCAACAGAGTCCACTTTGAGCCTGCTCAAAGGAAGCTTATCCGAAGACGGCGACGACTGGTCTGCCAAACTAAACCAGTTGTTCCCAATTTCAAAAATGCTCGAGCAATCTGGCACTGACTTTACGATTCAAAAACTGCTCGTAATGACCTTTGCGTTAGGTATCGGCGCCGCAGGCGTCAGCTTCTACTTGTTGCCAGCTAGGTTCTACCTCCTATCAATTGTCGCAGGGCTAATTGCAGTCCCACTACCACTGCTTTACGTTCGCTGGAAACGCAACAAACGCATGGAGGAATTCGGACGCCAACTTCCAGCGGCGATGGACCTTATGGGACAAGCTCTTCGAGCCGGTCAAAGCCTACCAGCAGCAATCCAACTGGTTGGATCTCAGGTTAACGAGCCACTAGGCCCTGAGTTTCATCATGCGTTCGAACAACAAAACCTCGGTGTTTCAATCTCCGACACTTTACGCGACATGACCGATCGGATATCGAACCTTGACTTGCAATTTTTTGCTACCGCCGTGATCCTGCAGCGACAAACTGGTGGTGACCTCGCTGAAATTCTCGAGAAAATCTCCCACCTGACTCGCGAACGATACCAAATCAAAGGACAAATCCAAGCACTCACCGGTGAAGGGCGAATGTCCGGAATCGTATTGCTAGGCCTGCCCCCCCTGCTATTCCTAGTCATGTTAAGAATCAACTACGAATACGCAGCGACACTTTTCGACCACCCCATCGGACAAATGTTGCTCGCCGGTGCGATCATCATGCAATTCCTCGGAGCGTTCGCAATCAAGAAAATTATTGACATTAAGGTATAGACGAATGACGAATCTTATTTTTATTGCACAGACCGGCGGCGCTAATTGGTTAATGATCATTGGCATTTTTGGTGCCGTTGTCGTTGGTGTATACTTACTTGCTGAACTTGTTCTTGGCTCAAAAACCCGCACCGAATCTCGGCTTGACCGACTCAGCCGGCGTAACGACAAAGAAGAATCAGACCCCAAAGCGTCTATCGCTGATTACCTGACCAAATACAACCCGAAAATTACCGAAGCGCTTAAGCCAAAGTCGGAAAAGGAAATAAACTCCCAGAAGCAGCTACTCAACGAAGCCGGCTGGAGAAACGACGACGCACCCAAACTCATGGCCAGCCTGCGATTCTTCTGTGCCATTGGTGGATTCGTCATAGGTGGCGGAATTGGACTGCTCTCAACTGGATTCTCCTTATGGCCATTTGCATACGCCGCAGTGGTCGGAGCACTGGCTTCCTACCTGCCACATTTTGCCTTAGTCCTTGCTGCTCGATCTCGTAAGCAAAAACTATTTCTTGGCCTGCCGGACTCACTCGACCTGATGGTCGTCTGTGTCGAAGCTGGTCTTGGTATGGACCAAGCCCTGCGTCGAGTCGCCGAAGAAATGGTTGACACACATCCAACCGTGGCACACGAATTCCAAGTATGTAACCAGCAACTACAATATGGTTCGACCAGGGAAACTGTGCTGACAGAACTAGGGGAACGAAATGGCGTCGACGACCTAAAGACACTGGCTTCCGTCATGATTCAAGTCGACAAGTTTGGTACGAGTGTCGGTAAAGCACTGCGTATTCAAAGTCAAGCCATGCGTACTCGCCGCCGGCAAATGGCAGAAGAGAAAGCGTCCAAGACGGCAGTGAAACTGATCTTCCCGCTTGTTCTATTCATCTTCCCCGGTATTTTCGTAGTCCTCGTCGGTCCTGCAGGGATCACCATGATGGAAGAACTACTGCCAATGATGAACAACGGTGGGTTGTAAACAAACAGCCACCCGAGCCAAGCAATTCCAACGGTGACGCACCTGCGAATCTATATAGCCGCTCCGTTATCGGTTCGTTTCCGACCACAATCCCCGCCTTTTGTGGGCCGGGGAGAGCGGGACGGCAAACGGCCAGAATACCGCTGGCAAGCCAATCACCTCACCAATAACCCCGTGCCGGCTTCACCCGACGCGGAGATTGGTTCTCGTTGAAGCGGGAAAATTGGCGAGCATTGATTTACTGGCATGCTGCTATGGTTGAGCCTAGATTTTCAAACCAAAGCACAACCGCTAATCAACAGCACGCCCCGAACTGATTTCTCAGCTAACTCGCACCATCGAAATGCAAAAGTGAAAATCGCAGAAGAAAACCAGTCACGGCTAATTACCGTTGCAAGTACTAACCCATTCGCAATCGCCGCTGGC
>CAZHCH010000004.1:0-1618 GCA_964530985.1 uncultured Pirellulaceae bacterium | reverse complement strand
CCAGTCACGGCTAATTACCGTTGCAAGTACTAACCCATTCGCAATCGCCGCTGGCCTTTTCGGCACCGTTATTTTCTTCGGTCCCGACTTTGCAACTGCTGAGATGGACTCGTCCGGTAATGCGATGCGCTGGACAGGAGCCGTTATCGTGGGAACGGCAATGTGGCTGGCGAGTTCCAAACGTGCTGTTTTCGATGCCGACCTCCAAGAATTTGTTTGGCGACAACGAATGACACTAGTCCCGTTTTCACTCAAAAAAGTTGTCGCGTCATTCTCATCAATCACCGACGTTAAAATTACTAAAACGAACGCCGACAAAAAAAATGGTGCAATGATTCACGTCGTCCTGGACGACCAACGCGAACTCCAACTAACCCACCCCACAACCGGTCGAAAGACAGCCAGAAAACTACGCGCACGAATACTCGGCTGGATCAACCAAAACGCAAAGCAATAATAACTCTGTCGCAAGCGTACTCAAATCGCTGGCACCCTCGAGTTAGAACGCCACCTCAATCCAGCAAGTGTGCGCTTGTCGCGGCACCGCTGAGGTATGATGACGTCACCATCTACGCCATCTACCCAGCCGTAGCGACCGCTTATCGCATAACTTTCGCCTACGAAAGCGGAAAAAACGATCCCAGTGACACGTTGCTGTTGTGTCAACACCTAGCTTACTGCAAAGATCGTTATCCCAAATCGCAATCGCACCAATTAGGCTTGGCGACGACGACGAACCAGAAACGTCAAACCAACCATGGCTCCCACTGTCAAACTAGACGGCTCAGGCACAACATTTGTTTGAACGACAAGGTCTACACCATTTAAAGTTGATGTGAAAGAAGTTGCGGTAGTAGTTACCGCACCGTTAGCTGCAGTATTTGCGACGTCCTCCAAAAAGGTAGTGAACGTAAAACCGCCAATCAAAGTTCCGTCAGCCAGTCCGGCATCTTCAGCGGCATTTGGGTCAAAGTTGTTAGAAGAGACTGTTGATCCTTGCACAGGGTTAAGTCGGTCAGTAATGTCAACTGTGTCCGTATTGTCTGCCACGTAGACCCCGGTTCCAGTAATCTCGAACGGGTCGCTGTTGATCGCAACATCTGCGGTTCCGCCCGCTCCCGCTCCTAAAGGGGCGGCATCATAAAAACCGGTGTAATTTGCTGCACCAAATGGATTGCCATCATGATCCAAAAACACAACCGACGATGCTTCGAAGGCCTCACCTCGCGTGTTGACGCTGTTAAGCAAAACGTCTACGTTTTCTGAACGAATCGTGAGATGGTCTCCAAACTCAACAGTGACTGAAAATCCAACAACGTCACCGGTGCTTGACTCGGCAGCCGTAACGTCTCCAATACGATTCCTTCCTTGCAATCCTGAGCCAGATTGCCGAAGATCGTGACCGACACCCCTAAGTGGATTAAGCGCACCTGCTCCGTACACGTCAAATGCTTGGATTATCCCGAACGAGAATGAAATGTCATCAATTCCGTCTGTGCCCTCCGTTACATTACCCGTCGAAATACCACTATAGATGTCAAAGCTGATTGGTCCACTTGCAGTCTGGCCACTGACTCCATTGACAATATCCGAGCTATCAAACGTCGGGAAAGTAAAC
>CAZHCH010000003.1:39252-72024 GCA_964530985.1 uncultured Pirellulaceae bacterium | reverse complement strand
GCCGCCGATGATGTGCGGGAACTTGCCAGGGGTGACGTGGTAGTGCGGGCCTCGCCGGTCGTCTTCGTGCAAGTTGAAATCGTTCAAAGGGTTTTGCTCGTCGTCTCGCGCGAGCAAACCTTTGCCTTCGTATGGCCCGTAAACGGGGAACCCGTCGAAGCCAAACCCGATCACGTTCGAGTGGGTTTGGCCTTCGTCGCTCCACGGCGTCTTCACGCACACAGGATATTTGTGGTAGTGATATTGGCTGCGGGGGCTAGGGTGGCCGCAGCATCGATCCAATCGCCAAGTCGCATCGGTTTCGAAGATATGGTCGAACGGGTTGAAGAAAATCACACCGTTAGTGGCAACGCCGATCGGCCCCATCGGTAACGCTTTGTTTTCGTTTTGAGCGTTCATCGCGATGTGGTCGGGTTTGACTTTTGGATTGATAGGGATTCGCCAAACGTTACTTTGTTCTTGAATGTAGGACGGGTTCCCGTCGAGCATGCGCCAGCGGTCGGGGAAGGTGGCGGTCGGGTGGTTGGGTAGGTTGCGGCTGTACATGACGATGTGTTCATCGGTCACTTGGATCACTAAGTTGTCCGGACGGTATTGGTCTTTGGCGACCAGTTCGTTGTTGCGGTCTTTGTATCCAGCGCGCAACCATGAGGTCATGTTGTCGGCGAACAAGGGTTCGAATTTGTCGGATTTGTACAGTAGTTGGTCGTCGTTGGTGTGGTCGAATTTCTTCGGAACGGTTTCGCTGCCGCCCTGGGGGTCGAAGTACCAACGTCCGCCTAGGTGAACCAGTGAGTCGACGTCCGGCTGTGGGAAGGTCGCGGCGAGGTTGGGTTTGGGTTGGTAGCTTGCCGGAGCTTTGATCGGTTTGACTTGCATCTCGCGAACCCAGAATTCGGTACGAGTCCCCTGCCCTGTCCCGTTGGCGAAGCCGACCGAAATGGCCAGTGAATCGATTTCGGCGAATGGAGTGCGGAAGTCCATCGAGTAGGTTCGCCAGGTTCCGCTGCCAAGGTTTTTGTTGGTGCCGGCGTCTGTGAGGTCGGTTCGTTCGGAGAGTACTTGCGGGTAGATTCGTTCTTTGATTAGGTCGAGCGACTGGGTGCCGTTGTTTTTGAGGAATTCGACTTTGAGGTACAGGTCGTCGCGATCGACAGAGAAGTTGTCTTGGGCGAATCCGGAAATGTAAAAACGATACCAACGAAACTTTGGGTTGATGTTAGTGAACGGCAATGTAGCCGATCCAGAATTCTGTTTGTCGCCGTTTAGGTCACCGGCTGACAGCAAACGGATTCCGTTGCCGTTCGATTCGACTCGGCGGTCACCAAGTGGGCCGAACTGCGCGTCGCCGGATAGTTTGGCGGCGGCTAGTTTGCTGCCTTCGCCGTCGGTGGGTTGGGTTTGCGAGGGGGCGGCAGCTTTTCCGGCGCTGGCAAAAACAACGGGTTGGTCGGCCGCGATTTTGTGTTTGAAGGTGTTGAGTTGTTCGCTGAGTCGTATGGCGACTGCGGGTAGTTGGCTGGACATGTTTTTTGTTTCGCCGATGTCGGCGTTCAAATCGAACAGTTCGATGTTTCCGGATTGGTGGGCGATTAGTTTCCAGCGGTCGGTGATCAAGGCGAAGTCGTTTTCTGCGATGGCGAGTGTTCGTGGGGTGGAGGTTCCAGTGCGTAGTTGAGGCCAGATGTTTTTGCCGTCGAGCGGTTTGGTGTTAGTGAGTTTTACGCTGGTGGCTGCGGCCAAGGTTGGAAACAGGTCATCGAGTTTTGAAAGCTGAGGATTTTTGGTTCCCGGCGGTAAGACGTTTGGCATCCGGACCAAGCAAGGCACGTGGATGCCACCTTCGTAGACTTGTCGTTTCTGTCCGCTGAAGGGTTGGTTGTCGCCGAATCGAGGTGCGCCGTTGTCGGAAGTGAATACGACCACGGTTTCGTCGGACAAGTTTTGTTGTTTCAACGTTTTTAAGATTCGTCCGATGCCGATGTCCAGGCTTTCTACCATCGCCGCGTAGGTGGCTGATCGATCATTTTTAAGATGTTGGTACTTGGCGATTAATTCGGGAGGCGCTTGGAGCGGCGTGTGTGGTGCGTTGTAGGCCACGACCATGCAAAACGGTTTTGTTTTGTTGCGGTTTTCAATCAGCTTGATTGCTTCGTTGGTCAGTAAGTCGGTTGCGTAGCCAGGTTCGTCGATTGTTTTTCCGTTGCGTTGCCAATCGATTTGGTTGCGAGAGGTATGTTCGTAGTAATCAGTGGAGGCGTTCATGAATCCGTAAAAATGATCGAAGCCTCGTTGGTGCGGTTGAGCGGCTGTGGCTTGCGAGTGGCCCAAGTGCCATTTGCCGATTAGGCTGGTTTGGTATCCGACCGATTGAAACGATTTCGGTAGGATGGTTTCGTCGAGTGGTAGGCCAGCACGACGTCCGATGGGGCCAACGATTCCGTAGCGTTGTGGAAAACGCCCGGTTAGTAACGCCGCGCGAGCGGGGCTGCATGCGGGGTAGGCGTAGAAGCGTGTTAGTTCGACGCTTTCTTTGGCGAGTTGATCCAAGTTGGGAGTGCTAGAAACACCGCCATGAAAGCCAACGTCCCCCCAACCTAAATCGTCAGCAAGTAGGATGACGATGTTTTCTGCAGGTGTAGTGGTGCGAGTAGCGTTGGAGCCGGTCTGTGCTGAACCGAGTGTTGGTAAAAGAAAATTCAATACCAGCGCGACCCAAAGTAAGTTTGCCGTGGTTGAAAGAATGGCTGGTAACCAAGGCAGTTTTGATCGAAGCAGTGTTCCCGGTGAAAGTAGTGCTTTTGTGTTCATGAAATAGCCGCCAAGCCGAGATTTGGTTAGAATTTGAAATGTTAAACAGACGTTAACATGCATCGTTAGTTTACATAAACCCATAGTTGGATGACTTATCTACTACTTTTTTCAAAAATTTCGACCCGTGTTCGAAGGTCTTTTGGCAACGATCGTGTTATCTGTTTGGTATTGGTTGGCACATTTAAGTGGTGAGTGTGCTGATGGAAAGTGATTTAGAGAAGCGACTGCGGGCTGGCGAGACGGATTTGTTTGCGCAGGTATTTACGATTCACCGGCCGCGGGTTTGGCAGGTTGTGAATTTTCGTCTTGATGGGAAAGTGCGTGGCCGTGTTGATCCGGACGACGTGGTGCAAGAAGTTTATTTGGCGGCTGAAAAGCGATTGGAACATTTCGTTGGTGGAGGGTTCGATTCGTTTTTTCTGTGGTTGCGGTTGGTGGCCTGCCAAACGCTCAGCAATGTCCATCGCACTCATTTGAGCACGGCGTCTCGTTCAACGTTGCGGGAAGCAAAGCCAATTGCCAGCGATCGCTGGAGTAACACGGCGTCATGCTTGTCGCGACGGTTTGTCGATCACTTGACGTCGCCGAGTCAAGCGGCGGTGCGAGGCGAGTTGGTTGATTTGGCGCAGCAGGCGATCGAGTCGATGAACGAGGTCGATCGAGAAGTGTTGACCTTACGGCATTTTGAGGAGCTTACTAATCAAGAGGTTGCGATTGAGCTCGGTTTATCAGTTAAAGCTGCGAGTATTCGGTATGTGCGAGCGTTGGACCGGTTGCGTGCAATACTGAAGGAAGTTTGATATTTCGACCGTTAGGCAAGGATTTTGTAGATTTAATATATTTTCAGTAGATCGAATTGAGTAATGGTGTTTACGTAAGAGTAGGGATTGAGACAACGTTAAACAAATTTGAAGTAAAGGTAGGACAAGATGGATACTCGATTGAATTTTTTCGCCGCGGCTCTTTTGGTAACGGCATTGGCGTTAATGCTGACGGAATCTTCTGTTTTGGCTCAGGGACCGGGTGGGGAGCGCGGACCAGGTGGACAGCGCGGTCAGGCTCAAGGCCAAGATGGTCAGCGAGGCAAAGGTGGTGGACGCCGTGGCCAGTCATCGCCATTGATGCGACTATTTGATACCGATGGTGATGGTACGATTTCGGCGGCAGAAATGGACAATGCTACGGCCGTGCTAAAGAAGTTAGACAAAGATGGCAACGGTAGTTTGTCATTAGAAGAAGTTCGTCCCCAAGGTGGACGTGGAAAAGGTGGCGGTAAGGGCAAACGTGAAAAAGGCGGCAAGCGAGGGCGTGGTCAAGACGATGCGCCGCAAAGCCGGCGGGGTAGATTGGGTGGCGACACGCAGTTTGCGAATCAGTTGATGGAGTTGGATGTCAACGGCGATGGCAGTTTGATGCGGGCTGAACTGCCTGAACACATGCGAGTTGCGTTTGATCAGGCTGATGCGGACGGAAACGGTTCTGTTGATGCAGCCGAACGCGCGACATTGGCCTCTAAGTTTCGTCGGAATCAATTGAATCCAAATGGCGACGTGGCACAAAATGCACCCACGCATGGAAGCCGCTCGGGTCGATAGGCGGTTGATTTAGTTGGTGGGGCTCGTGCGGATTGTCCGTAAGGGTTCCACTCGAAATTGGTTTTTGGGGCGAGCCAGATGCATGAGGTTGACAGTTTTGATGAAAACGATGTGGCGTACAGCCAGTTCGAGGTTGTCGACGCGCTGGCTCATGACTTTCTAGTTCGACACCGTAATGGCGAGCGGCCGACGGTTGATGAGTATGTTCGGCGGCATCCATCACTGGCTGGTCAGATTGAAAGTTTTTTTCCTGCGGTTTTGTCGTTGGAAAAGGTGAAGATCGGTCACCAAGAAGCAGCTGACGGGCGAGCGACGTTGGCCGGGCACGAGATCAAACAGTTGGGGGATTTTGAGATCCTTCGTGAGATTGGTCGTGGCGGCATGGGGATCGTTTTTGCGGCGAGGCAAGAATCGCTGGGGCGAGTCGTGGCGATCAAGGTCTTGCCGAAGCAGAGTTTGATGGATGAAGCGGATTTGGAGCGTTTTCACCGCGAGGCCAAACTTGCTGCGGCGATGCATCACTCGAATATCGTACCGATTTATGGAACGGGCGATTTTGATGGTTCGCATTACCTAGTCATGCAGTTGGTCGATGGCGAGTCGCTGGATAAAAAGCTGTCAGCGTCTGATGAGCCGATGGCAGTTTCGCAGGTCGCGGAATTGGGGGTTCAGGTCGCGGACGCGATCGCTTACGCTCACGACAACGGTGTCTTGCATCGTGATATTAAGCCATCCAATATCATCGTCGAGTCTGCTGGGGTTACACAGATTTCTGACTTCGGCCTGGCAACGACGATCGACAACGAACGCACTCGAAGTGGAAGCTTGAGTGGGAGCCTGAGGTATTTGGCTCCTGAGCGATTGAAGGGAGTTTCGGATCAGCGGAGCGATGTCTATAGCATTGGTTTGACTTTATTTGAGATGTTGGTCGGCAAGCCGGCATTTCAACAGAGTGATACTAACGAGTTGTTACTAGCTGTTGCCAATCCGCCTTCGACTTCGATTCGGAAAAGTCGACCGGATGTGCCATTGGATCTAGAAACGATCGTGTTAAAAGCGATGGCTGTGGATCCCAAAATGCGCTATCAGGCAGCTGGTGATTTACGAGATGATTTGCGACGCTTTGTTGCGAACGAACCGATCGTTGCGCGAAAGACGACATTCAGGCAGCGGTTTGGGCTCTGGTGCCGACGTGAACCAAAGTCGGCGATCGCTGCCGCGACTGTGATTGCTGCGTTGCTGGCGATTTCGGTTGTTTCGTCGCTGGCGTATTTGTTTACGGCAGACGCCAATCGCAAAGCAATCGCAGCGCTTGAAAGGTCAGAATTGATGGTCGGATCATCGGTCGAGACGCTCGACAAAATCGTGGACATCGTCGCCTTGTCGCCAATTTCCGATTCGATTGAGTTTTGGGATTCCGATGTTATGCAAGTTGACCAGTCGTTTTTGGACCCAAGTTCGTTAGCGAATCCTCATTCGGCGGAGATTTTGGAACGCCTGAGACCGATGTATCAAGAACTACTGCGTCAGTCTCCTACTGATCCTAAAATTGTGATGCGCATGGTGGGCGCGAGTGTGCAGCATGCTCGGATTTTGGATCAGCTAGGGAAAAACCAGCAAGCCAGTGATGCGATTGAACAAGGAATATCATTGCTGGAAGATTCAAACGTCAGCGTCCAAATTCCAGAAGACGAAAAAATGATTTGGCTTGCGAGGCTTGCCAATGAAAAAGGTAACTACATCAACCGTGGCTTTAGGACCGAAGAAGCGGTTGCTTGTTTTAAAAGGGCTCTGGCGATTGCTGAAAAATTATCAGCATCTAATAAAGATGCGCAAATTGAGATGGTGCGAGCGTATATTGGTTTGGGAACCAGTCGTTCTCGGAGGCGTCGTGGTAAAACGAATGTACAGCCGCAGGTAAAAGAGCGACGGGAGGCACTTGAAAAGGCGGTCGCAGTGTTGGACCAGATGCGACGTCAGCATGTCAATGTAGCCGATGGCGAGGTTCCGACAGCTGCGCCGGAGGTGGCAGCCACTTCGGAGTTGGCGGCGACTGAGATTTTGCGGGCTCGCAGTTACCTCGGTTTGGCGGCACTGGCAAGAGGCGATGGCAATGAAAGAACGCAGCAGGCCGACAAGGCAATTGAAATTCTTAAGGCGTATTTGAAGCTTCATCCAGACAATACGTTTGTTCGAATGGAGTTGGTTAAGGCACTCGGAAGTGTTTCGATCGTTTCTAATAAATTGAACGGGAAACTTAATCAGAGTGGCAAGCCGGTGCATTCAGCAAAGAGTCGATTTCGGCGAGACGCTAGACAGAAGCTTGAAGAGGCGCTGGTTGTGCTACGGCCATTGCGGGAGTCCTATCCAAGCAATCCGTCGTTTGCGATGTTGGAGATCCATATCCGGCATCGATTGGCGACTGGGAGTAAGCGTAGGGGGAGACTGGAGGGGGCGAAAAGACAACTTGAGTTGGCGATTGAATTGCAATCTGTTTTAGTGGAGGCCATGCCAGATAGTATTTCGCACCGTTGTTGGCGAGCCTTGTTGAATTGCATGTTAGCGGATGTGTTGCGAGGATTGGGTAAACCGGACGCTGCTGCAGCGACCATTAAGAGTGCAAAGCAGGCACTGGCAGCGATCCCAAAAGAGCAAGCAAAGCACCCGATGGTTGAGCGTCTGAGACGGACATTGTCCGATCGAGGGGCATTGTCGCGTTGACTTTTTAACCGTTGCTTGTGTTGTGTGCTCGAAATGTCGCGATAGTGAAGATTTGTCGCATGTTTAAATAGAAAATTAAGGTTATACTTGGCGTCCTTATTTTTCTTAAATAACCATTTGAAAACCCTCCTATGAAAATCGCTCGGATTTTTGCACACCGCGTTGAATTACCCTTGAAAGAAGGCAGCTACAAATGGGCCGATGGCAAGTCGGTCGACGTATTTGATAGTACGGTAGTTGGTGTCGAAACGGAATGTGGATTGGTTGGTTACGGTGAAGTTTGTCCGTTGGGACCGGTCTATTTACCAGCCTACGCGGAAGGTGTTCGAGCGGGACTTAAAGAGCTCGGGCCGCATCTGATTGGGATGGACCCACGAGAGTTGGGAAAGCTAAACCATGTTTTTGATAAAGCGCTTAGAGGGCACGCTTATGTTAAGTCAGGTATAGATATCGCTTGTTGGGATATCTTGGGCAAGGCAACGGGCCTGCCAGTTTGCTTGTTGATGGGCGGTCGTTTTGGTGAAAGCGTTCGGTTGTACCGAGCGATCTCGCAAATCGATCCGGACGCGATGACGCAGAACGTTGTCGATTATCGTGACAAGGGATATACACGTTTTCAACTGAAGGTTGGAGGCGATCCGGATACCGACATTCAACGAATTCATGCTGCTCGGGCGGCGTTGAGTGATAGCGATCGATTGATTGCCGACGCCAACACTGGTTGGACGCAACATGAAGCGATCCGAGTCGCCAAGGCAGTTCGTGACCTAGACGTTTATATCGAACAACCTTGTTTGAGCTATCAAGAGTGCTTGGCGGTTCGCCGCCACACTGATAATCCATTTGTGCTGGATGAGAGTATTGATAGTTTGGGGATGTTGCAGCAGGCGAAAACTGATTTGGCGATGGATGTGGTCAATTTGAAAATCAGCAAGTTTGGCGGTCTAACGAAAACCAAGCAAGCTCGAGACTGGTGTGCGTCGATGGGGATTGCAATGACGTTGGAAGACAGTTGGGGGGGCGATATCACGACTGCAGCGATTGCTCATCTGGCTCATAGCACACCGGAAGAATTTCGTTTCACAAGTACTGACTTCAACAGTTATGTAACGGTTAGTACCGCTGATGGTGCTCCGCAACGAGTCGGCGGATTCATGGCCGCTAGTGAAAAACCGGGGTTAGGTATCGATCCCAAGTTTGATGTGTTGGGCCCGGTAGTGGTTGAAGTTTGATTTTTTCGGCAGGTGTTCGATTTTAGCTACGATTAGGTTTGCCCAAGTCAAACGAATCGGCTATCACATTGTCTAGTCTTACCAGATCTGCTTTCCCGTGAAGTTATACGGAACTTCGCAAGCGATCAAACTCATCCCAAGATTAGACCCGAGCATTGATACAATGGAACTTGCGATCGCACTTCTGGCACTGACCACGATGGAAATTGTGCTCGGTATCGACAACATTGTTTTTATTACGATTGCTTCGAGCAAATTGCCCTTGGAACAGCAGCCGTTGGCTCGGCGGTTAGGCTTGGGGTTGGCGTTGATCACACGGTTGATGCTGTTGCTGGTGCTTTCCTTTTTTGTCAAAGGCGATCAGTTTCAGGAACCGGTGTTTAGTTTGACTGACTTGGGCGTTCCAGTTTCGCTTGTGCAACGATTGTCATCCGGTGAAGATCCCGAACATAGTCACCTGCCGGCGGAAATATTGGAAGAAATTAATTCAGAGCACTTTGATGAATCCAATGGGATCTCAGTCAAGGACCTGATCTTGTTTTTGGGCGGGTTGTTTTTGGTTGGTAAGAGTGTTCACGAAATGCATGACTCGTTCAGCCACGAGGTTGAACATGCTCCAGTGAAGTCAAGTAAAATGTTCGCGTCGGTGTTGATGCAGATCGCGTTCTTGGACATCGTGTTTTCGTTGGATTCGGTGATCACCGCAGTGGGGATGGTTGAAGAAGTATGGGTAATGGTCGTTTCCATTATTCTGGCGGTGGGTGTAATGCTCGCATTTGCCGAACCAGTCAGTAAGTTCGTAGAGGATCATCCTACGGTTAAGGTGCTGGCGCTCAGCTTCATGATTTTGATCGGCGTGATGTTGGTAGCCGAGGGCGTTGGGGCTCACATTGACAAAGGCTATATCTACTTTGCAATGTTCTTTGCGTTGATTGTCGAGATGATCAATATTAGATTGCGATCGAAAACGCAGTTAACCGAGAAATCGGTCGAACCGGTCTGATCAGCGGCGTTAGCTGGTGAGTAACGGATCTGTAGCGTTGACGGCACGTTTGATCGCTAGTTCAAAGTCGCTCAGCTGAAATGGTTTCGAGACGACTTCAGTGATTCCGGTGTAGTGCAATCCTGGTAGGTCCGAGGGACGTGGGAAGTTTAGCAGTAGCACGATTGGCGAATCGATCTTCAGGTCGTTGCGGAGCCAGTTGATGCGGGCTTGTAGATCTTGGTCCCAAGAATCTCCGTCAACGACAATCACTGACAATGGCTCATCGGCGAAGTTGTCTGACTGATGTCGTTCGATCCACAAAGGCTCTGCGGCAAAAGCTAGCGATGCATCGGCCACCATTTGATAGTGCATATCAGAAATCGCGCTGATACCCACAGTTAATTTACGTTCATCCGAAGAAAACATATTTTCCGCGCTATGGCTGACGACGCAGTCGACTTGATTGGCGGTCGCTGGCAACTGCCAATTGCTTATTCCGCCTGAAGATATTTGATGCAAGAAAAAATCGATTCGACCCTGCCATTGATGCCAGTATACCCGCGGCACGCCTGGCCATGGTTCGCCAGATCGTTGTTCGCCTTCGCACCATGTCCCTAGTAGAGCGATCAGGGGAATTGGTGCGAGCTTGCCGCGAAGGGATTCGACCCACGCGTGCGAGAACTGATCGCGACGTGCGGCGGCGAGGGCCACCAAATCGAAACTCGAATCGGCGAGGTGTTCGTCCGACAGTTGTTCAGTCGGAACTAAGGTAGTCGCACATGCGACGTTGGCGATCAAGGTTTGGAAGTCTGAATGCCAATAGTCGCCCACTAACAGAATTTTGGGAGTTTGGGTCGTCATGAGAGTGGCTCTTGTAGTGGAGATCGCACAGTAAGCGTCATCAAGTACGATGAAGGTATCGACGGTGCGGAGTGTTCTAATTTTTGGTTGCGTGAAATTTGTGGGGCGACTTGTGATCGGCGGATAATTGGTTGCGGAGAACGGGTCTGCCGTTGGTTTGCCCCGGCGAGTTTATCTTGATTACTATGTTTACCAAACAGCAATTGAACTGCCTGGACACGGTGTTTCACGCGTGCATTGAGTTTCTCTTGAAAAGTCACTTGTCTATGCTTAGGTTCAAGACGATGTATTTTATTCAAGGCTCCGTTTACGGCAGTTGTTTGAATAGGTTGCGTATGTTCTCAAAGGCTAAGATTGAGTACAATTCGCTGGCTCAATTAGCAAATGCAGACAAAAGATAGACGCTTGGGGCGATGCTGGCATTTAAGGCTTGCGTGAAAATTTGAAAAAGCTACTGCCTCGGCGGCAGAGCAAGTTTGTGGTTGCGAGAGTGATCGGTTTGTTTTGATCAATAGAAAGCCCGTATGGATTGGGTCCCTTGGATTCTAGGTTTGACTGATGTTGGTTGGTTAGGGTGGGCCAAACAGTATCCCGTTTCGCTGGTGCTGTGGCTTTTGTGCTTTGTTGGGCATTTGGGTATTTGGTGCGTCGTCTTTAATCGAATTCACGCGACTGCTTTGCCGCGTAAATTTCGCAAGCAATCTGAGAAGGTGATTGTTCCGATCATTGTACTGCCGGTCGCTTTTGTTTTTCTGTGGATGCTTTTTTGGTTCGACACAACCTTCGACTCAAAATTCATTGTGTCCAAAGTTTATATGAATTCAGCGGTCGCCGTAAGTTTTTACTTTATCAGCCGTTGGTGTTATCGGCGGTTCATTGTTGGTTTGCCTGCAGCAGTGATTAGCACCGAAAGAGTTTGGCTGGACATCGAGGAAAGAGTGTCGGAACAGTTTTTTAACGGCGCGGGGCCGGAATTGTTGGGCGCAATTCCGCTCAACGAAGCTTCAAAGCTAACGCTGCAAAAGCAAACGTTTGCGGTTGAAATTCCGCCAGAACTGGAAGGTTTTAAAATTTGTCAGTTGTCGGATTTGCATCTGACGGGCCATATATGCATCGAGTATTTTCAAGAGGTTGTCAAAGAAGCTAATGAATTTGATCCAGATATCGTCGTTATTACTGGCGACATTGTCGACGAAGCGGATTGTCTAGCGTGGTTTGAGTCAACGATCGGGAAATTGAAGGCCAAGTATGGTGTGTTTTATATTCTTGGTAATCACGACAAACGGATCGGTGATGAAGCGATGTTGCGAGGGCGGATCGAAGCGTTGGGTTTGGTGGCAGTATCTGGTGCGTGGCATGAAATCGACGTGGGTGGCGCAAAGGTCGTGATCACCGGCAACGAATTGCCTTGGTTTCGAGCGGTCGACCGCCTGCCGCCGTCAGTTGAGCAGCCTGATTCAGACTTGGCGATTTTGTTGAGTCACAGCCCGGATCAGTTTGAGTGGGCGCGAGACTACAAATTTGATTTGATGTTTGCCGGTCATACGCATGGGGGGCAGATCGCCTTTCCGGTCGTCGGTCCAATTGTCGCGCCCAGTAAGTACGGTGTTCGCTATGCTGCGGGTACTTTTCAAATGGGTTCGATGTTGATGCATGTTAGTCGGGGTATCTCGGGGGACGAAGCGATTCGAATTAACTCGCCACCTGAGTTGGGGTTGTTCACTTTGACGGCTAAGTCACCATCGTCTTAGAAATCGCATACACCAATCGAAGCAAGGGTTCTTGTAGATGCGTACTTACGTGTTATGGCATTTAGCTAAAAACAAAGTTTCAACACGTATTGCTCACACTGACAGTGAAGGAGTTGGGCAGTCTATGTATGATGCAGTCTATGTATGATGTTTAGCCTATTCCACTGCTCTGCCTAACCTCAGCTGGTCGCGAAAGTTTGCCATATTGGTTGTGTTTGCCTCACTGTTTTTAGGTTGTATAGTGTGCGCGAACAAAGAGACGAATGAAGTGTGGCAGTAGATGATCGATTTTGGCGCACAGTAGCTGATTACTGAGGAGTGATATGCACTGTGTCTTTATCGGGGTGACTATTGGTTGGATTTTAAGCATTATTTTCCCCCCTGTATCTCAATGTTGCCTCTAGAAGGTGAGCAGCTGCAAAAAAGAATTAGACTTTTTTTAAAATCTGTTTTTTTCATCGTGAATCTTGCGATGGATTCCCGAAATAAATGGCTATAACGGCGTGTCATTAGAGGTACGTCGCTCTTCCCCTCCTCCACCTAAACGTTAGTGCATATTTCTGGCAGCAAGCGTGCAGGTACCAACCTCCTTTTCTTCAAGTTGTGCGCTAAGATCGTGCAAGCCTAAATGACGAACCAAGTTGAAAATCGCCCCCAGTTGGACTCATTTGTCGAGCCCTTTTTTTTCTTCTCATATAACGAAAAATCCGTTTTGCTGTATGTCAGTGACTCGATTCAGCAGGTGCTTGGATACCACCCTTCTGAGCTATTAGGTCACTGCTACCTAGATTTATTAGACGAAAACAGTAGTCTAAATGAAAATATATCCGACGTGCACATGCACCGGTTTAAAGGTGGCGGACCCATCACGAGTCTACGTGTTTTGAAAACTCGTGATCAGAACGTAAAAGTGCTTTCAGTGCAAACGCACGGAAAAAGAAACAAATTAGGCGAAATTATCAACTACGGCATTGCTCAAGACGTAACTGATGCTTACTTCTCGGAAATGGAATTGAAAAATCGCTTAGCAAAACTCAAGCAGGCAGACAGCCAATTAACGAATCGAGAACGAGCCGTACTTAACCTTATCGTTGCCGGAACGCCTAACAAAGCGATTGCGAGCGAGTTAGATATTAGCTTGAGAACAACCGAATCGACGCGAGCGCGGTTAATAAAAAAATATGGCGTTGGATCAATTGCCGAAGTGGTTGTCAAATCAACGAAACTGAATTTTTTGAACGAAATTAATTCACTCATCTTTTCCGCCACGATATCCCCGCCACGCATAACATAGTCTCAATGCTCGTTCGATAACACGTCTTGATTTAGACGATACGTCAATTAGCGAACGTGATTTGCTAGCGAAATTTGGCTTGTTCTCTAAGGCAGGTGAAGCCACTGGATTCGCACGCGTCATTACAGATAACGACTACTTGTACATCGCTTAGAGCGTGTGCCACTTGACGCTCCAAATTCGCTGTTAGAGTTTCTTTACAACCATCGCGCAAAGCATGGTAACGATTACAATCACGGTCGGGAGAACCAACATGTCAATGAGTCTGAAGAGTCTAAGCGTCATTAGATCAATCCTTTGAAATATCGTTGATATACAACGCCGTGATCGAATCGCCAGTGGAAATACTTGCTTGAAAAGATTGCTGAGGTTGTTGTTTTTTTTTAAGAATATAGACGAGACGTTGACAGGCAGTTAAATCGACTGATTGACTTTAACGGTAGCTTAAGCTGGAGAACTCTCAAGCTAGAATCCTGAACGGATAATCGAGTCGGCAACCTGCGAGCCAATAAAACGAAAAAGTTGATTAGGAGATTGCAGCCGTAAGTCATTTTCGTTTCCGGTGCCCTTGGAAGTCCCCTTCAGGAATTGCTCAAATGAACGTTTCGTATCGAGGTTCGCCAGATCCCAGACCCCGTTCAAGCCAAAGGCGACCACTGATTCACCAGCGTCTAAAATTGCGATCGATAGACTGGCACGCATCGGCGGTGTTGGTCGAAATTCGTTTACCTTTATGAGCAGCACAGCGTCGGCATTAAATTCACGTGCTAGACTAGCAAGTTCTGCCTCCTCGAATTTTCCTTCTAAAATATTATCAGAGTGGCCCTGTAGATATCGATCAGGTGGGGCAACGATTTCGAAATGACCGCGGGCGCGGAGCTGGGCCGCCAATTCAGTGATTACTTTTTGATGAGTACGATAGTTGCCGTTGCTTCTGCTAGAGGCAACTATTGCGACTCGATGGGGACGTACTCCCGAAACTTGTTGATTCACGAAGAACTGTAGATCCTCAGGTTCACCGGGATGAGTAGGAGTCGAAGTTTGATTCCCAAATGAAGGCAGCATGCATCGAAGAGAGAAATGACCGCACCCACTGATAACCAAAATTGCGAATGCTGTTATGCAGATCGATGTCCGAAAATTAGTTTTCATTATGAATCACGGGAGATTGTTGAGGTCATGGATAAGGAACTGAATCCTAAACAACTGTGCAATCGCTGAACTGTAAGCATCGTTTACTACAGCCTAAATCTAAATTTCTGACTACATCATTTGTTGGTCGAGAAAGGTTTTTCACGGGCTCTTGAAATTGAGTCCAACAAAACGGTATCGAGGTTCGACTCGATTTCCCGTAGGGCAGATTCCGACTGTTTTTTGATACTTGCGTTGTCGACCACCAAACGATCGACTTCAACTTGCAGTTTGGATATCATCGCGCGTAGTCGAGCTGCTTCGGTCTGGCTTTGGTCAACTTTACTTGCGAGTTTTTGACTTATTTTCCGTTGGCTCTTCAACCGGTTTGATAACTTGTCGTAGTTACGTTTCTCTTTGGTGAGCTTTTGCTGTAGTTCTTCATTTTCGGACTTCAGTTCCAGCATAATTTCCGTCGCCGTTTTACCGGCTTCACGAAAACTGGCTCCCCTAAGATTGACGACTTGTGGCCCGGCGACGGATGTTGGAATTGGAGGCGCGATGGAGTGCTGCTGTGGATTAACTCCAGTCGCATGGGTTAGTGGCCGATGGGTCTCAGGCAGCGGCAGTTGTTCTGAGGCCATCAGCTTCTCAGTGTCCATGAGCGGCTCTGATATGTGTTGGAGTGGAGGGGCTGGAATCGGTTCAACCTGATGACAAGCTAATTCGATTTGTGTTTGTTGGGATGGAACGCAGTGCGACTTAGACGCTATTGGTTGCCTCGTAGAGGTAGTCCTTGCGGCACAGCATGCTCCAGCACAGCGATGCGGTTTGGGTGTGCAGACGCAGCCAGCTGTTGCTAAGAGCCAGCCAATCAGCAGTAGCCGCCTGCCCCCTGCTTTGTCGAACAAACGGCGATATCGATTGCCTGCTGAATTGGAAATATTAAAAAAGTGATTATTCATATTCGCACCCAATTAAAATTTTGCAACCACAGGCACAGGTTACTTCGATCGAACCGACCTCGTCTTTGGTTCGGTTGACCTTGATCGAGTGTCCGGCCTCATTTTGTTGGATGGTTGCCGGAGGCGGACCCACCAATTGTTTGTTAGTGGTACCGAAGGAAGCCAACATATTGCTGGTATCAGTCGCAGTATTTGATTTAATTATTTTCACGTTGTTTTCTATTGGGTTTGTGGTCTAGGGTCGGCGGGGTTTTACATTGAAGCTCCGGCCATTTCTTTCAAACGGAATTTAGCGGCTGCCAGTACTCGGGATACGCGGGATTCGGAAATCCCGATGACGGAACCAATTTCGGCCAGCGTCAAGTCTTCGGTAAAGTACATTACCAGTACCAGTCGCTCGCGTTCAGGTAGTTTTTCGATACAGTCGGCCAGTAAAGACTTAAGTTCGTTTCTTTCAAGTCGTTGTCCAGGTTGTTCTTCTCCTTCTTGCCATCCAGAGTGAATCGTGCAATACAAGTCATTCCAGTTTTGGGGTTTAGAAAATCGCATTGCTTCCAAAACTTGCGAGATCTTTTCGACGTCCATCCCCGTTTCGATTGCCAAGTCTTCAGGGGTAACTGGCGGTAGCAGCCTTTCGTAAGCTGATTTAACTAGCTTGATGTTTTCCAGCATCTTCTGAGGAACGGGAGAGTTTTTACGCATTTCATCAATGATCGCTCCGCGAATTCTGGGAAAGCAGTACGTACGAAAAGAGACTCCACGGGACATGTCGAACGTGTTTGCAGTTTCGACTAACGCAACGACACCAGCCTGCTCTAGATTTTCACGGTCATAGTTCTTTGGTAACCCCACCGTGATGGTGCTAAGGATTTTGCGCACGTAATCGACGTTGTCTAAGATCAATTGATCTCGCAACTGATCCGAAGACGCTTGTTGATAGGTTTTAATTGCCTGTTCCATGGATTCTCTCTTCTACCAAAAGTTCCGTTCGCTTCGCTTTACGAATACGAATGGTCAACCTCTGCTGTCATTGGCTACTTGAACGACGCTTACTCCAAACGCGACAAAGCAACCGACCAAGCACGATGCGATGATTGCTCTCCATAAAATCACATCAGGCTCGAGCCCAATTGCCAGTCCGATTACGGACACGAGGCCTGCGGTCAATAAACTGGCGATTTTCCCTAGGGGACCTAGTCTTTTGATACGTCGATTTGCGATTTGACTGTTCAAGCTCATACAGGTTGTACCTCTCTGGTGTGGTTGGTTTGCTCCAGTTTTGATTCTGGAGGCGTTTCCGATTTAAAAACATCATCATGTCGGATGACGGACACGGGTTCGATTAGAAGGTCATGGGGAATTTCGCTGTACGAAATCATGGAAACTTGAGGAAGCGACCGATGGACTGTTTGACGCAATGGCAAGCGTAGTGATGAATCTACGAGCAATGCTGTTGATCCAGTCTGAACAGACGCTAATTCCCAAACTGATTTCACTTTGTCAACCAAATTGGCCAATTCGTCTGGTTGCATCACGATCATGTCATCGTTGGAATTCTGTCGTAGTTGTTGTTCCAGTTTTGGTTCTAGCAACATCACACAAACTCGACCGGTATCGTCGCGGAATTTCTCCACGATGATTGGGCCGATGTCAGTGCGAACTTGTTCGGTTAACGTGGCGATGTTCGGAGCCTGCTGGTGATGGTGAACGCACGATTCGACGATTCGTTCCAACGCGGAAATGGAAACCGACTCACGCAGCAGTCGAACCAATACTTGATGCAGTTTAGCCGCCTTAAGACCGTCTGGTTTGACTTCACCAACGATCGTTGGCGCGCTCTCGGTTAGCTTGTCAAGCATTTTCTGTAAGTCTTCTCGACTGAGCAGTTCGCCGGCATGCCGTTTGAGACACTCGCCCAGATGAGTTGTCAAAACAGTGGCAGCATCCACCACGGTGAAGCCGGATATTTCAGCGCTGCGTCGATTGGCTTCGGTGATCCATTTAGCTGGTAACCCAAACGCAGGATCCGTGGTGTCGCGGCCAGCGATGTTGAGAGGCGAATTTCCAGGATTGATGGCGAGATATTCTTGCGGTTGTATTTCGCCTTTGCCGACGTTCCGACCACCAATTTTGATTCGGTATTCGAGGACATTGAATTTCATATTGTCATGTACGCGTACTTTCGGGATCCAGAATCCAAATTGTGTTCCTAAGTCTTTGCGAAGCGTCGTAATGCGGTCCACAATGCTCTTCCCCTTCTTTGGTTCAACGAGACTGATTAGGCCGACACCAATTTCGATGACGATGCGGTCGTGCTGAAGAAAGTTGCTCAGGTTTTGCTCGTCCGAAGCAGGTTGTGCTTCCGACGATTCCTGCGTTTCTGAGGTTTCGTCGGCACCTGTTTTGCGGTTCGCATTTGTTTTGGCTCGTTGAGTTGCAAAAAAGATAATCGCCGAAAGTCCTACGAACGGCAGCTTAGGCAGGCCTGGGACAAACGCTAGACATAGAAGGACGATGGCACCTGTGTACATCGCTCGATAGCCTTGCACCATTTGCTGGCCAATCTCGTCACCTAAGTTGGATTCGGAGGACGATTTGGTAACCAATACGCCTGCACTGGCTGCAATCAACAAGGCTGGTACTTGTGACGATAGGCCGTCACCAATAGTCAAAATCGTATACAATTCAAGCGCATCACCGATTGCTTGGCCGTTGGATATTCCTAGTAGCACGCCCCCGATTACGTTGACCGCCATGATCACTAGGCCAGCGATGGCATCACCGCGAACGTATTTACTCGCTCCATCCATGGCACCAAAAAACTCAGACTCTGCCGCCAGATCCGCTCGCTTTTGTCGGGCTTCTTTTTCGTCGATTGCACCAACGTTCAGTTCCGCATCAATCGCCATTTGCTTGCCTGGCAACGAGTCAAGCGTAAATCTTGCATTGACTTCGGAGATTCGCGTGGCACCTTTGGTGATCACAATAAACTGGATCGTTACCAAAATCAGGAACACGACACATCCGACAATCAGGTTTCCACCAACCACTAAATCGCCAAACGCGTCGACAATTTTTCCCGCGCCACCATCCAGTAAAATTAAACGCGTGGTCGCGACGTTCAATGCCAATCGGTAGAGTGTCATCAACAGCAACAGCGACGGGAAAACAGAGACATCCAATGGACGTTTCGCATTCAAAGTCGTTAGCAACAGCAGAATTGCAATCGCCAAGTTAGTGGCGAGAAGTGTGTCTAGTAGGAACGCGGGAAGCGGAACGATCAATACGACCAGCGTCACGAGAAACGCGGCCGAAAGCCATGTTTCGCTTTGCTGGGCAAATCCGAAATTTGTGGATAACTTTGAAATCGTACTGTCTTCTTTTTTAACTGCTGAACTTATTTAAAAAATTAAATTAGGTAAGGAAACTACCGACGAGTGCTTTGGAAACCAGCTGCCAGCCGTCCACCAAAACGAACAGCAGTAGCTTGCAAGGCGTGGATACAATCACGGGCGGCATCATCATCATGCCCAACGACATCAAAATGGTAGAGATGACCAAGTCGATCAGTAGGAAGGGTATGTAGATGCAAAAACCCATAATGAATGAGGTTTTTAGTTCACTAATGATGAATGCGGGCATCAAAATTTTTAGTGGAACCTCAGCGACCGATGTTGGCTGAGGTGTTTCCGAGAGGTCGATAAACAGTTGCAAGTCATCGCCGCGGGTGTGGACGGTCATGAATTCTCGAATTTCCGTTTTGCACACCTCGAATAATTGAGAGATACTAAAATCTTCTTTAGTTTCCTCGGATTTCTGTGCTTCCAAATAAGGCTGCATGCCGTATTCGTTGATTCGTTCAAGCGTTGGGGCCATTACGAACATTGTTAAGAAAAACGAAAGTCCTAGGATGACTTGATTCGGTGGAATTTCTGTCGTGGATAACGCACGCCGCACGAACGACAACACGATTATGATTCGAGTAAAGGCAGTTAAGCTAACGAGGGCCGCAGTCGCGAAACTCATCGCGCCTAGCAAGATCGCAATCTGCATCGGTGGCGCGAGTTGACTGAATGAATCAACCGATTCAGTTTGTCCTAGCAGTATTTGGAAATTCATTTGATTGGCCTCCTTGCCAGTCATGTCTTCAAGAACGACGGGGGATCGTTGTGTGCTTCTATACTAAGCCTTTAAGTCCAAACTTCTTCAACGCGGCTTCCATTTGTTTTTGGATGGCTTCCGTATTTTTTTCAGCGGTGCTTTGTCGCCGAGGAGCCTCTGCTTCAAGTTGTTTCTTTTTCGGCACGGGAAACGAATTTGCCGACGACTCTCGTTCCAAGTGTTCAACAAACGATCGCGTTTCTTGAAGATGATTAACTGGCGATTGCTCGGTATAGGCCTCGTAGGAATCAGGTTTTTCGTCGAGGGAATCAGTCAGGTGAACAACAGACTTAACGCCCGTCGAGTCGGTAGCGACTAACAAACGATCGTTGTTTACTTGGATAAGCATTAAGTTTGACTTGTTTGGCAGCTTTAATGTGTTTAGCACCTCAAATTCACTGATGCTCTGTTTGAACTCTTCCCCGCCGGGCTTGAGCCATTTTTTGGCCACGAAGATGAAGCCAACACCTAAGGCAAGAACCAACAGTAGGTTGTATGCAATTCGTTCAATAAGCTGTCGGCTTTCGCTGGAAACGGAGAATCCGAGCGTCTCTTGCTTTCGTTGCCCCCGTGTGCGCTTACCGAACAGTCTCTGGTCCGAGCTTATGTCATTTGAATCGTGCAGCTGTTCGGTGGTGTCGAGTTCATGGTTTACTGCGTGTGATTGATGGTCGCGGTTAACCGGTGGGATTAAATCTGGTTGGGTCCGGTAACCATCCAAAGCTTTTCTAATGCCAGATAAGTCACTCTTGTCTTCAAGTAGAGCTGTATGTACGGAACATGGTGGAGGCGGAGTGCGTTGGATTTGGTTAAGACTTGGAGACAAGTCAGCCTCATATGATGCTAAGCGAATCGGATCAACCGCAGGGGCGGATTGCTGTGCATTACTAGCTCGACGACGAGAAGTTTGGGGTAGATCGTTTGATCGGTTATCTCGCGTCACGCTGTTATCCAGCATCATTTTGATCCGAGCACTTGATCCAAATCGAGGGGACGTGGAAACATCAGGCGCCGGCTGTTTTGGGACTACACCGGACAACATCCGGGAGGGGCCGTTGTTTTGGGCCGAATTATCTCTAAACGCGTTTGTTTGTTGACCGTTGACATTGGCAGTCCAAGCAGACGCCGTAATCGAAATCGCAAACACTAGTCGTGGAATTAATGAACTCATCGCGCTGTTAGCGTAAACGCTATCCTATTTGTTGTCATAAACTTTGAGAATTCGAATTGCAAAATGGCCGTCAACAACGACAACTTCACCAGACGCAAGCTTCACACCTTGAGCAATCAAATCAACTGGTGAATCGATTGTTCGATCGAGTTCTAAAACTGAGCCCGCCGACAACTGCATGAGTTCTTGAATCGGTAGCGTCGCTCGTCCAAGTTCCGCTGAAACCTTGATTTGAACATTTTGCAGTCGTGCAAGGTCACTGCCTTCGCTTGCTGGGTTACCATCATCGAATGATTGATATTCGGGACTAACCACGTCAGCGCTCTGATCGAGGGGCTCGCCGTTGGTGGTCGTTTCTTCGGCTACTTCTTCGTCGATAGTTTCTTCAGCTGTTTCTTCTACAACTTCTTCGACAGTTTCTTCAACTGCTTCTTCGGTTGTTTGTTCTGAGTCTGAATTCATACTTTTGGCTCCAACGTTTCGGTTAGTTTCAGTACCTGTTGATTAAGTTGGCGACCTGGCCATCCGGAAAACAGTGATTGTCCATTGGCGGTCGTTTCTACAGGTTCGTCGACCAATTGATCTAATACGATGACGTCTCCCGCACCTAGGTTTGCCAAGTCCGTCACGCCAACATCCACGGTCCCTAGACTCACCACTAGTTCTACGCAAATCTCTGCAAGTCGATCTTTGGAAATGGTGCGATTGCCTAACGACGCCGCTTCTGTCGGTTGGACGCCGATTTTTTTACAAGTTGCTGAAAGCGGCAAAACTAGCTGAAAGTGTACGGTGAAGCTTGACACTTCAATTTTCAAAATGCTAAGCAAAACGACTTCATCGAGTCCGAACTGGCGGCTTCGGTTTGGATACTGATCGAATTCTCCTAGTGAAAATCCTAGCGGCTGTTGTTCCATCCAAGCTTCACTGTAACTGGCAGCAACCATCTCGAACGCCAAACTGGCGATTGAAATTTCGATCGAAGTCAAAATATTATCAGTGGTTTCTGAATCGCAGCCGCCCAAGATATCCAATATTAGTACACGCAACTGTTTGTTCTCGGCGAGCAGCAATCCAGTGAGATTTTCCTGACCGAACGTAACCTGGATTGAACTGCTGGGAGCGTCCCAGCTTTGGGAGATATCACCAAATGGTTTAGCGTCAACCAACTCTAATGTCGCGGTGATGTCCGATCGCGAAATACTGGCCCATTGTTCGACCAGCAGTTCGGTGGCCTTCTGCCCCCAAGCATTCAGCTTGCGTCGCAAAGGGAGTCTTACCCTAGCTGCCGCTGAAAAATCATATCGTTGAAGTTGAGGTTGGTTCATTGGACGTGAAACTTATCGAATAAAATATCTTGGATTCGTTCGATACCATCGTCAAACAGTACTTTGTTAAAAAAGTCTTGAAGCTCGCGTCGAATCTGATTGCGGCCAAAACCTTTTAAGTCCTCTACGTTTTTTTCCGCGAGGTGAATTTGAATCCAGTTTTTGAATATCAACTTTTTTGCTTCGACCATCCCTTCGATTTCGGCTCGCTGCGATTTGGCAACTTGCAACGAGAAGGTTAGGCTTAAGAATCGGCTGAAGCGTGCTTCATCCAAGTTAACGGTGACTTCATCAAATGGGATAAATTCAACTTCCTCTTCTAAGTCCGGTTCTGCCAGCCCTACTTCTTCATTCGCGGTTGCGCTGGCAGCCAATTGGGATACCACTAGTGGCATTGCCAACCCAGCACCGATGGCGCAAACCGACACAACCAGGGTGAGGATCAATCCTCCGCCACTTTTAGGCTTTTCTTCTTGCTCTTGTTCTTGTTCTGCCATGGTCGAGTGCTCAGGTTATTGATTTGGTTTTCCTTTCACCAACTGCTGCTCGAAGTTAGGGTGGTGATTGGATGCGTTGGGCAGGACAACCCACCGGAGGGTCCTCCTAACCGTAAAATCTTTCCTAGTCAGACTTTTTCATCGACGACCTGATTTTCAAAGTACAAGTCAAATTACTACGCGATTGAATTTTGCGGTCGCCCGCAATTATTTGCCTTGTTATGTGAAAACCCGCAGAATATTGCCTTTTCTGGGCACTCGAAACAACATATTCGCTCTCGTCGAAAGCCGGCTTTAGCGCACGGTAAACTTTTCCTAGCTAGTGAAATCCTTTCTGGCGTTAAACTCAGAGAGACCCCGTCAGATTTCCGGAGTGGCAGTTTTTGACTCGGGTTTTCTGGCGTTAGAAGGTTTTATTGCGCGGCGATGTAAAAAGATTTACGTGTTTGGCACGCTGGTTGCGTTACCGTGTTTTCATATCAGAATCACGGAGGATACCGATGCTCAGAGGAATCTATAGCGGCGCGACGGCGTTGGACAACTACACTCAGCAACAAGAAGCGATTTCATCCAATTTAGCGCACCTTAATACGCCTGGTTATCGTCGACAGTTGCTGGCGTTTCAAGAAAAACTTGCGCCTGGATCCGATACGGAAACTAGGCCGGGCACGAGCATTCATACTCTTGTTACTGATTTTGAATCAGGAACTAAAAAGACCACCGGTAGAAGATTAGACTTGGCGATCAACGGCGACGGGTTTTTTACTTACGAGGGCGTGGGTGAAAATGTGTTTTCGAAAAACGGAATTGTTTTTCGCTCGCCCAACGGCGAATTGGTAAACGGTGATGGATTTGCGTTGTTAGATGAAGGGGCGCGCATCGTGATCCCGGAATCGGTATCCAATCGCGATTTGGTAGTGACAGCTGACGGTCAAATAAGCGCAAACGGGGAAACGTTTGGACGGATTTCGTTGACTCGATTTGATGATCCACAGCTGTTAGACAACGAGAGCCAGGTCTACTTTAAATTAGGCGAGGCTACAGCGAGTCCTGCAGAAGACTCCACTATCGTTCAAGGAGCGAGGGAGCTCGCCAATGCACAACCCGTTTCCGAGTTGGTGAGTTTGATTGTGGGTTCGCGGAGTTTTGAGTCTGCCCAACGAGCGATTCGCACAATCTCCGACGCCATTCAGGAAAATCTCCGCACCTAAATGTTGCGCGAAAATATAAGAGCTGCAGTGATGTGACATCTTTAGGAATCAGACACGTTTTAACCAGTGATTGTTTGGTTTGCAAAACAAGCGTACAAGTTCAAAGCGACAAGATTGACGCTGTATTAGCGACAATTTAACCCAAAAAATTATTTCGACAGATCCAGGAGCAACCGTTCAATGCTAAAAGCATTTTTCTCAAGCGCGACAGGCATGCGTGCCCAAGAGTTGTTGATCGACAACACAGCGAACAACTTGGCAAACGTGAACACCACGGGCTTTAAACGAAGTCACATTGAGTTCGCAGATCTTATATATGACATAACTAAATTGCCAGGCACGCCCGGCGCTAACGGACAGAATTCGCCGATTGGTTTGCAAATTGGCAACGGTGTGCGGGCTGTTGGAACCACCAACGTGTTTACGCAGGGTGTGCCAATTGAAACAGGCATCAGAACGCACATGTCCATCGGTGGCGATGGATTTTTCAGAGTATTACTTCCCGATGGCAACTTTGGATACACTCGAGACGGTTCGTTTGTTCGTGACGAAACAGGGCTTTTAGTCAATGGAGATGGACGGCCTCTTGATCCTAATATAACTATTCCGGCCGGCGCAGAAGACATTTCTATCGCATCCACTGGTGAAGTAAGCTTTCAAGAAAATGGCACGATTTCGACCGTTGGTACGATCCAACTGTATCGATTTGCTAACCCTGCCGGACTTACGCAACGTGGTGGTAACATTTTTTCCGCTACGGAGGCATCCGGTCCAGAATTAGCTGGTACTCCGGGAAGTAGCGGTTATGGAACGTTAAGTCAAAGTTCTTTGGAGGGGTCAAACGTAGAAGTTGTATCCGAATTGGTCTCGTTGATTACTGCCCAAAGGGCCTACGAGATCAACTCGCGTGCAATTCGCGCCGGTGATGAACTGCTTTCCACTACTGCTCAGGTCGTTCAGTAGGTCAAGTATGATGAACACGTTTTTTAAAATTCAATTAGCATGCGTCGTTGCATTGATTAGTGGATCGCTTCAGGAGTCTGTTGGGCAGACCACTGTGCGTTTATCTGACGACGTGGTATCGGTGTCCGAAAGTTTGGTATCCGTTGGAGACGTTGCTTTTGTTAAGTGCGATTCAAATGTCTTAACTGAAGCGATCAAAAAGATCGACGTCGAAGTTTTCCCGACTGCAGCCAACGAAATCGTTATCACGCGCAAACAGATCCGGATTCGTTTAATGTTGGCGGGGTATTCGATTGGTGAAGAGGAATTTCAGGGGCCAGAAAAAGTTACTGTCCGTCGCGTTGCGCGCAAAGACGTTCGTCGTTCCATTGAAGATTTGATTCAGTTGCAAATTGTCGAACAATTTGGCATCGCCACGGATGACTTGCAGGTCACGCTGGATCCGCGATTCAAGGTCCCGATCGGCGCTGCGGGATTTTCATCCATTTCTGTTTCTCCTTGGATCCGCCCGGATCTGCCGCTCGGACGACACTCACTCACTCTGACTGCTTCTACTGCAAGTGGACCGTTGACGTTCAAAGCACCGGTTTCGATTGCAGTCATTCGGGAAATGGCGATTGCGAACGCGGAAATTTCGCCAGGTACGAAGTTGACAACTGAAAATATCGTGGCTGTTCGACGGCCAGTTTCTCGAGCGTCAAAAATCTACTTGACGTTTGAGCAGGCGATTGGTCGTACTGCCAAAAAAAGACTTGTGAAATATGGAATTGTCCAATCAAACGACTTACAAGTTGCGCGTACGGAATCCGAGGTCATGATTGAACGGAATTCTTTGATAAATGTTATCGTCCAACGTGGACCGTTGACCGTCACGCTTCGAGACGTCAAAGCGATGACAGACGGAAAAAAAGGACACCGAGTACAGCTGATGAACCCGCACACGAATGAACGAATGTCCGCCCAGGTCGTCGACGCACACACGGCACGCTTGTTTTGAAACATAGCTTAAGTACTACTAAAAAACTTCATCACTTTTCAATCACTATTTAGTTATTTCAAAACCACAGGAATGGATTCTATGCTTCGGGCTCAGTCATGGTTTATCGTTACTGCTTGGGTTGTCGTTTACGGCGGCCTCTTATGCATGGGTGGCGAGCTAGACGCTCAGACGCCGTCGCTGTGGCAGCGACGAGACCCACGGATGACCAGTTTGATCGCAGATGTTAAAGCCAAACGTACCGGTGATTTGTTATTTATCACAATTCAGGAAAGGTCAGATGTGGACAATACTGACCAGCGGTTGCTTCAGAAGCTGAATAACACAAGTTCTTCGGGGGATGGGAACTACGCGTTAGGCGGAGGCATCGGCACTGCAGCTGGCAATCTTAGTTTCAGTCAAGATTCGGCTGCTAACCGACAATTTAATGGTAACACTGAATTCAGAAGTGAACGTGGGTTTACGGATCGGTTCACGGTGCAAGTTGTAGATACCTTGCCCAACGGGAACTTGTTAATCAGTGGCAGTCGTGATTTGACGTTAGAAGGTGACAACCGCCGGTTGATTTTAACGGGTATCGTCCGAGCCGCAGACGTTACAGCAGCTAATAGCGTTTCGTCGGGACTAGTGTCTGATTTGAAAATTCGCTACGAATCGCACGGCACCGAAGGGTCCGAACAAGCGTTTGTTAATCAAGGTTGGCTAGGCAAGAAAGTCAATCGACTTTGGCCATATTAAGCACGTCCGGAGACAGTGTCTCGAAACTGAGCAAGCCCAAAACTGTAAACACAAATATGAGTAGTAGTTCTATTAAACAATCGAGCTTTTCTAAATTCGCACTACTGGTCGCGGCGTCGCTCTCAATTTGTTTTTTGGGTAACGGAACTGTCGAGGCGCAGATCGCTCCACTTCCCGGTGCAATTCCAGCTACCATTGATCAAATTCCGGTACCCCCATTAGAGCTTCCCAGTATCCAAGGAAGTTCTAGTCGACAGCCGGCGCCACATCTACACGATGCGACGTTGCAAAATTTCGGTGCTTTGTCGAATCCAATTCGCGTTAAAGACATCACGATGATTGAGGGTCATCGTTCAAATCGAGTGACCGGCATTGGATTGGTTACTGGTTTGAAAGGAACCGGCGGCAGGTCGGGACTCACGCGAGATACAGTGTTAAATATGCTGCGGAAATTTGATATTTTGGCTACGGAGGCTCCTACCGGTAGCACCTCCGTTGTGGCTGTGACTGCTGAAATACCACCGTTCATTCGACCGGGTGAAAAAATTAAAGCCACCATTTCGGTTGTCGACGATGCATCGGGGTTGTTTGGCGGCGTATTGCAAACCACTGAACTAAAGGGATTTGATGGCCGAGTCTACGCGGTGGCCAATGGTGCCGTGGTTTTAAGCGGATTTTCAGCTGAAGGGGACGGAGCCGGAATTACGCAAAACCACGACACCACTGGTAAAGTTCAGGCGCAAATCGAAGTCGGCATGCAGACCGAACCAGCGTTTCCACGTAAGAGCTTTCGATTGTTGTTAACTAACAAGGATTATGCGACCGCACAAAGAATTGCAGCTGAGATAAATTACAAGTTCCCAGGCCATGCTTATGCTCGCGACCAAGGCAGTGTTGATGTCGTTTTCCCAAACGACAGTCAGGCGTCGAAGCTAGACTTTGTAGTTAAAATTAATGAACTTTCTGTCATTCCCGATATGCCGGCTCGCGTGGTCGTCAATCAAAAAACTGGCACGATTGTGGTTGGCCAACACGTCAAACTTTCACACGTGGTTTTTGCGAATGAGAATCTCGTGATCACCACCAGCGAAGCACCAATTGCGGTTCAACCCGCTCCCTTCAGTGAAGGCCAAACCGCAGTCTTGCCAAGGACACAAGTTACGGCAACCGAAACAGGTGGAAGGTTCAACCTGTTAAGGCAACAAGCGACGGTAGGGGATCTCGCCGCCGTGCTCAATATGCTGGGAGTACGGCCGAGAGACTTGATCAGTATTTTACAAGACATTCAGGCGTCTGGAGCGTTGCAAGCGCAGCTAATCATTCAGTAACTGAAGTCATTTAAACAACCAACCTAAAATTTAATTCCGCGAGCAATCTGATGGACAACAATATATCAGCGGCGATAGCGAGTTTGCCGATTTCAACCAGCCAGTTGGAGCAACTGGCTAATCAAACACCCTTGACTGGGCAAGTCTCGATTAACGGCGACTTTGGTTCGAAAGAAATTGCCTTTTCGGAGCGGCAAGCTGCGGTAAATTCGACTGCCAGTGAGTTTGAAGCGATTTTCCTTTCAATGATGTTGAAGGAAATGCGAAACACACTCGACCAAGGCGAAGGAGGATTGTTCGGTGGAGAGGGAAGTGATTCGTATGGCGGCATGTTTGACATGTTCATGGGACAGCACATGGCCGAAGCAAACCCGCTTGGAATCGGCAATGCGGTTGAGAGGTACATGCAAAACAAAATTTCTTCGTAAAAGTCCCATCAACCTACCGATTGACGGTGGGAAATTGCAGTTTGTTCTGAAGGTATCCACTTAAGTCTAAAACAAGGTGAAGAAAAATGAATCGCTTGAACATCCCAGACGAATGGATTGATTTTTTGCTTGGGCATCTACGCCATGAGTCGAAGTTGTTGGATCGCGCAATCGAATCAGCCCTTGAAGTGAAAAGCACGCTCCAGACGCAGCGATCCGAAGCGACGGAACTCTATCGTCAAGGTACCGGAAATGGCGCCGCGGTTGTTTCTCAAATCGATCGAAACGAAAGTGTCCGTAAGCATCTTGGTAAGATGAATCGGCGGATTCAACGAATCTCTACGCCGATTCTGGCCAGCCGAAAAAACTTATCGGGACTCATTGAATCGCTTTCACGCAATCAAAATTCTTCCGTTTCGTTGACAAGTATCGCGATGAGCCTCGGCGGTGACCAACGCACCGAACTGTTAGCACTCAAACAAGAGATACTTGAAAAACATCAGCAGTTCACCGCGATTTCGATGAGTAATCAGACCGTTTTGGTATACACGTTGAACCACTACGCTCAACTTTTGGGAAGCAGTAGCCAAAGTGATTTTTACAATGCCAACGGGCAAGCGACAGAGACTACCGGAATATCAAGTTACGTCAAAACAAGTTGTTAGGAACGGCAGATGTCATTTGGAATAGGTCTTTCCGCTCTTAGGGCGAACCAATTTGCGATTAATACCATTTCGCATAACATCGCCAATGCGAGCACTGAAGGGTTTCATCGCCAAGAAGCGGTTTTTCAAACCAATCAAATCACCACCACCTCCAGTGAGTTTGGCGGCGCTGGCGTGGACATCGCCGAAGTGCGCCGTTTCCGAAACATTATTTCAGAAAGCGCGCTTACTAGTGCTACCGCTGATCTGAGCCGGGTGGAGCAAAGTCTTCAAATTGAATCGCGAATTGAATCCTTGGCGGCGCCGGGGGAGGGTTCGATTCAGGACGCGCTTAATGGATTGTTCGACGGTTTCACACAGTTGTCGGCTAACCCTGGCGAAATATCGTTGCGAGACGCGCTGGTTACAGAGGCAACAAGTCTCGCTGGTCGACTACGCAGCACGTCGGACCAAGTCGTTCAGATTAAGACGAGTGTGAGTCAGCAGATTGATATTGAAGTGCAGTCTTTGAACTTGGAAATCGAAGAACTGGTTGCTTTGCAGAACCGGATTAACACCAATGTTAGCGGCACGCTTTCAAATGATTTACTGGATCAACGGGATCAACTGGTCAACCGAATTGCCGAGCGAATTGATGTGCAACGATTCGAATTTGTGCGTGGAGAGCAAGGTCTTAGTTTGGCCGGAAATTCAGTCAGTATTGGAACCGCAGCATTCAGGTTCGAAGCGGTTACCGATAAAGCTGGAAACGTTCAGCTGCAGTTAGAAAACGGCAATCGCGCCGTTTCACCCAGCGGCGGAAGAATCGCGGCCTTGATCGACGCCAACAATAATTTACTTCCGAACTACGCTGATGCAATTGATCAGTTTGCTGGTGAGTTAATTAACCATCTGGATCAGACCCATGCGGTAGGTATCGGGGTCGATGGATCGTTTGCCATTCTGCAGGGAACTCGGCCGGTTGGTGATGTCGATTTGCCACTGTCGGAATCAGGGGCATTCCCCGTCAATGAGGGTGAACTTGTTTTAACCGTAACTTCGGCGACGGGTGAGCGTCGAACGACGGCAGTGTCGATTGATCCAGCCGTCGATTCACTACGAGATGTTGCCGCTACAATCAGTGGCATTGACAACGTTCAAGCGGTTGTCGATGGCGACACGGGAACGTTAACGGTAATTGCAGTGCCTGGTTTTGAATTTGATTTCACCGGCCGACTAGAGTCGACGCCAGACTTGGCAAGCTTTTCAGGCACATCGATTCCTGAAATCTCTGGGAGTTATACAGGTAGCAGCAACCAACAAATTCAGGTAACGGCTTTAGGCGATGGCGTGATTGGAAGAACGCCAGGACTAGCGTTACAAGTTACCGATTCGAATGGCCAAGTGCTTCGAGAGGTCAATGTCGGGGATGGCTACGTTGCCGGTGAACCGATCGACATTGGCAATGGTGTTTCGATTCAACTGGGTGTGGGTGAAATTGTCAGTGGCGATAGCTTTGACGTCGTTCAGACAGCGAACTCAGATACGACCGGAATACTGTCAGCAATTGGACTAAATAGCTTTTTTACGGGAACTGATGCCACCAATATCGACGTGGATGCTCGTTTTCTAGATTCACCATTCGCGATTGCAACCTCGCTTACGGGGGCAGTGTCCGATACTCAAAACTTGGAGTCTCTAGCGGCATTGCGAGAGAGCTTGGCGTTAGACGATGGCCGAGCGACATTCAGTAGTTTTTTAGAGGCAACGAACACTGAGATTGGTTTTCGTGTTCAATCGACTCGTAGCGTACAAGTATCTTTGTCCGACTTGAGATTTGAGATCGAAACTGAGAGAGACGCGGTGTCTGGCGTTGATGTTAACGAAGAGTTGATCAACTTGACATCACATCAGCGGAGTTTTGAAGCTGCAATTCAAGTCGTCCGTGCTTTGGAAGCAGTGCTTGACGAACTATTTCAAATTATCCGGTAGCCAAAATGCCATTTCGTACAACTTCGCAAACAGCTAACAATCTCGCGATTCGTTTTGCAGCCAATTACAATTCGAATATTATTGGCCTACAGCAAAATATTTCATCGGGAACGAGGATTCAGCGCGCCTCGGATGATCCAGTCGCTTTTCGGCAAGTTTCTTCGCTGACAACACGGCTGCAGCAAATCGAATCGGAATTGACATCGATCGATTCGGCCGAAGTGATACTAAACTCTAGCGTAACCAGTATTCAACAGGCCAACGACGTGATTGTAAGTGCAAGGTCGCTTGCACAACAAGGAATTCAAACGGCTGTAGAAAACGAAGGCGCAAGAGAAGCTTTGGCGGTCGAAGTTGAAGCGTTACTGGATAATCTACAAGACATTTCTCTTTCGAGATTCGCTGGCGAGTTCTTGTATGCTGGAACCGATTCCAGCACGCCTCCTTTTGAATTTGGCGATCCAGTTGTTGAGGGTGGAACACTGGTTGCTGATTACCAAGGAGGGGCTGAAGGAAGTTTTGCTTTTGTCGGGACTAGCATTGCAGTTGAAACGTACTATGCCGGCGATCAAATATTTAGCCAGTCGAATCGTGAAGACGTGCTGGTGTTTGGGAACACTGGAGCTGCTAATGGTGCCGGCACAGATAGCATTGTCGGGCGAGCCGACTTGATTGTTGAACACACGGCGACGACGTATGCCGGTGGTTCGGGGGTGACTCCAGGAACAAGCTCGTCGGAAAACGACACGGTGTTGGGTGTTTTTGGGGCAAACAGTATTCGTATCGTAGACACCAGCGGGACCGGAGCCGCTGGTACGGTGTCACTCAACGGCGGAATAGAATTCCCATGGCAGCAATCGGATACCGACCTGATCGTTACCGACGAACGGGGACGACAAGTTTCTTTAAATTTGAGTGGGATCACGGCTGGATTCGATGGCGAAGTCAACTTTGCTTCTGATGGTACCGTTAGTGTCGATGGTGGGTTGACTTCGGTAGCGATTGACTTTTCTGATAGTCAAACCATCGTGGATTCGGTCACCGGAGGCCAGACGCACATTGATACGTCTGGAATCTCGCAAACAGGAACCGACAGGCTTGAGTTCCCGCAAACGTCAAACGTATTTCAGGTTTTCCACGAACTCATTTCTGATCTGCGTAACACGCGAGAGTTTGACACGGTAGAATATGCGGAATCGCTGGACCGACGCTTCGGGGAACTATCAGCGCTCAGCGACCAAGTACTTATCACGCTGGGGCAACAGTCGGCGTCGTTGCAGTCCTTGAACGAGCTTAGTAATCGCGTTGGCGATCTTCAGTTGCAAACAGAAATTCAAATCAACGAACTTCAGGCAACCGATCTTCCCGAGGCTGTTTTAAATTTGCAGAATCAGCAAACGTTACTCGAATTTACGTACTCGGTTGCTGCCCGAGTGGCCTCTACCAGCCTTTTGAATTTTTTCTAGTTAGGCCGTAGGGTGTGGCTGTTTTGTAGAATCTACTTCACGCGGATCTACTTAAGGAAGTCTTGACGGCAAACAACGCTAAGAACGCCTACCGATAGTGCTACACAAAGTACGCCAGTCAACGCGCAACCAGTAAGGACTTTGTTGGTAATCGATTTTAATTTTGGGTTGGCTCTAGCAATGATCGCGGTCATGGTTACGTTTTCCTTGAATGTTTACCTGTAGAGCCCGTGATCGAGCCAGTCCTGTCGAACTTGCCCTAAAAACAGTCGGGTCAGGTTTATTTCACGATTTACGTCTCAATCGGTCCATTTAATCGTTATTACCCTTATTACACGGCAAACGTTATTCACTTTCAGTCCTCTCCGTTTGGTTTTTCAGCATGGAAGCGGGCAATATATTTGATGGCAGCCGCTATCTACTGCTGAACTGAGTGAACTATGTAGTTGAGTGAACTATGTAGTTGAGTGAACTATGTTAATCGGCGTAGGCAGTGTCCAAT
>CAZHCH010000003.1:0-39152 GCA_964530985.1 uncultured Pirellulaceae bacterium | reverse complement strand
TGAGTGAACTATGTAGTTGAGTGAACTATGTTAATCGGCGTAGGCAGTGTCCAATCTTGAAATTACAAAGGAGATTCGAGGGCGAATCGCATCGGAAAATAGCCATGGCTTCGCAGTAACGCTTAAACGGGACCGTTGGTCAGCGGTCAACGTGAAAATAGCATCGATTTGATCTTGAATCTTGTAGGCATTGTCCATTGATCTCAGCAAAGCCTTTTCCCCAGGCATTCTAGCCCAAACAACGACTTCCAGTTTAAAATCGCCGCTGCCGAGTTTCATAATCGCTTCGGAGGCGATCCTGATCGCATTCTTTTCCAAGGGCCCATACGTTTTTTTTTCATCGCGTCGAGACAGGTTTTCGAAGGAATCGAGCACGATTTGGTTTTTCGTCGGTGCTTCTTCTTTAACCGAGTAATTTTTGTCGATGTTTGTTAGGAAGCGTTTGAAGCTTTCTGTTTGTCGATCAATAATCCGTTCCGAGTCTGGATTAGAATCAGGGCCATAAGGATCTGCGCCATCTGATTTTTCCTTGTCACTTTCGACCGCATAGACCGGAGAGGGAGCCTTTTTAAGTGTCGTGATACGTGATTTGTTACCGAAGAATCCGCCAGGAAGTCCGCTGGCCGATGACGATTGCATGAATGAACCGGTGCCGGAGTAAAGATTTGCTCCCGTTTGTTCTTTGGAAAACGAGTTTAGCACGATAAAGAACGCTAGTAATGCCGTCATCGTGTCACCAAACGAAACCAAGTATGCTTTACTAGGCTTAGACGGTGGGGGTTTGAGTTTTCGAGCCATCGTTCTAGCAAGCCTTATTCAAACCGACGGTTGTTAGAAACGTTTGGAGAAAACCTTTCAATGTTGATTCTGAGATGCGCCGGCGGAATGTTTGTGTTTCTAGTTAACGTCATCGCCAGTTGACCCGGCCGGGTCATTTCTGTGTGGAACAAGTGTTCTAACATTATTGCTATTTTTGTTGCGTGCTCTTTTTCTTCAAATTGTAATGATGCGCGAAACGGCAGGTCTTGTAACTGAGTTGACAGCTGGGAACAAATTGAAAGCCCGTCGCTCGTCAGGCGATTACGGGAATCGAAAACGCTCGCGATCGGCACATCAAAGGCATGGGACGTTAGTTCGTTTTGTTTGGCTTCGTCTTCGTCAAGTGATCGCAGACCTTCACCCCACGTTTGATTTGCTGGTGCTCGAGTGATCGGTGCCATTTCAGCGCCTCGAAGCGCAATCCTCGACGCGGGTACCCGTAGTCGGCTCACGAATGAATCATTGTCCAAGCCTTTTATCTTTCCCCCAGCCGTTCCCGTGGCAGACCCGCTTTTTGATAAGGCAACGACTGCTTTTTCAAATCTTTCTGGCTCGGTTGATGCAAACGTAAGTAGGAGAATAAAGAACGTCATCAATAGGGTAATGACGTCACTGTAGGTCATGAACCATGCCGGAATGTCATCCTTGGGTTCTGGGAATGCTTTTGTTCGAGCCATTGAGGTTAACTTACTAGGCAGCTTCGGCTTGAACCGAACGCCTCGATTTTGGGGATAAGTATGAAATCAAGGCGTCTTCCACAGCCGGTGGTGCGAGGCCTTTCGCGATTGCGGTGATGCCGGTGATCATCAGTTCACGGCAGGCGACTTCATCTTGCGATCTCGTTTCTAGCTTTCCCGCTAGCGGAATGCACGCAACATTCGCGATAATCGCACCGTACAACGTCGTCAACAACGCAGTCGCCATACCGCCACCGATCTTGCTGGGATCGTCGAGTGACTGAAGCATTTGCACCAAACCAACTAATGTTCCGATCATCCCAAAGGCCGGCGCAGCGGCTCCGGTAGACTCAACAATCTTTTTCCCAACTTGGTGCCTCGCTTCAATGGCAGACAGTTCTGTCTCCAACACATTGGCGACATGCGCTTCGTCGGCTCCTCCAATAACAATCTCCAAGCCACGCTTTAAAAAATCATCATCAATCGTTTCCAGCTCAGATTCTAATGCCAGTAATCCTTCCTTGCGGATAATGGTCGCCAGTTCCTTAAATTTTATAATGAGCTCTTCCGATTCTGGCAGCTTCGTGATGAAACATTTTTTGATTACTGATAGCGACCTTAGACAGACTTTAAGAGGAAAGTTGATCAGCAGTGCTGCACAGGATCCACCGACGGTAATCATTAACGAGGGTACGTCGATGAACGCGGACAAACCAGAGCCACCACCCATCGCAATCGATGCAAAGATCAATCCGAATCCTGCTAGCAAACCAATGATTGTTGCAATGTCCATTCGACAGGGCTTTCGAAAATGTTGATTCGGGAATGCGACAAGGTGCTGTCACAGCATCGATATCGTCTGTTGGAATCAGGGAATTTGGTCAACTTCCTAATTGATGGTTCTCCTAAAAGATCACTGATTGAGCGACGTTAGGGTGATTCGCAACGACTCGAAACTACTTTTCAAAATATTTCTGGAATCACGTTCAGCTAACTCGAATCCGTTCGAACCGTCGGTCATGACAAGGTTTGTAACACCATGGCTCTTTTGAATGCATTGAACCCAAAGCAATTTTCCAAGGTGGGCGTAATCGGCAGATCATGGCCAAGAGGACTGGACGCTTCCGCCTTGCGGCGAAAGGTAGGCGTTCTAAAGTCGAAAACTCCATAGGCGATGGCTGGCCAACGACCACATATGGATCGCGTTGTGCGGTTGGCCGCAAAGTTCAATGATGGACTCTTGCGGCACAGTGTTCCTAACCGAAATAACTGTCATGACCGTTAAAGTTTCACCAATCAAAGCACTCATCCAAGCAATCGACTTTGCGTCGCAAAGTCACCGCGTTACTGGTCAAAACTTGGCCAATATCAACACCCCAGGGTATCAGTCGCGTGAAGTTCAGTTTGATCAACTGCTGAATCGCCTAGACGGTGGCGAGCCGGCTGACGCCGAGTATCAGGTAACGAAAGCGAAGGGATTGGCCGAACGTGCTGACGGAAACAATGTAGATCTAGATCGAGAGATGGGTTCACTGCGAAAGAATGCATTAGCGCATCAAACACTTACGCAACTACTCGGGTCAAAGATGAGCATTTTACAACAAGCTATTCGCGGTTAAATGAATCTCACACACTAACATCAGCCAGTAGTATTCAACATGCCAACTAATCTGTTTTCAGCCGCCGACATCAGTGCATCTGGGATGACCGCGGAACGTCTTCGGATGGAGACGGTAGCCAATAATATTGCTAACGCCAACACGACACGGACAGCCAACGGCGAACCATTTCGCCGGAAGCAATTAGTATTTTCAGAAGTAATGGGAAATCAAGGTGGTCTGGTTGGAGATATGCGGGGCGTGCGAGTCTCTTCTCGAGAGGCAGACAACTCTCCATTTCCGGAAGTGTATTCTCCCGGTCACCCGGATGCAGACGCAAACGGGATTTTAAGGGTTTCCAACGTCAAGATGCCCAACGAAATGGTTGATCTGATTACCGCCAGTCGTTCGTACGAAGCCAATCTTAAAGCACTAACTTCGTTTAAGGACATGATTGAGCAAACCTTAGCGCTGCTGAGGGGTTCACGATGATACCAGTTTCCGCGGCTACATCGATTCCTGCGATACAAAACCTACCGGGTGCTGCTGGCCAATCTGGGGTGACGAGTGCTCCAGATTCATCAGGCGGCTTTTCAAAATTGGTAGGTCAGTTTGTTGAGCAAACCAATGAATCGCAATTGGCTTCGGATAAGTCAGTAAATGATCTTGTGATGGGGAAAACGGATAACGTTCAGCAAGTAGTTCTCGCCGTTGCCAATGCCGAGATGTCGTTTCAATTGTTTATGGAAGTGAGAAACAAGTTGATCGACTCCTATAACGAACTAATGCGAATGCAGTTTTAGGTTCGGGCAGACTTGACCACAGTTTCAATCACTTTCTTGATTTTAAATTTAACTTAACCCCGTCGGAATCGGTATAGAGCCGCCCAATGCAAACCCTGAAGTCTCTGCTCGATCAATCGCTCCTCATTTGGAATGACGCAACTGGTGCTGGCCGCATTGGCATCGCGCTGTTGTTGTTGATTTGCGCAGTTAGTGTTATCGGGATTGGGGTTTGGTCCGCTCAGCCAAACTATGTTGTACTGGCTAATGATATTACTCCGGGGCAAGTCTCCAAAATGATTGACTCGCTGGACGCAGCTGGGATCGCCTACCAGATCAAAGGTTCTGGATCGATTATTTTGGTGGACAAGCAGAAATGGTCTCGCGCTAAACTTGCCGCAGGGCAACTGGGGATCGATAACGTAGAAAGCGAAATGGAAGAAACATCGCCGTGGATGGACCCCACGAGCCAACAAAATACCTTTCGCCGCAATCTCCAGCGCCGCCTAGAAGGATCAATTTCCAAATTCAAAAACGTGGCCACTGCCGAAGTTCATTTAAGCATTCCAGAGCGGCAGGCGTTTATCCGACAGTCGACCGCGCCTAGTGCAGCAGTGGTTCTTGAAATAGCGCCTAAAGCGAAGTTTGATGATTCGCATGCTCATTCCATCGCCAGTATGGTGGCTAGTGCAGTTCCCGGCCTAATGGCAGAAAATGTCGCGATTTCAGATACGCTTGGCAACGACTACACGATCGATGAAAACAGTGGGCAGTTAAGTAAGCAAGAAGAATTTCGCATGATGCGAGATAGAGAACTGGCACAAAAAGCCCAAGCAATCCTGACTCCATTTTTGGGGATTGGCAATACCTCAGTTGCAGTCACGACCGACTTCACTTTTCCGATGGGCACCAAAACAACCAAGGAGTTTGACCCCGATAGTAAAGTGCTGGTAGATGAACAAGTCAAAAATACTACCTCCAGAGCACAAGGGTCAACTGCCAGTGGTCCAGCGGGATCAGCATCCAACGTCGGCGATGGGTCTGGGAGTCGAGAAACAGGAAGTCCGGTGGTTTCGAAGACGGAGGACTTGTCGAATCGTTACGAGATTTCAAGTACTTCACGTACTGAGTCGATGCAGACGCCGATTTTAAACATGATGACGGTTTCGGTGCTAGTGAATCAAGCTACCGTGGAGGATGAAAGTGGGGCTGTCCCTCCCGATGTCAAACAGAAGGTTGAGTCACTGGTTAGTCAAGCGGTTGGGTTACGCGATGGTACCGATCATATCACTGTCGAATTCTTTACCTTCGTTGAAGCCGACGCTGGCGTTCTTCCGGGAGGTACAAGTATGCCTTGGGATCAAATAAACAAGATCCTTAAAAATATCTCATTGGGTGTGGCTGCTCTGGTGGCGCTTTTCATCGCCATGAGAGTCATCAAAAAGTTCCAACCAGAACCGGCAATTGTTTCAAACGAAAGTTCAGAAGGACCGACAAGTCTTGGTGAACTAAGCGAAATGGTTCAGCAAAACCCAGAGGTCTTTGCCAAAATAATTGCAAATTGGGCGAGTACGGACATGTCGGACCAATCTGATGTGTTGTCTGAAAAACCCGATTTATCATCGAGGGCGGCGTAGTTAAATGGCCATACTGACAACTGAAGAACGGCTGGCACTTCTGTTAAGCGTCCTTGGACAAGCGGCTGAAGCTGCCGCATTCAAAGCAATGAATCCGACCCGAGCTAAATACGTAGCCAAGCTGTTGGATGAATACAAAGAGTCGCCGCCCAGTGAAACTGAAGTTGCGTTCATCATTGACGACTTCAGTAAGTACTTCTCGTTCGCCATGGAAACGCTGCAACCGTCGGTTGCCAATGCAACGAAAGCAAGACAACGTGGGAGCTCAGAACCCGTTCAAGATGAACAGCCTCAAGTGTTTGAATTCAGTCCAGTGGAAGAGACCGGCGACTATCTAGAGGACCTCAATCAACTGGACGCTTTTCAAATCGCCGCGGCGCTTGAGGACGATCACCCAAAAACGATCGCGTGTGTATTGAATCAATTGGGCACGTCAATGGCCGCAGCCATCATTAAGCAACTCGACGACGATTTGCGACGTCAAACCGTTGTGTATCTGAGTCGAGGCGAGACTATCCCGGAAGCAATTGTTCGGCAAATTGTCAAAACGACGTTTCTACGTGCCAACGCAGTGAGTGTACAAAAAGAAGAAGTTAGTCAATCCGAAGTTCTCGCAAAGCTAATGCGGTCGCTTCCGAAGCAAATGCGAGTCGAATTGATCGAAAAGTTGAATGAAGAAAACGAGGAAATCGTCAGGTCCATAAGGTCGAAGTTGTATGTGTTTGACGACGTCTTGCGATTGGATGACCGAGATACGCAAAAACTAATTGGTGAAACTGGGTCTGATTATTTGGTCGTCGCCATGCAACGAGTCAATCCAGAAATCAAAGCCAAACTGCTAGACAATTTATCCAAACGAGCGCGCCAGTCGTTGGAGATTGAAATGGAATTCAAAACGGGCGTAACCGATGAAGAGATTGAACAGGCCAGAAAACAGTTTGTAGAAACGCTCGGCCGTCTTGACGAGTCTGGCGAAATTTCGCTGCTATAAAAATTATGTTCCACCACACAGTAAAATTCAAACGCGCCGTCACTGCCGCCACTCTGCTCGACCAGAATGCAGTTAACGCAGCAATTGCCGCCGCTGAACCACCACCGGTTCCCGACCCCATTTCGCCAGAACTGCTGCTAGAGAAAATCGCATCGGCAATGCAGCGAATCGAAAAACAAGACAACACGGACGACGTTGTGGCATTAGCGATCGCGTTGTCGAGAGTCATTGTCGAAAAGTTAGTCGGGACTTCGGCTGATCTTCAAGATCAACGGCTCTACCGAATCATTCAAGAAACTCAGTTCGGTTCTGAAAACGCTGTGGGGGTTCACTTACATCCTAGTAACATGAGTTTTGTAAGCTCGCAGCTCAAGGCTCATCCCAACGGGGCTAAAGTTAATTTGGTGGCAGACACATCAATTGCGATCGGAGAATGTCGTGTCGAATTTGAGGGCTACGATCTAATCAGCAACATTGAACATCAATTGGATCAAATTGAAAACCATATTGCGGAGCTGAACGATGAATAGCATTCACCAGAGCATTTTGCAGCGATCTCGCCAAGTGATTGCCAATTTACCATCGGTTCAGGCGGTCGGACGTTTGACTGTTGTTCAAGGGACGATCACTGCATCGCTGCCCGCAAGTTTGGGCGAGCTGGTAGAAATTGAAAATTCGATGGGAGAGGTATCGTTAGCGGAAGTCATTGGATTCACTGGCCAGTCTGTACAACTGATGCCTTTTTCTTCAACGCAGTTCCTTAAGCGAGGTAACCGAGTTCGTTCGCTTGGAAAGCAAATGAGAGTTCCAGTTGGATTTGAACTATTGGGGCGAGTCATTAATTCCCAGGGACAGCCAGTGGACGGCAAAGGCGAGCTTAAATGCACACGGACAAAGAGTGTCGTGCAGCGGGCGCCGAATGCGATGACGCGTAAACCGATTGACGAGCTGTTTTTAACTGGACAACGATCGATCGATGGTTTGCTGACCATGGGCAAAGGTCAGCGAGTGGGATTGTTCGCCGGTAGTGGCGTCGGTAAAAGTACGTTGCTGGGGCAAATCGCAAGATTCGCCAGCGCTGACTTAAATGTAGTCGCGCTAATCGGTGAACGTGGCCGCGAGGTATTACCGTTCATCAAGGATTCGTTGGGCAAGGATGGCATGGCAAAGTCGGTTGTTATCGTGTCGACAGCCAATGAGAGTCCGCTCGCGCGTGTGCGTGCGGCCGAATCAGCTGTGGCGATCGCGCATTGGTTTCGACAGCAGAGTAAAGACGTATTCTTGATGCTTGACAGTTTGACTCGATTTTCGATGGCACAGCGTGACCTCGGATTGATGTTGGGAGAGCCGCCTACTAGTCGCGGCTACACGCCGTCCGTGTTTCAAAAACTTGGGGATCTTTTGGAACAGCTCGGTAACGCCGACAAAGGATCGATCACCAGTTTGCTGACCGTTTTAGTCGAAGGCGATGATATGAACGATCCGATTGCCGATGCGGCGAGGTCGATTTTGGACGGACACATTATCTTGGATCGAAAACTGGCAAACGCTGGACACTATCCACCGATCAATATTTTGGAGAGTGTGAGTCGAATTTTTCAGGATCTGGCAAATCCGACCCACGCGGCAAGCGCATTGGCGATTCGAAAGTTGATTGCGAAGTACCAAGACGTTATCGACTTGGTTCAAATTGGTGCATACACCCAAGGAGTTTCAGCCGAAACAGATCAAGCCCTAGAAATGTACCCCAAAATCTGCGAATTTTTGCAGCAACAACTAGATCAACCATCTTCCGTTGATTCAACACTTACCTCGTTGGACGCATTGGCTTGTTGAACCTGACACGCCATGCGCCTTACTCTAAATCATTCGTACCAATTCAATGCAACTTAAACAACAAATTCTTAAGTTTAAACGGATTCAAAGCCATTATCAGCGGGTGCTTGACGTGATGACAACTCAACTAGCTTTGCTGAATAAGAACGTTGTTCGAGCCCGGGAGGATCTTGAACATGCTGAATCGAGATTGCGGGCGACTGAGCAACGTTTGGCGTCCAGCAGAACCACCGATATGAATTGGGAAGTCGGAGGTCAATTGCTGGTGGACCTCAACAAGGAACGGAATGATAAGTTTCAACAACTCTCCGAAGCCAGTGAGGCATTTAATTACCAGCGGTCTCTTGTTGAAAATGAATCGGCAAGAATTGATTCGTTGGAAAAACTGGTACAGGGCAAATCAGAAACACTCGCCTATCAACAAAGGCGAACCGACCAACTGACCGCGGACGAACAATATTTACAATCTAGCTTTCCTAGGGGCAATCAATGAAAGCCATACTCACCATATTTATCCCAGTCTTTTTGTTTATCGCATCCGCCGGCGCGTCGTGGATGTTTTTGTACCCGTCAGAAGTTGTCATGGAAAAAGAATCGATGACAGAGGGAGAAGACTTGCTGATTGACGGAGAAGACTCAGACGTCCCGGAAGCTATGGACATGGCGATGAAACAAGATGCGATGCCGGTCGCTTCACGTCCAGAAGCTCCCATCACGGTCGAAGCCGTAGTGGAATTGGCTCAGTCGATCATGGAAAAGGAAAAATTGCTTTTTGACGGTCAACAGCAGTTGAAAAAGGATGAAAAGCGAGTGAGTTTGCTTTTCGAAGATTTGAGCCGCGAGCAAGAAGAGCTTGAAGTGTTTTCCAAAATGATTGATGAAAAGATCAGGCAAGCAAAAGAAGCGGTTAATTTGTTGAAGCTTGAAAAGCAAGCGATCATGAAAGAGCAAGCTGCTCTCGATTCCATTGAAAAGCGAACGGGGTCGACAGACGAGGTAGCGGCAGACGATCTGAACCGGCGCGTTAAAGTTGTTAAAAGCTGGTTCGAAAATCTTGAACCTGACCGAGCTGCCAAGTACCTCAAGGAATTTGCTGATCGAGGGGATTTAGAATTCGTTGCGAAGCTTTTAGATAGCCTCGAAGACCGGCGAATTGCGAAAGTACTGGCTGCGTTCAATGACGCAACGTTGGTCGCAAAGATCGTTGATACCTTCACTCAGCAAAATAAAGCGAATAGAACGTTGCGCCGCTAGCCCGTTCAAAGATTGATTATCGCGTTACTATTCGAAAGGGAAAACATGGAAGTTGCAGACGCCATCACGATTGGAAGATCGCTCTTATCAACAGCATTGCTATTAGTGGCACCGATCGTGATTGTCAGTTTATTGGTTGGTGTCCTGATAAGCATCGCCCAAACAATTACCAGCATTCAAGAGCAAACGTTGACATTTGCACCGCGGATTGTTGCTGTGGTTGGGGTGATCGTGTTGTTGACGCCATGGTACTTGTCAACGATGAAGAACTTCACCGTTAAGATGTTCACTTACTTTAATGAAGTTATATGATCGACAATCAACAGTTGACCACGTTTGTCTTGATGCTCGCTAGGGTTTCGGCGTTCATTGCGTTTTTTCCGTTGTTTGCCCAAAGGCAACTTCCTAGGCTGATAAAAACGGGACTGGCGTTGTCGCTGACATTGTTTTGGTTCGGTACGCTGCCGCAAGAACAATTTGTTGATGTGCAGATGAACTTGGTCAACTCCGTGTTGTACTTAGGCAAGGAAATTGGTATTGGCTTTCTACTAGCTCAGTTGTTGGGGTTTATGTTTGTCCCTGCCAAAGTCGCTGGCGCTTACATCGGTCAAGAGATGGGGCTTTCACTGGCTTCTGTAACAAGTCCAGGTTCTTTAGATTCCTCAACCTTGGTGACGACGTTACTAGAAATTTTCTCGATTATGCTTTTTTTTGGTTTGAATATGCACCACTTTATGGTCGCGTTCATACACCACTCGCTGATCCACATTGGCGCCCAAGTTAGCCTGACGGATTTGCCAACGGAATTGCTTGTTCAAACAACCGGATCGTTAACAGAACAGGGGAATTTGATCGTCGGTCCAGCAGGGATTTGTCTCTTTATTTTGACGATTGGACTGGCTCTGCTGAACAAAGCGGCGCCGACGCTGAACTTGTTTTCAGTGGGCATGTCGCTTCGCAGTGGTATCGGAATTTTTTGCTTGGTAGTGTTTTTTCCCGTCATTATCAAATCGATGACAATGTACCTCGAGTTGCATCAGCGGCAGCTAGAGGACTTTTTGCTGTTTTTTGATTGATCCAGGCAGTTAAATCCATCCATGTCAGATCGTACCGGCCAACCTACTGAACAGCCAACGCAGCGCCGTCAAAATCGAGCGGCCATGGACGGGCAAGTCGCGTACAGTATGGAACTGGTCGGCGGATTGATTGTTCTGGCATCGATTTTCTTCTTCATGAATGTGGGGACATGGTTTTTCTCTACGACGCTCGATTCAATCCGCCAAAGTTTGACATTCTTTCATCCGATGGTCGAACATCCCGAAACGACGCTGCTCGCGTTCAGATATCAAATGCTGAATATTGGCGTCGCAGTCATTTCTTTGATGGTGATGCTCGCGACGATCGCGGTGTTAGTTGGAGCGTTGCAAACTCGGTTCAACCTGTCAATCAAACCGTTGGGCGTGAACTGGGGTAAATTGTCACCTAAAAGCGGTTTCAAACGAATCTTTTCGACGCGATCGGTTAATCGCGGAGGAATCTCGATTGTTAAATCGATTGTGACCGTTACTGCTGCCTATTGGATTACCGTTACTCATTTTGAAAAAATTTCCGCTGCTGGCATGGGTAGTTTTCCTGCAATGTTGTTCATTGGCACCAGCGTGATCTTGCAGATCGGCTTGGTGACTGCATTAATGATGGTTGTCGTTGGCGTTGCTGACTTTGCGTTTCAAACCTGGAAGCAAAAGCAAGACCTGATGATGACCAAGCAGGAAGTGCTTGACGAACAGAAAGAGGTCGATGGCGACCCACAGGTAAAGGCGAGGATCCGTAAGATTCGAAATGAAATGTCACGACAAAGTGTGGCCCGGGAAGTCCCCAAAGCCACAGTGATTGTTACCAACCCAACTCACTTTGCCGTCGCCTTACGTTACGACCCCGCCGAATCCAAAGCTCCCATTGTGGTCGCTAAAGGCACTGACCATTTAGCAAAGCACATTATCGGAATCGGTAAAGCAAACGGAGTTTCCGTTGTTGAACGAAAACCAGTTGCCCGATTCCTGTACGCGAACGTAAAAGTTGGGCAAGAAATCCCATTGGAACTTTATCAGGCCGTTGCTGAAATTCTGAACTACATTCGGAAGCTCAATCGATATTCTGCTTAGATGATATTGTTCAATTCTTGTAGTATCTCAGTGGCCACTGTTATCGATCTGGCGTTGGCAGAGAATCCGCGTTGAGCGATGATCAGCTGTGTGAACTCAAGCGCGACATCGACATTCGATGATTCCAATTGCCCTCCACGAATAATCCCTCGACCGTCGGACTGTCCGTTACCGATATCTGGTATGCCGCTGTTTGCAGTTTGGGCGTAGTAGTTATTTCCCAGGCTTTCCAGTCCTTGATTGTTCGAAAATCTGGCAATCGCTAGCTGGGCGACGTCCAAACTCCGCCCATTACTGGCGATTCCAGATAGCGTTCCATCAGCTGCAACGTTCACCGACACGATCGTACCCGGTGAAAACCCGTCTTGATCGAACGTAGCTGAGAAATTGGTTGCCAGATGGGTTAGATTGTCTAGGTCGAATTGAACTTCTTGCGATCCCGTCAGTGTGTCAACCGTGAAGCTAATGTTTGAGTCTCCGTCGCCAATGCCGCTTACCGTTTGAAATGATCCGTCCTCGTTGAAGACGATCTCTGAAATCACGTTGTCGTCAAGCGTAACTGAACCATCAGCCGGTGTGAATTCCGCTCTCCATCGATTGAAATCGGTTTTCTGAAAGGTCACATTGATGGAGTGTGGTTCGCCTCGGGAATCGAAGATTTGGATTGTCGAATCCACTGAGTCAGGGTCCCTGCCGTCCGTTTCTATGACGAAGGCCGCGTCCTCAAATTGTGAACTACCGATATTGGAATCGCCATTAGCCAGTTGCAGACTTAGTAAGGCGTCCCCCGGTTGGTCGGCAGTCAATAAAAGATTTCCTTCCGGCGAAACATTAACGGAAGCTCCAGTTAGGTTTCCGTTGATGGCCGCTGTTAAGTCTGCCAACGTGGTTGTCGGTCCTACTGAAAAATTGCTTGAAAATGATGCGCCATTTATGTCGGTTCCGATGATTTCTATCGTGTCGCCCGCTGTGTAATCGGTCCCGTTTAGATCCAGATCATTTAGCAACGTAGCGCCGGTTGCTACTGCTCCGGCAGTCGTCAACGGCGATGCAGTCGTTAGCACCTCTGTAAATGCGGGAACGGCCAAAGCTGGGAGGTTGCCAATTAAGTCCGTAGAGGTTGTCGCCTGACCTGGTACGCTAACGCCAAGCGGGATGTTGACTCGGGTATCGCCGGCTGATTGAAATCCCGGAACCCCATCGGCTGTTTCTCCTACCGCACCAATTCGTTGGACGTGTAAGCCAGTTGCCGGGTCAACAAGAAAGCCACTACTGTCAATTGCGAACGAACCATCTCGCGTGTATTGTTGCTGGTCTCCCGCTACTACGAAAAAACCATCGCCATCAATGGCAAAATCGAAATCAGAACCGGTCGCTTCCAGTACGCCTTGGTTAAAATTCTGCGAGACTTCAGCAACTTGAACACCGTTGCCTATTTGCGTTGGATTGATACCACCGTCTTCAGGGCCCGATGAGCCGACCGCGGATGATCGGTTAGTATAGATCAGATCTGAAAACACAACATTATGGGATTTAAAGCCGGTGGTGTTGAGGTTGGCGATATTGTTTGCGACAACGTCTAGTTTTTGTTGGTGGGCCAATAGACCGCTGGCACCGGTGAGTAAACTGTTAGTCATTTGAGCTGCTTATTACTAAAGGAATGTTGTTGTTGATGTTTAACCAACAAAGACGTATTTGTTGAAAGAGAATCGCCGTCAAGTTTGAGAAATGAGACGAACTGTTTTTACTGTGCTAAATTTGCACACCAGAAATTAGGTCGAGACCGATACGGTCGCCATTGATCAATAAATTGACAGGGCCTTCTTCCGAGATCAACTGTTCGACCACTCCGCTTCTACTTTCTCCGGATATAGGATCGGTGTACTCCGCCTCGTGTCCAACCAAGCTGATTCCCTGATTGATTTGCCCTACCCTAAGTACTTCTTCGAAAGTTGAATTCAATGACTCTAACTGTTCAAGCGACGAAAACTGAGCCAGTTGAGCAATGAAGTCTTCTTGATTGACGGGTGAAACAGGGTCTTGGTTTCTCAACTGGACCGTCAATAGATTTAAGAAGTCAGTTGTCGCTACGTCTGATGTTATTCCAGGCATCCTTGCCTCCTTTATAAAATTGATCGGCTACTAATAGAAAGGGTGTGTTACGAATGAGCTAAACCGTTATGTCCAAATTGGAAGAACTAATGGGGCTCGTTGTTTCGGTGTTCTCAGGATCCGCTGGTGAAGTAAAAAGCTCAGGAGCGAGTTGTTGTGAGCGGAAGTTTTGGTCGTGTTCTTGAGGTTCTGATTGGGCGTTGCCGTATGAGACGTCTAGCGAATCAAAGTCGATCCCCTCTTCGGCAAGGGCCGCGATTAACTCGGACTTGTTGCGATTTAGAATTTCGTTGGCCGCCAATTCATTGGCAATGATTTTGACCTTTAGCGACTCGGTTTCCCATTCAACTAGGAGTGTTACCTGCCCTAGCTCTGCAGGGTGTAACTGCAACGTTAGTTGTTTGGATTCTCCAACCTCCGTTAATTGTGCTTGTTCAACAATCGTTTCAACGACGTTTTGAGTTACCTTCTGATGAGAAGCAAGTCCTGTAGGTAACGTGGGAAGCTCTAGTTGCGGTGTTGGATTGGATGCAAGTGAAGGTCGGTCAAACGAAGCTGTGTCGGGTAAATCGCTAGCGGAGTATAGTTCAGTTTTCTGAGATGCAACTTGCTCTTGCGCTGATTCCGATAAGGGGCTATCTATATCGGTCGCATCTGCGGAAGTTCCGACTGCAGCATCTATTTGCTGTATACTTGTCGGTAAACGTTCTCCTAGCGGGCCAACTGGGCGTTGCTGAGGGTTGTGACGCGAGGCTTCACCGATTTCGTTGCTGCCGATCCTGTCGGGCGGGCTTAGGACAATGTTTAAATGACTTGGCAGCTCAGTTTGTAGATCAACTGGTAACTGATCATCAACGACTGGAGTCTCTTGTGATTGCGGAAAACTAAGTACCGGTTCAGTAGGCGTATCGTCTAACAGCAGCTGATTGAAATTGAGTTCAGCCCCATGCTCATCGGTTTCTTCCAATCGTTCTTCGGATGGAAGGTCTGCCAGAAGTAATGGCTCAGAATTATCGCTACGCAAAAAACGGTTGTTATTGCCAACCAAACCGCCGCCGTCCGCTTCTTCGCGATAAGGCGTGCGGTTTGCGGTATCCTGTGAACGTGGACTTTCCTGGGTAATTAGCTGGCTAACTTGCACTGTGGGCTCGCTTGAATACGAAACATAAACATCAATTTGCACTAAGCAAAACTGATGCCAATCGAAAGTTCGCTAAAACCCCTCGTTTGCTCAGCGTATTTATAGCCCAGTTGTTTTGAGCGGTTGCAATTTTTTCCGTTCGAAGAAATTTTTACAACGATTGTTGATACCAGAGCCTGACTTTGCTTTTTGGTTGATGTGCTAGCGGAAATCATTCGTAACGGAACTAATTAGTGCGGTTTACCGTAAAATACGTCGAATCGATTTTGAGCTGTTTTGTTTAAGAGGTTACGATTCGGTTAAGGTTCTCCCGTCAATTGTTTTGGATGGAATCAATATGGATAAGAACTTATGCCCGCTTGTTGCTTGTGCTACTACAGAGCGACAGCTTGCCGATCGGATTCAAGCGGCTGCTAAATTAATTGGGACAGAGTTTTACGCCGCAGGGCAACTTTCTCAAGTGCTAAATGAGTGCGAAGACCGGCGGTCCCTGTGTGTTGTCGTCGACCATAAAACGGTCACCGCAAACAGTCCAGAGGTTCCGTCTCAGTGGTCACGCCGCATTCCGACGTTGGTTTCAGTTTCTCGTGGCGATATGCAAGCGGCTTTTCAAGCGGCAACTACTGGCGCTGTTGGAATTATCGACGATCATTACTCATCCAACGAGATTGCTCGTTGTCTAGAGAGCACGTTTCAGAGTGAATCCGAAGCAAAGAAGTCGGGACGATTCGACCATCCGGTCTATCAGCATCTAAAAGATCGGGAAAAGAGTATCCTGTTGCACCTGTTGGCGGGTGAGCCCAACAAGCGGGTTGCCGCGATACTTGACATTGGCCTGCGCACTGTGGAGGCAGGTCGAGCCGAGCTAATGAAAAAGCTGCGTGTCAAGTCGTTCGCCGAACTAATCGCTTTTGTTGCTAAAGTAGAACAAGAGCGATTTTTAGTTCGGCGTCGAATTTATGACAGCCTGCAAGCTACGAATTGTGATACTGAGCTCTCGCCGCCAAAGCTATATTAACGGTGTGAGTTAGAGCCGTGATTGAAAACGGCTTCGCTAGTGAGCCAACGAGCCCAAACTTGTTCGCACATGGGTCTAGTGAGCTATGCGAGAACTTCTTTTGTATCGATCGGTGTTTTGATGTTACGATCGTTTTGATATTTGCGTTGACCGCTTGAAACGCCTCGGCGACTTCAAATCCGTTGTAGTCGCTCTGAAGATCCCAGTCTGCAATTAACAGGTCAGGGTCAAATAAGTACGCTAGGTCGATGGCTTCAGCACTAACCCATGTTGTTCGGACTTCATGTCCTTCAAGCGATAGGCTTTCGTCGGCCAATTGGCGCACTTCGCGCGCGTCGTCTAAAATTACGATTTTTGCCATGTTGTTTCTTCTTGTTGTTTTTTGGAGGGAGGAAGGGAGATTGTGGAAGGAAGGGTGTAGAGACAGCGGTAGGGAGAGAGACTTTGGTTGTGTGGAAATGAAAGTAATTTACGCGGAACAATAATTAGTTAGAAACTACTAGTGACCGCGATTGAGCACCTTGTACCTAGATTCACTGTTTAAGAAAATATCAAATTTGACCAGAATTAGCATATCGGGATAACTTTTTTGGGATAACTTTTCAGTGATCGAAATGGTGCGACATTCAGTTGGATTTGCTAGTGTGAGACGTTGCAAGACATCGAACTACAACGCTCAGCTTAGAGTTCACTTAGATTCCATTAACACGTAGTTTTTTAGGTTACTTTAACAACCCTAGTTGACTGTAACTACGTAGCTTATTTGACAACGTTCGAGCAGTAACGCCCAGTTCTTCAGCAGCTAGGCGCTTGTTTTCATTGAATTTCTGAATTGCGGCCAAAATCATTTGTCGCTCGACATCCGCTAGGGTCATCCCGAAAAATGACTCGTTGCCCTGCAGATTTCCATCACTCGATAAATTCGCCGGCAGATCACTTGTTGTAATGGTTCCTTCAGAGCAAACGACGCACGCTCGGTGGATGACGTTGCGAAGCTGTCTTACGTTTCCTGGCCAGTGGTAGTTAGAGAGCTGCTGCATTGCTTCGGCAGCGATTTGTAATGCACCAGTATTTGATTCGTTTTGAAATTTCGAAACGAATTGAGTAACCAGCAGTGGAATATCGGCCTTCCGTTTTCGCAACGGCGGCAGATTTAATTCTAATACGTTCAATCGATGCAACAGATCCGCTCGAAAGCGTTTTTCGCGGACCTCAACTTGCAAGTCGCGATTGGTCGTGGCGATAACTCGTACGTCAATTGGACGCGGATGGCTGCCACCGACGGTTTGGACTTCTTGTTCTTCAATCACTCTTAAAAGTTTGGCCTGCATTCTTAGTGGTATTTCGCTGATTTCGTCAAGCAAAATTGTACCGCCCGATGCTCGTTCAAAATGGCCAATACGAGAATCGCCGGCGTCAGTAAACGCGCCTTTTTCGTGACCAAAAAACTCGCTTTCAATCAACGACTCTGACAGTGCAGCACAATTGACGGCAACGAACTCCTGGCCAGTTCGCGGGCTATGTTGATGGATCAGTCGGCTAAAGAGTTCTTTCCCAGTTCCACTTTCGCCTGAGACAATCACTGCAGCCGAGCTTTTCGCATAGGTTTTGGCGAGGTTAGTGGTATCCTTCATAATACTCGATTGAAATGAAATCCGTTGCTCGTCCAATCCAATTTGACTGTCAATTGGGGATCGTTTCTTTTGTTTTGGTTTGGCAACAACGAAACTAATCGCTGCAGCCGCTCCTTCAACGGTATCTACAAGGCTGGAAACTCGATTATTCACTTCTGATATCATGATGACGTAAAATTCATTTATATTTAAATTCTTAGTTCAACGGTTGCCGCATCAAGCAGTGCCATACGCTTTTTGCATCTGACTGGCGCGGACATTCTTTCCTATTTGAGGTAGCAATTTTTGCTGGGAGTCTTTTGTCGCGTTTTCCAACGCTTCGATTTTCTTAATGGTCCCACGTAGCAACTGAGTAGATTCTGCTGACAACGTTTTAACTGCAGGCGAGCCATGCACATTAATTTGACGGTAGCTTGTTTTCACCTCGCTGGTAGCCAATTCAATGGCCGCAATCTCGTTCTTGGCGGTTTCAAGCAGGCGAATTTCTTCAGTGATTGGTTGAGAAAGCGATTGTTTTTCTAGCATCACATTCACGAGTTGATCAATCTTCAGGTATTGCTCATGAATCGCTTCCAAAGCCGCAAAAACTTCGCGTTCTAAGTTATCCTTGTTGTCGTCCATTAAGGGGCCTCCTGAATGTACGGTTTTAGTTCAGTATCGATATCCCGCAGGGCTTGAATGGCACTCTTACGGCTCTCGATGTATTGAAGTTTCCAGTTGGAGTATTTCGCGGAAATTCCTGCACCAGACTTTTGGTTGGCTGATTTGCGAAACAATTGTTCAGATTCGTCGAACTTTTGTTGCATTCGGTAGCAGCACCCCATCAAGCAATTCATCCAGGCAGCTTCATCGGGAGTGTGTTCTTGCTTCAAAGCGGCTTGGAGGTTTTTGATTGCAGTCGAATAATTGCCAGTCATATATAGGCTGTAGGCCAGTTCCACTGCGTCAAGGGGCTTGTCGGTGACGTTCGGCAACGTGGCCGACAGTTTATCCGTGTCAATTGAAGGAACAAATTTCGGTTCGGCTGACTCATTCATTGTCATTGAGGACTTGTCTACCGGTGCTTGGTTGGGCGAATTGGTCTTTTCAATTGATTTCATTGGTAGTTCGCGGTGCATCGGTTTTGTCGCAGTATTCTTCCTGTCCTGCTCGATGATCGACTTTAGTAAGTCGATTCGCTCGTGAATCTGTCGTATGCGGCCAGCCTTAGCCGCGGGTTTTACTTCAGGCAAACTAGTTACCGGTGGTGTCAATTCTAGTACCGTCTTCATTTTATCGGACATTGGCTGGTGGTCGTCAGTTTGTTCACGGCTGGAGGATTGGCCATAGCTACAGTCAATCGTATACCAGCTGCTCAAAATCAAACTGCATCCAACGATTAGTAAGCGAACGAGAAGCAAATTTTTAGATTGGCCGTTTGTCATAGTTTAGTATCGTTAGTTGTTGCGAATTCTAGATTCTCTAATTAGTTAGTAGGCAGCATTCCAGCAAAGCACAAAGCCGCAGAATGGTGTTCTCCTTGCCTTTGAAAGGCAAGCCCGAGCAGATGTAAGGTCTCTTCCTCCTGTTGAGCGTCAATTTCCTTCTTCAGTATCGCTCGGCAAATTTCAACGCAACGTTTGGTTTTCCCAGCTTTGAAATATAGCGATGCGACTTGATGTAATGCTTGCGTCTGCCAAGTGTCGTTTCCTTCTCCAATTTTCTTAAACAAAGAAATCGCCTGCAGTTCTTGGCCGTCCTCTTTTAGCAAAGTCGCTACCTCGAACGTCAATTGTCGTTGCCACTGGCCCAGGTCGGGTTTCGATAAGGCTAACAGCATCATTTCGATCGCACGCTTTCGCCATCCATTGTCGGCATATGCGAGTCCTGCGATGTAATAGTCTGCAAAGGAATCACTTGGCTCAGCTGAAAACGCGTCGATTGCAGTCAGCAGTCGAATTTTCGCTGCCAGCAAACTGTGTTTGTGTTTTTCACTCAACCCAATCGAGTGAGCGTAGGCGCTTAACATCGGTGCAACGGCTGCATTCCCGCCGCCTGCCTTGACGGCTTCACTATTCTGAAAGAGCGTTTGGTTTGCCGAAAATGGATTCTGGCTCAACAAATAGGCTCGGGCTTGTGCGATCGTCGCGATTCGTTTCTGTCGGTTGGTAGTCGATGTCACTAGTGCCCGACGTCCGGTCTTAATGGCTTGTTCCAGTTCGCCCGCTGTCAAATGCAACCTGCTTAGCAAGCCGTAGCTGCTAGATTGCAAATTTCGGTCTAGGGTTTGATCTACAGCTTTGTACAAAAGCGACTTCGCATCATCCCGCCGCTGTTGCAGCAGGTTTAACTTAGCTTGGTTGAAGAGCAGTTGTGCTTGGACCTCTCCCTTCGGGCCGATTTGTTCAAGCTCTCGATATAAATTTCTAGCCCCCGTTAGTTGTCCTTCTCTGGTCGCCAATCGTGCTCGCGACATTAGAGCTGCGATACGAAATCGATCTTCAGGAAAATCCAATTCGAAACGTCGAAACGCCCTCGCGGCGGACGCCAATTCAAATTGATGGAGGCCACCCTGTCGCTTCGCTTCTGCTTCACTTGTTACGTAAATCACCGAACCTTCTTGTTGCCAAACTAACCCATGGGCAACCAGCAACTGATCCAGCATGGCACCGAGCGTAATCGATTCAATATTGAACGCCCCCGAGCGCAGTGAAGCAACTTTCTTAGCTCGGTCACTAAATCGAATGCTCAATTGCACCTTCGCTTCGAGATCATTGAGTAGCAGCATCAATGGGTGTAAGCTTGATTCGACTGATACCGAAATTGATTCAGCCGAGTCGGTTGGACGTTGGAGCACTTTCACCAATAGGCGTGATTCGCCAAGTCCGAGTGTCGGAGTTGGTTTAGCAGATGTTTCTACTGCCGTTTGGTCTACCAGTGCCAGAAACACTTCCGGCGACTGAGAAATTTTCACGACCGCCAGCGATGAGGGGTAGCTTAAGTCTTCGCTTATACCAGCAGCTAAAGTTAACCGTTCTTCCGCAGTTGGCTGACGCTCTTGATCCGCGCCCAATGCTTTGGCTTCCAAGGCTCGTGCCCATTGCAAACCTAGTTGCGATCGCACTCCATTGGACAATTCATTCCTGCTTTGTATTTTGCTTCCTAGGCTCGATAGCAATTCGATAGCGTCTTTGGCTCGTTGCCGGGCGATGTAGACTCGGGCAAGTCCTGCGATGGCTAGTCCGAGGTGGTCGCCTTTGGGTGTTTGGGAGATCACCGTTTGATAGTCGTTGGCAGCGACGCGAAGCTGGCCAATTTTCTCGTAGCATGCTGCTTTGCGAAGTCTCAACTTCACATCGTGCCGTTTTACTAACGCTTCGAACTTTTCATAGTATTTCAAGGCCATCAAACAATTCCCAGAGATTGAAAATCGATCTCCGGCGGTCAGGGCGTCGGCGGCTAATTCAGTTTCCGACTTATCCAGCGGCGGAGAAGTTGTGGCCAATTCCAGCATTGTTGCAGTCGGGTTGTCGACGACGGTTTCGCGAGCCCGTGCAGTGGCGCTATTGTTCGCACGGTCAGCTTGGAGTGGTTTTGGGCTAGGGGTCAAGTAAACGTTCAGGCCTAGTAGGCCTACGGCAAGGCACGCCAAAAATAGCGCCCCCAATTTCCATACGTTTTCTTGTTGCATTGCCGTTCTTTCAACCAATTGCTTCCAAGCGAGCCGACTAGGCGTGATGATTGCCTGATCCGAAAATTTGATACAACCGTCAAACTCGCTATTGTCGGTCTATCGAATGAAAACCTGCATAAGCACCACTGTCAACGATCCGCTAGCAGCGATTATGCGGGTCGCCGCATCGCAGTTCGTGGATCAAATACAGAAGATGGGGAATTAAGCCGGTTTCCAGCAAGTTTTCATACGCTGCATCGATAACGATCCTGCCGCTAATAAAAGTAGGAGACAGTTTTGGAAATTAACAACACCGGACCAACACCAAGAATTCAAATCCAACCCCAACCACCCAGTAACTCTGCTGGGAATGTTGATGGTGGACAAACAGTTAACAGGACGGACGATGTTCAACCCGCTAGGCTGCTACAACGCCTAGAGGGAGATGCAAGCGTTCGTGAACAACAGCTAGTCGATGTAAGCGAGAGATTTCAAGCGGGCGAGTATTCAACTCGATCCGCTGCGGAAGAAGCCGCTCAGAATATTGTTGACTCTTAGGTTGACCACTGAAACCTCGCCGGATGGATTCGGAACAATTCCCAATAACGTTTATTTTTTAGATCACTTAATTACTCACTCATAAGAATGGAGCCCCCGTCATGTCCCTCGGCATTGCGAATAACGTAGGAGCACTTAACGCTCAAAACAATCTTAACCGTTCACAAAACAATTTGAACACGTCAATCGAACGGCTTTCGACCGGCTTCCGGGTCAACCGTGGATCCGACGGTCCTGCTGCTTTGGTTATCTCCGAGCAACAACGGGCTCAAATCTCTGGCCTGCGAACTGCCATCGATAACACCGAAAGAGCGGTTTCGGTTGTTCAAACAGCTGAAGGTGCATTGAGCGAAATCAACAACCTGTTGGTACAAGTTCGAAGCCTAGCAATTGACTCGGCTAACACGGGTGTCAATGACGAAGACGCATTGGCTGCCAACCAAGCGGAAATTGAAAACGCTTTGGAGACCATTGATCGTATCTCAAACAACACTCAATTCGGTCAAAGAAACCTGATCGACGGTTCGGCCACTCGAAATATTACCGCCACTGATGAGGACGTCACGGTCGTCGGCGGAACCGATAATCTCGAAGACGGATCTTTCGCGATCGAAATCACGGCCGCAGCAACTCAGGCGCAAGTAACCGCTGGCTTTGTTGTCGACGGCGCTGGTCTAGCCTTTGAAGAAACTTTGACTATTAATGGCGAAAGTGTCGTATTGGCTGCGGGACTATCTGCCACGGGGGTTGTGGATGCGATCAACGATGCAGAGAATACTGGAGTTGTGGCCTCATTAAGTGGTACCGGTGAAGTTGTACTAACTTCGAATGATTTCGGTGAAGATGCTACAGTTACGGTCCAATCTAGTCTTGTAGGCTCAACTAGTTCTTCAGGTTTTGCTAATACAGAAACCGTGGCAAATGGAACTGATCTCGAAGCAACGATTGGTGGAAATGCAGCGGTTACTGATGGTTTTACGATCACAGGTTCCGAAGGCGATACACAAGGCGTTCAAATCGAATTTTCTGAAGCCGCTGCAAATGGAACGCCTGGTGCACAGGGTGCCGTAGAAGTCGCTGACAATCGACTCGTATTCCAAATCGGTGCCAACCAAGGCCAAACGGTTAACATCGCTATCGGCTCGGTCGCTTCGACTAGCTTGGGAGAAGGCGTTGAAGACAACGGGTTTGCGAACCTATCTGAGATCGATGTTACGACTGCCGAAGGTTCACAAGACGCGTTGGGTATTATCGACGCCGCCATTAGTGAAGTGTCAAACTTGCGAGGTACTTTGGGTGCATTCCAAGGAACGACTTTGGAATCAACCGCCAACAACCTACGAACGACATTGGAAAACACTGTCAATGCTGAATCAGTTATTCGTGATACTGACTTTGCTGAAGAGATCTCAAACTTCACCAACAGTCAGGTTCAAGTTCAGGCAGGAACATCGGTTCTGTCGAGTGCGAACCAAACGTCTCAGTTGATCCTGTCACTCTTGGGTTAATTCTTCATTTGAATGAAATTAGTTGATGTGGGGCTAAGATTTATCTTAGCCTCAGATCAATGACTCCGCTGAGCGATGAAAGTGAAACGTTAGTAGCTTTCATCGCTTTTTATTCGTCCGTAATATACAAAACTCAACGAGCCGAGTTCAAATGGTTTTTAGCATCGGTGGTCTTGTAAGTGGTTTGGACACTGGGGCGATTATTGAAGGGCTTGTTGGGCTTCAGCAGGCTCAAGTCGACCGCTTAGAAGTTCAGCAATCGGAAATCGAAACCGAGCGTGCGGCATTTCAAGGCATTGAGGCGAGAGTACTTAGTTTTCGCTCCAACTTGATTAACCTTAATCGTTCGACATCATCTGTGTTCGATCGGACTGAGGGCACGTCCAGTGACGAATCGGTCGTGACCGTTTCCACTGACAGTGGCGCAGCGGAAGGGTCCTTTCTCATTCGAGTCAATTCGCTGGCTCGGGCACAACAAATCGGTTCGCAAGGCTTTGACGAATCGGCCACCATTCCGACCGGTGAAATTTCTTTCCAAGTCGGTGACCGCCCGGCGACAAACATCACTATCGACGATTCAAACAATACACCCGCCGGCCTAGTAGACGCGATCAACGACAGTTCAGCCGACGTTTCGGCTTCAATCGTGTTTGATCAAGCAAATTCAGCGAATCGAATTTTGCTTACGTCGCGAGAAAGCGGAGCCAGCAATGAAATTACGGTTACAAACAATCTAGCTGCCGCTACCGGTTCAGAAACGAGACCGGATTTCACAGGTCTAGCAATTCAAGAAGCATCTAATGCGCAAGTCCAATTGGGCTCGGGGCCAGGTGCCATTGTTGCAGAGTTTGAAACGAACACGGTCGAAGGGTTGATCGAAAACGTTACATTGAATCTTCAGGCAGCCGACGTTGATCAAGAAATCGACATTCGGATTACTCGTGATACGGAACCCGCTAGATCCGCGATTGAGAGTTTTGTTTCCGAATTTAATTCGTTGGTTGACTTTATTGATACACAAACCGCTTTCAATGCAGAAACCGGCCAAGGTAGTCCGCTGTTAGGGAATCGAAACGTTTCCAATATCCAAAATAGTCTGTCATCACTCGTTACCGACGTTGTGCCGGGAGCAACATCTAATTTAAATCGGTTTTCTCAACTCGGAATCGACATTGGCGGCAATGGTAGGCTGTCCATTAATTCTGTAGAACTAGACGAAGTTCTCAGTGGCGAAGTCGAAGGCGTTGGCCCAGACGATATCGGCCGACTGTTTCAATTGAGTGGCGAAAGTAGCAACTCGGGTATCGAGTTTTTGATTGGTAGTACGAATACTGCCAGCTCATCAACGCCTATCGAAGTCGACATTACTCAGCCTGCCGAACGTGGTTCGGTCACCGCCACGAATGCACTTGCGTCGTCGATCACCATTGATGCCAGTAACAATGAATTTCAGTTATCACTCGACGGGCTAGAAAGTGAAACATTAACCCTTCCAGACGGTAACTTTAGTCCAGAGCAACTTGCCACGCTGGTGCAGAATCGTATTAACGGATCGGTTCAGTTAGGTAATTCGGAAGTCGCTGTGAACGTGGAAGACGGTAGATTGAATTTTATCTCACAGCGTTTCGGAAACAGTTCGAGTATTTCGACGTTCAGCGGGACAGCACTCGATGTGTTGGGCTTGGACGGCAGCGAAAGCGGAAACGGACAAGATGTTGAGGGGTCGTTTATTGTTGATGGCGTTGTCGAATCGGCAACCGGTTCGGGTAGAACATTGATTGGGGACTCGAATAACGAAAACACAGCCGACCTCCAGATCCGAGTTAACCTGAACGCTTCACAAATTGGAAGTGAACCCGAGGGAACATTGCAAATTTCGCGAGGTATTTCATCTCGTATTGATCAGTTCTTCGGCGAAATCTTGGATGCGGAAGTCGGAACGTTAAGAACGGTCGATGAAGAGTTCGCACTCCGAATTGAATCTCTCGACGAATCGATTGCCCGTGTGAACGCGATTAGTGAGGCTCAGTCACAGTCATTAGTCGAACAATTTGCCGCGCTGGAGCGAGTATTAAGCGACTTGCAAAACACCAGTAGTTTTTTGACGAGCCAACTTTCAGGGCTCTAAATCTAAATCAATTATACGTTGCATTTCTTTGGTTCTCACGAGCCAACTTTTACCCAAAGAAGAAAGCCCAATGAGTTACTCTAATGACCAGGTATTAGAAAATATGATTAAAAATTGGACACGAATCGACATGCTGCTGGCATTGTACGAGCGAGCAATTGCTGCCGTGCAGATGGCCGGTCAGGCTCAAGCGGCAAATGACAAAACGCAGATGCAGTTGCAGGTGTACGAATCACACAAACTGATCTTAGCGATTCACAGCGGCCTGAAAGTTGATGAATCGGAGATCGCTCATAACGTCGCAAGACTGCTGGGCTTCATTGTGCTTCGCATTGACGAAGGCAACTTCGAGGAAGCCGTACAGTTCTTGGAAAAGCTACACAGTGGTTATGCAGACATTCGAGAAGAAGCGGCCACGTTGGAAGCCAATGGTGAGATTTCGCCACTGCAAGAAGCAAACGTGTTCGAGGCCGTCGCCTAAGTTTTGCCTTTTAATTCGTTATTCACGGAACCAAAGGTGAAAATCACAGTTTTGGGACAAAGCCCAGTAGTCGATTCGTGGTAAACGAACCCTGATCGTTTGCCACGTTTCGATTCCCTAGTCGCTGGGAGCCACTAGGGATGTACTGTAAGCTGCTCCGCAAGCTTTCGCTGTACTCTTAGGTTGAGTCCAGTACAACCCAGCCATAAAGCAGGACGCTATGTGTGGAATTTTGGGAATCATATCAGGTCGCAGTGATCACGAACTGGACATGGAAACTGTGTTGGCAATGCGCGACACGATGACCGATCGGGGACCTGACGGTGCGGGGGTGTTTCGCGAAGCCAACGTCACACTCGGACATCGACGATTGGCTATCCGTGACGCCGAAAACGGACACCAACCATGGATCTCTCAAAACGGCCGATTTGCAATCGTCTATAACGGCGAAATTTACAACGACCAAGAGCTCGCGGCCTCTTTGAGACAGGCCGGTGTTCGGCTGAAAACGAACTGCGATACAGAGGTTTTGGCTGAAGCCTGGTCGCTATGGGGCGAACAATGCATCGAGCGTCTGCGTGGCATGTTTGCTTTCGGTGTAGTTGACCGGAAATCGGGCAAAGTCTGGTTGGTGCGCGATCGGTTCGGAATCAAGCCGCTTTTTTACGCTAACGTTGCTGATGATTTTGTGTTCGCGAGTTCAATCGCGGCGATCCGAAAACATCCAAAGTTTTCTTCGCAACCCAACTTTGCTGCGATTTCTCACTATATGCAAACCCTTCGCATTACGCTGGGAGCGGAAACCGTATTCAAAAACATCTATACGATGCTGCCATCGGAGGTAATCAAATACCACGACCAGAAAAAGCAGCATCGCTTCTATTGGGATTTGCCAACCAGCCCACAAACGACACAGATCGGTTTCGAAGAAGCGGCCCATGAAATGGGAGCAACGCTTCAAGAAGCCGTTCGGCTGCATCTTAAAAGCGACGTTGAAGTCGGCATGATGATGAGTGGAGGCGTTGATTCAAACACGTTGGCGTCCATTACGAAGCGATACATCAACGGCCCCATTGTCGGCGTATGTGGTGGTGGTATTGATGAACAAGCACCGTTTCCAGAAGCTAGTGATTTTAGTTTTGCCAGTGACTGCGCTGGCAGTTTAGGATTTGATTATTCTGAGGTACGGCTAACGGGCGATGACTATCTCGATGCCTGGAAAACGCTTGTTGGTCACTTAGAAACGCCGTTGGCAACACCGACCGATGCGATTATTTTTCGCATTGCACAACGCTTGAAGCGTTCTTGTGGCGTCGCCCTTGGCGGAGAAGGAGCCGATGAAGCGTTCTGTGGCTACGCTGTACAGCACTGGTCTGGGAACGATTTTGACCGATCGCAAAACATGCGTTCACTGAATTCAGCTCAGGCAGAACAGTTTCGGAACGGTTTGCGACAGCAGTATGGCCTAGAACAATTCGATTCGATCGCGCAGCACTACTTAAGCGCCAACACACTGATTCCGTGGTCAGCGCAACGAGCTCTGTTTTCGCCGGCTCTTGTCGCCCAGGATGCACAAAGTATTATCCTGCAACATTACGAAAACACGTTTTCAAAGCAGCGAGGATCGACTGCGGCCGAGAGCTACACAAAAGTCCTGCTCCAGATAAACCTAGAGAGCCTTCTCCGGCGGCTTGACACGTCGACGATGGCTGCCGGCCTCGAGGCACGCGTTCCTTACGCGGACCACAAGGTAGTTGAAAACTCCTTGCAGCTGCCGCAGGATTTTCGAATAGATGTTTGTCCAAAAGAAAATCAAGCCTGGCAAACCTCAGCCGAACTCAACAGCCGCGGCAGTCTCCGTTCCAAACGCCTCCTCCGGCACGTCGCCTCGCAGCTATTGCCACCCCGGCTGGCGTTGCGTCCGAAGATGAGTTTCCCAACTCCGTTGGCCTCTTGGCTAGGTAGCCACTGGCAAGCATGGATTTCGAATAAAATGCGAACCAGTTCGTTCGCCCAGCAGATTTTTAGACCTGAAGCCCTTGCGGAATTAGCGAAAGCTCCGGCGTCTATTTCGCTTTGGAAATGGCCGGTTCTGAACACTATCATTTGGGGTGAGCAGTGCTTTGAGTAACGCGTTCGGATCCGAATAAGTTAAGAGTAAGGCCTTGCCATGTATAAATTCCGCATCATCGGAATTGTCAACAATATCAAATTCAGATGTTCGTTTTGTCCATTTTTATCTAGGGTTCAGGTTAAGTTGTTCGACAACCACTCGATCACATCTTCAGTAGTTTTTCAGGCTGCCCATCACATAATGTAGTTGGCGGTGTTTCTCTAAACGATCACTGGCAAGTCTATTGGCCAGTGACTTGTTGCAGCTCAGGTCCATAGTCAGTCATGTTAGATTCCAAAATCGCCAAGAAGTCAAATGTTTCCAAAGCTCGCACCGCATTCTCGCGAAAACTGAGGCAAAGCATGAGTGGAGTATCTACAACTCAAAGTACCTTCGGCAACCCAAGGTTGAAGGAGTTGTTAGTCAATACGGCTCGTGACATTAAGATGTTGCCAGAAGTTGCCGCCAAAGCGATTGCCATTGCGGACGATCCCGCATGTAAGATTCAAGATTTGGCGGACATTATCAGCCAAGACTTAAAGCTCGCCACGACTGTTCTGTCACTTGCCAACAGTCCGCTGTTCCCGGTATTCAATACCGGCGAGTCAATCGCTTGCTTGAAAATGGCGATCACTCGGCTTGGCTTTCGACAAACCAAACAGATGATCTTAGTATCCAGCTACTCTGGTTTGATTAACGAGCTGCCGATTAAAGAAGCAAGTGCTAGAAAGAATTTTTTAACGCATAGCTTCTTCACCGGTTGCATTTGTACTGAGCTGAACAAGCTATTCGATCTTGGCATACGAGGTGAAGAGTTTACAGCCGGGCTTATCCACGACATCGGCCGTTTGCTGTTACTGGCTGCTGCACCAGATGAATTTTTGGCAATCGACAAGATGGAGTTCACCGAAGAAGGCACCCTCCTAGATCAAGAGAAGGAAATCTTCGGGACAACTCACGCGGATGTGGGGGGATGGTTCCTACGGCGAAATCAACTTTCCGAAGAACTTGTTAGTGTCGCAAATCACCATCACGCTCCCACAGATTCTGCGAAGTATACACGACTGGTAGCATTGGTGGCGGTAGCAGATCACATGGCAAATAGCTGCTCTAAGGGCATGACCGTTCCAAACGAATACGAATGCTCAGTCGTCGACAGCCTGCAGCTATTGGAAATGTTTGGGGCGACCGACGCGACACAATTGCTCGCTGAAAATTGGTCCGAAGTGTTTAGGCAGGCGATTGCGACTTGTGAGCAAGTTCTTTCCTTTTAAGGGGCCAGCTGGCTGAATTGCAACGCTTGACTGGTATTAGCTTACACAAGCAAAGCAAAAGTAAAGAAGTTTGTTTTGTTATGACTTTATGTGAGACATTCAATTCACTCCCTGTATCCTGAAGGCCCATCAGGAGCGGGCGATGAGTGGCGCGATCTTTTGATTGAAACAACCTTGGTAATAAACTAAAGGTTATTCTCAAATTCGCTGACACCGCAACTCGCGCGTCGCGAATTTCCGGGGTCAGATGTATTCATGGCTTTAGAGTGCTATTCGAGTTTTTATGTTGGACACTGCCCCGTGTGATCTGATACAAACAATTCTTGGTCAATTCGTTACAATCGAGTGGTGCGAATTTAATTGCAAGTTTGTTTAAACATTAGGGACAATGATGATAAAGCGATACACTCAATCATTCATGGCGGTTTGTCTGCTTGGACTTTTCCTTTCGACTGCCAGTGGGCAGCAAGAAGCGGTCAAACAAGAAGCGGTCAAGCAAGAAGTGCTTAAGGTCGGCGATAAAGCGCCGGACTTTGAAGTGGAAACACTAGCCGGTACGAAATTCAAGCTGTCGAATCAGTTTGGTAAAGACGGCAAATCGACGATTTTGCTCTTCTCGCGTGCCAATTGGTGACCGTTTTGCATGAGACAACTCGGTGAGTTGAAACGTAATGCGGCCCAGCAATTTGAAGAAATGGGCGTTGAAGTGGTCGCAGTTTTTCGTGAAGAAAGACAAGGCGTTAATGGACTAAAGAGGATTAAAACTAAGACGAAGACTGATTTTAGGTTGGCTCTTGATACACCAGCCAAAGCCACCAAAGCTTATAGCAATGGACGCAAAGAGTTCGATAATTATGTCATTGATAAAGACGGGGTCATTCAAGGAATCGTCGATGGCTCGGTTACAAGTCGTGCTCGAGCGGAGCAGCTTTTGAAAATGGTTGCATCGTTGAAAGAAGGCAAAATGGAGGAGCCAAGCAAAGGAAGCGGCGCGAAGGGAAGCGATAAAAAGGGAAGCGATACAAAGTCGACGGGTGACAAAATGGACGACAAGAAGACGAATGGCGAGAAGACGGAAACTTCTTCTGACACGAAAAAAATCGTTTTTGGCGATCGGTTTCCAGAAGTGCTGAAAGTGAAAACAACGCTTGTCAAAGACACACAGTGGCGATTCGCAGTAACGCTATCAAGTGCTTACGACACGCCACAACGCTACGCAGACGCCTGGCGTGTACTGGACGTTCAAGGGCAACAGCTGGGCATACGAGTGTTGGGGCACGACCATGCAAGCGAGCAACCGTTTACACGTTCGGGATCGATTCAAATCCCGAGCGAAAGCAGCATCGTTTTTGTTGAAGGACGAGACAAAGCCAATGGTTGGTCAGGACAGCGATTCAAAGTGGAGATGCCCGATCAGTAGCTGGTCTGGCAGTCGGCAACCGAGCTTAGAGGTTCATCTTTTCGTCGGTTTTCGGTTCTTCGCCTAAGACGATCGCTTCCACCACCTCGATCAGTTGATCACTACGGAACGGCTTGAAGAGCAAGGCGTTCTTTTTAAGACCGGCTTGGCGAGCCTTGACGATCGAGTGGCCGGGGTCGTAGCCGAAACCCGTCATTAAGATCAGCGGCGGATCATTGATCAGAGATTTCAGTTTCATCAGCAAGTCATATCCACCGATATCGGGCAAGCGGATGTCTGCGATGATCGCATCATACCCGTTGGCAAAATCACAATTACGGATCATCATCAACGCCTCTTCACCTTCGTGAGCCGTTTCGACGTTGCAACCGTACTTTGCCAGCAGTTGATCTGCTGACTTGCGAACATGTTCGTCCGCATCGATCACTAGGATACTTCGGTTTTTGAGTGCGGGACGAACTTCTACGTGTGCACAATGCGATACCGCGTCAACCGGAGCAAGCGTCTCGCCAACTTGATGAATGGTTTTTTTGATTTGCCTCGCATGGGCCAAAATTGTTCGTAAACGGCGAGTCACATCAGGATCGTGGCCAATGTAGCTTTCGATCGCGTGAACGGTGTCATTCAAAATTTCATTGATCGGAACAACCACTGCTTCGCGGATCGCATCAACCGATTGCATTGCAGCGTTGGTGCGTTGAGCGTTAAGCAACTCAAGCGTATTTAACGAAACCGCGATGTCTCTTGCGAACGATTCCAGGCACTGTAGGTCTTGATTGGTGAACGCGTTGACTTCGGGGCTTTCAACATTGAACGAGCCCACGACTTCCTCATTGTAAATGAGCGCTACGGTCAATGAGCTTTTTGCACCTACTAAGCCATCAAGGTAGAGTGGGTCGTACGTGGTGTCTTCGCACAAATAGCTTTGCCCAGTCGCCACCACGAACCCTGTCACGCCATTACCTTCGGCGTTGGCGTGCAGCACTAAATTGGCTTGTGTTGAATCGATGCCTTCGGACAGTAATATTTCAAGACGATTAGTTTGCCGGTCAAGCAAACGGATTTCAATGACGTCGAAATCTAGTAAATCTTTGGTGTAGTGCAAAATATTGTCTTTTAGCAGATCGATTCGCTCGTCGACGTCCATTTCGTAGATTTCTTCGGGACGTAAATCCGCGAGCGCCGTACCCGCGCGATGCAGCGCTTCCATCTTCTTTTGCTGCATCACGACGGCGGTGGCATCCGTTACCGCGACTAACACGCGATGACAGTTCTCGGATGCATCAAGGATTGGAACGACCGAGATGTTGAAGAAGCGTTCGCCTTGGCGAAAAGAACTTTGGCAAGTTTGTTTCTTTGATCGCGCGGTTGCCAGCGGGCTTGATTCCGGGCCGATGATTTCTGGGTTGCCGATGGCCTGATAAAAATTAAGGCCGGTCAGGTTGGGATTTTCAAACCAACTCGCCAGCCTTTTGTTTGCCTTTAAGATTATGTTTTTGTTGTCCAGTAAAGCCAAGCCGTTTGGAGCACACTCAAGAATCTCAATGTTTTGAATTAAATCAGTCGCTGAGAACTCTTGTTTCCGGTTTTCACCGGTACATCGGTCGCCATAATAGACGCCGTCAAAGTGATGGTGTTGTAGTTGCTCGATTGCACTCGAACAATTGTCAACGTAAACCACTTCGACGTCTGCGTTGGTTTTTATCGGCAGTCGATCGGAGCCGGATTTTTCGGAGGTAACACAAAGAACTTTCGGCACGGCACTCTTGTCTCAAAGCTTGAACGGAAATTCAGTCCAACAAAGTTTAACTTGGCGGTAATCTTAGTTTACGGATATCTTGTCTTAGTTAAACAGGAATTTGTCACGGTTTTCATCGTTTTCGTTATTCTAAAAAACGACCTTGCCGATGGCAACTTTTGTGTCAGTTGGCAGCAGGATCAGCTACAATCATCTGGCAGTCGTTATTTTGGGTGGCCCATGGTCGTGATTGAAACGACAGTAGGGGGATGTGGGCTCCTTTGTAACCTCTGTATGGTAGAATGTTGTCCCACGTCGCTTCTCGGCCCATCCTATTCGTAGTTCCATTTCCGTTTGTCGCGATTCGTAATTCTGTATGGCTAAAAAAAAGAAACGTCGGACGACAGTTAGAGCGGACTTTCGAAAGCGACAGTCAACTCGAACTCGAAAAAACGACCTAACGCGCGAATTTGAAGACGAATCCGACAAGTTGGAGGATTCGCAGACTGGTGAGCGTGTGTCGGGGAAAGGTCGATTAACGCGGAAACGAACCGTTGTAGGGTCGGCTCAAGACGACGAAGCCGGTTTTCAAGTGGAACTCGAGGTAGACGAACAGCGGTGTAAAAATGGTCGGGTAATCAGTGTTCATGGGCTGGACAGTTTTGTGCGGGTTGCAGACGGGACTATTTTTCGATGCACAGTTCGCGGCGTATTGAAGTCACTGGCCACGGATTTGCAACATGTGGTCGTTGCTGGCGACCATGTGGCGATTCAAGTCGGTGGTGCCGGGCATGACGAAGAACAAGCCGTGATCGTTCGCGTGGATGCTCGCCGCAATCAAATCAGCCGCACCAGTCGCAAACGTCAGCAAGTTTTGGTTTCGAATGTCGATTTTGTCTGCATTGTCGCTTCGGCCGCAGAGCCGTTGTTGAAGCCAAATTTGATAGACCGGTATTTGATCAGCGCCGAAAAAGCCAATATCGACCCAATTATCGTGATCAATAAAGCGGACTTGGTGGATGTCGCCGATTTGCAGCCCGTGATCGGCGTTTGGGCTCAAATGGGTTACCCCGTTTTGTTGACTTCGACCGAGACCGGTTTGGGAGTCGAGCGACTAAAACGGATGGTGTCCGGACGCGATAGTGTGGTGACGGGCCAGTCGGGTGTTGGCAAGTCGTCGCTGTTGAATGTTATCGAACCTGGTTTGCAACTACGAGTTGGAACGGTCAGCGATGAAAACCAAAAAGGCCGGCATACGACGACCGCTGCTAAGTTGATTCCGCTGGAGAACGGTGGCCACTTGATCGATACGCCGGGTATTCGGCAGTTTCAATTATGGGATGTGATTCCTGAAGAGGTCGCGGGTTACTTTCGCGATCTTCGCCCGTTCATCAATGGTTGCCGCTTTCCTGATTGCACTCATACGCACGAAGATGACTGTGCCGTAAAATGGGCCGTCGCTGATGGTAAGCTAGACGTTCGACGCTACGAAAGCTACGTTCAAATAAAAGACTCCGAAGCTTATTAACGACCTGTCCGATTTAAAATGAATCGTTGTTTGTAGCATCGCCTTTAAGCAAAATTTCCGGCGTTAGCAGGCCAGTTGAGTTTTGAACGTATGAAAACACATGACTAAATTCTTCAACGCTATTTTGATCTTGATCATCTTGGTTGCTGGCGGGCGGTTGGCAATGCAAGGGATTGAGTACCGACCGTTGTGGCAAGAACGAAATCAACTGATTGAGACGCTAGACGGATTCCGTGTTCGAGATCGAAGTAAGTACTTGGTGCAAATGGTCGATACCAGCGATCCGATGTTATTTATGTGGCGGGTGTATATACCTCGTGGATTCGAACCGACGTATTTTGGAAGATGCGTCGATGGCGGATCTACTACTTATCATTCTCATTTCAGTTCAGGTTACTATCTTGAGCGTGTGAGTGTGCGTTTTGAATTTGATGTAGCGCAGCTTTACGTCGATATGCAAGCGATCCAGGGTGGGTGCCAATTGGGAGTTGGTGACGAGGAATTGGTGGCTTTTTGTCACCAGCATTGGGGGGATTTAGAAATTGAAGTCTTGGGTCAAGGGGGTGCGATTGAGGTTGATGTGGCTGGGGAAGTAGATTTGTTGCGTATTGCGGTTCCGGATGAATTGTTGACCAAGGTGGAGGCAAAGTTCGGCAAGGATATGGTTCGCCGGTTTTCTAAAAATTTGCTTTTTCGATATAGTTTTGGTGAACGCGGAGTGATTGAGCGTAGTCGTCAAAAGTCGTACGGAGGCCCGTGATGAATCGAGCCAAGCGATCGTTCATGCCGCGGATCTCACTATCGACACTGATGCTGTTGGTGGTTGTGCTGGCCGTGTTGCTGGCAAGCGGGAAAATGGAAGAGTCGATTGAGAACGCCAAAACGGAAGTCTATCCACTGCGTTACTTAGCGAATGAATTGCGTGTCCATCACCCAAACGAGTACGTGGTGGTTGGGCACTTTGCGACTAGGACGGGTGAACTGGTTTATTCGGTTCATATACCCGACGATGGCGAACATGAAGTTTGTTTGGCGACGGATGAGATACCCCAGAAGGGGCTTGTCGAAGCCAATCACCGAATTGCGATTTCCCCCGGCGCTCATCGGGTGGAGCTTAAAATTGATCCAGCTCGGCGAGGATCGGCGGTACAGGTTCTAGTTGATGAGCGAGAAGTGGTTGCTGTCGACGGTCCAGACAGTTGGAAGGGACGCAAAGGAAGTATGGGCGGTTTACAGCATCGCACCTCTACCCATTATCCCGCCGATCGCCCGCTGATTCTGGTTCGTCAACGGTTTGGGCCAGATTATAGCAAGGCTGTTGGACCGGGAGTGCTGTTATGGATCCAGCAAAAGTAGAGGTTTGTCGGATGTGAGTTTGTAGTGATGTCTTCAGGCTTTAACCCAGGTTTTAACCGCCTGAAAGCGGTGCTACGATCACAGCACGTTAGTTGAAAACGGCTGGATTAACGATTGAGGCTGTAGTAAGTTTTGGTTCGCAAGTTTACATCAAATCCAAGTTGCTGCCATGACCCGCACTCGAACTAACAATGTGATTTATCAAGCCGTTGCCTTCGATATGGATGGTTTGATGTTTAATACGGAGGACTTGTACGATGATGTTTGTGAAACATTATTGCAGCGTCGCGGCCAACGATTCACTTTGGAACTTAAGCTAGAAATGATGGGCCGGCCTGGGCAAGAAGCACTTGCGATCATGAAGGAGCGTTGCGATTTGTCTCAGTCGGTTGACGAGTTGAAAGTTGAAGTCAAAAAATTGTTTTCGGACTTGTTGCCGGGACGGATCGAGATGATGCCGGGGCTGAGTGCGTTGTTGAGTTTTTTGGAGCAACATAGAATTCCAAAATGCGTGGCGACTAGTAGTCTTCGTCCATTTGCAATCGAGGCGTTGGGTAGCTTCGACCTTGAGCCAAGATTTGAATTCGTGTTGACCGCTGAAGATGTGGAAAATGGAAAACCAGCTCCGGATGTTTATCTGCTGGCGGCGCAGCGACTGGGAGTTGACGTGGCTGAGCTTTTGGTGCTTGAGGATAGTGTTCTGGGCAGTCGAGCAGCTGCGGCTGCGGGAGCTTTTACGATCGCTGTTCCAACGAAGCACAGCGTTGGAAGCGATTTTTCGCATGTTGATCACGTCGCAGATGATTTGTGTGATCCGATGATCCAGCAAATGTTAAGCCGGGGGCGAGCATGATTCGGAATGTTGTACTCGACGCGGTGATTATAAGCACAGGAATTTATATTTACTGTATTGAGCAAACGCATCTGAGGGACGGCTTTAGGCTCCAGCCCGTGAGCGCATAAAAAAGCCCGATTTGGTGGTAACCAAATCGGGCTTTTTATTGCTAACCCGGTAGGGTTAGAGCGGAGAAGACAGGATTCGAACCTGCGGATGGATTTGACTCCATCACCTAATTAGCAATCAGGCGCTTTCGACCACTCAGCCACTTCTCCCTCTGTCTGTGTCGTACCGTAGTACTTGTCGGAGGATTGTCCAAAAACCCTTCTGTTTTTTCAAGAGTGTTGAGCCAACTTTTTTAAATTGGTTCACGATTTTGGTTCGGTGGTATCAATTGTCTCCCGATTTAGGCCGATTATCGCTGGAAATCGATTTGTGAAGTTGCACGAATACAAGCTCGACGCGCAAGCGAGTGCATCGTTCCCCCCCGAAAAAGTGCACTCGCTCGCGCGTCGAGCTTGTATTGAGGATGCTCTGGCGAGTCCAGCTACGATTGGAAACCCGTCTCAGGTTATGCCACGCAGTGACGTTTAAAACGGTTCTTTTGCGATGACTAGGCTACAGTTGGTTCCGCCGAAGCCAAACGAGTTGCTGAGGGCAAAGAATGGTTTGGCGGATTCGGTTTGCGACACGATTGGCAGTCCGACGACCATGTCTTCGGGGTCATCCAAATTCGTAGTTGGGGCTAAAAACTGGTCTCGCATCATCAGCATGCAAAAAATCGCTTCGTGAGAACCGGCGGCCCCCAAAGAGTGCCCGGTCATCGATTTTGTCGAAGAAAACTTAGGCATGCCAGAACGTCCGAAGACATTCACGGTCGCTTGTAGTTCTGAAACGTCTCCCACTGGAGTCGAAGTGGCGTGCAGATTGACATAGTCGATTTTGTCGGCGGAAACCTGCGCGTCTTTTAACGCGGCTCGAATCGCCTGTTCGGCTCCAACGCCGTTAGGGGCAACCATTTGATCACCGTCACAGCTAGCTGCCGCACCGGCGATCACACCATGGATTTTTGCACCACGCGCTTTGGCTAGTTCCATTTCTTCTAAAACCAAGATTCCGGCTCCGGCGGAGAACACGAACCCGTCTCGCCCTTTGTCTAGCGGTCGGGACGCCCGTGCTGGGCAGTCATTGTACTTGGAGGACAGTGCTCTCATGCCATCGAACGAGCCTGCGGAAAACGGGCTGATATCTTCGGCGCCTCCTACGAATACACGTTTTTGGCGACCCGAACGAATGGTGTCTAACCCAAGCATGATCGCGTGGGCCGAAGTTGCGCAGGCGGACGTGACTGAATATGAATGGCCGTGTATTTTAAAAATGCTTCCGAGGTTTGCTGATAGAGAAGAGCCCATGATAACTGGCACGTGGTACGCACCGACCTTCGAGGCCCCGCGTTTTCTAACTCGATCGCAAAAGAACATCACGTCATCAATACTTGCCCCCGCCCCTGTTCCGATGATCAGACCGGTGTCGGGGTGCTGTACTTGGTCATCTGTCAGGCCTGCATCGGCGATGGCCTCTTCCATGGCTGCCGCCGCATAGAGCGCCGCTTCACATAAAAATCGACTTTGTTTGCGATTGAAGCGCCCAGTCAAGCCTTCGGCATTGACGTCGCCGCAGACTTGCGAGCTCAATCTTTGCTCGCGCCAGCTTTCGGGGGCGACCACCAAGCCAGATTTGCCAGCTTGCAAGGCAGCCGAATTACTTTCTAGACCAAAACCGAGGGCACTATGAAGGCCAATTCCAGTTACTGCGACTTGTTTCGACATCTTGGGGGAAATCGTCTTTTTTTTAAACAAACATGATTCGTTATGAATATCAACTCAGTCCCGTTGGGAGCTGAGACCGCTCAAGCTATTGTTTTTGGTAACAATGAAGAGCCGTTGCCCACTCGGAAAGATATAATTTAATGTTAATCGGTCAAACGCAAAATAGGTCCTTAGCCGACTCTAGGGGTTCTTGCACTGGAAAATTTGCAGAAGCTTGATGCGGGGTGTCGAAGTTGACCACGATTTGAGTGTCGTCGCCTCGACCAGCGGACAGTATCTTTTGCTTTAATGAGGTAATGGCGGGCCACCGAAGTAATTTTGTTCTGTCGCAGATGGGCGTGGAAAAATTCTCCTCAGTAGTGATAATCTGTTTTTTTAAATCCGCCAGCTTGGGATTCAATCCGTTCGCTGGGCATTCAACCTTTCGCAAATCAATCCTATGAAAGTCCTTTCGGGCATCCAGCCGACCGGCCGACCCCACTGGGGGAATTATTTCGGAGCCATTCAGCAGTACATTCAACTGCAATCCGAAGAGCAATCGTTTTATTTCATTGCGAACCTGCATGCGTTGACCACGATTCGCGATGGTGAGCAACTACGTCAAAACTCGCTGGACATGGCCATGGACCTGTTGGCGCTGGGTTTGGATCCTGATCAGGCGACTTTGTTTATGCAGTCGGATGTTCCTGAGATTAGTGAGTTGTGTTGGTTACTGATGGCCGGAACGCCGATGGGTTTGTTGGAACGCTGCGTTTCTTACAAAGACAAAATTGCCAAAGGTTTGCCCGTGGTTACGGGCTTGTTCACATATCCAGTTTTGCAAGCGGCGGATATTTTGGCTTACGATTCGGAAGTCGTGCCTGTGGGGGAAGATCAAAAGCAACACATCGAAGTCTGCCGCGACATTGCTCAGGCGTTTAATCATACTTACGGCGAGACCTTTGTTTTGCCAAAGCCAAAAATCTTGGATTCGTCAGCGAAGGTTCCAGGTACCGACGGCGAAAAAATGTCTAAGAGCTATGGCAACTTCATCGAAGTCTTTGAGCCGGTCAAACCGATGAAGAAAAA
>CAZHCH010000002.1:56214-76078 GCA_964530985.1 uncultured Pirellulaceae bacterium | reverse complement strand
TGGTTGTAAGAAATGATTTTTGCGACATCACCTTTGGTAAGGCGGTGTCCGCTTGCGACTCTGATGTTTAAAGTAATTTCTGGTTCGTTTTCGGGTTTGACTTCCATCTGTCCGAACCGCTCGGTAACTTCGCTAGTCGTTACCGTTCCGTTGATGCCGATCATTTCTGAACGGCTACGGTCTTCAGGAGCAGTCTTGCGGCCAATTGCGGCTGCAGGGATGGCGACTACTCGGGCGACTAGCAGGGCCACAATGCAGTTAGGGATAAACCAAATCAGCGAAACGGCAAATGAACCAGTCGGGTTAAAAAGTAAATTTAGCGTGACGTTTGAGATCCAAAATCCAAACATGAGTGCAGTCCCTACAATGACGATCGGTACGTCACTCATGTACAGGAATTCAAACAATGGTCTCAGCGGGCTGTTGCCGACATTGGAACTTCCTCCACCTGAATCAAGATCGATGTCCGCGCCACCTGCATCCAAAACGCTGCCGCCAGTATCCACGTCGACTTCGACTTCAGTTGCGACATCGGCATCTAAGTCGCCGCCAATGTCGAGCCCTGGATCGAGGTCAATGTCAACTCCCGAATCGAGATCCAGATCGAAATCTAGTGTTTCCATACCTACGACTCCAACGATCATCAGCATCCAGTAACCGATGATGGCAAGCATCGCCAGCGTTGGAAAGATATTCGCTTCGTTAAAGAGGAGGTAGATGGTTTCCATGTTGACAAAAAACAGTTGATTAAACGGAGTGTTGCGTTTTTTCACCACGCGACCAAACGTTAGGTCACGTCTAAGTTGGAGGCAGTAAATCTCGGTGGATTTCCCGATTTGAGTAGCCCCAAGACGTGCGTTTATGTTGGTCCAGTTCCCATTTTGACGGTTGTTTTGATTGTCATCGTCCCCAAAGTCCCAGTGAAAAGTGTGTATTGGTTGGTTCACCCCTTGTTCGCCAGAGGAGCGGAAATATTGGCGAAAAAGCCAACAGATCCGTTTCGGTGTCACTGGACGTTAAAAGTTAAGGCCAAATCGCGCTGAAGCAGTTGCAAACAGGGAGTTTGGCAATTGACAGAGGTAGAGGCCAATCGACAATAGCCGACTCAAAATTTAAGTGTCGATGTCGATTAACCGAGCAAAACAACCGCATGCCTCTTGTCGTTCAAAAATTTGGCGGAACCAGTGTCGCCGATAGTCAAAAAATTCTTGCAGCCGCTCGCAAGGCCGTGCGTGCTCAGCAACGCGGCAACCAAGTCGTTGTGGTCGTCAGCGCGATGGGTAAAAACACAGACACGCTAATTAAGTTGGCAAAACAAATTAACGAGCGACCTCCAGCTCGCGAGATGGACATGCTGTTGTCGACAGGAGAACAAGTCAGTGTTGCTTTAATGGCGATGGCGATCGATTCCTTGGGAGCTAAGGCGGTCAGCTTAACCGGTGCCCAGATTGGAATCAAAACTGATAGTTCACACACCAAGGCTAGAATCAATTCAATTTCCACAGAGCGGGTCAAGACACTGCTGAACGATGGCAACATCGTAATCGCGGCAGGATTTCAAGGTGTCGATGATAATCGAAACATCACGACACTCGGTCGTGGCGGTAGTGACACAACCGCTGTTGCATTGGCGGCCGTACTAGGTGCTGACCAATGTGAAATCTACACCGACGTGGATGGAGTTTACACAACCGACCCACGAGTTTTGCCCGAAGCGTGCTTGGTACGACAGGTCAATTACGACGAAATGTTGGAGTTGGCTTCGCTGGGTGCAGGAGTGCTCCATAGTCGTTCCGTTGAGTTCGGAAAAAAATTCAATGTACCAATTCATGTACGTAGTAGTTTGAGCGACATGCCAGGATCGTTAATCGTTGATGATGCCGATACAGCAGGGATGGTCGTCGTCGGCGCGGCACTGACTAAAGACGAAGCGATGCTGTCAATCATGAACGTGCCTGATGTACCGGGATCGATTCACAAAATTTTCGCACCAATCGCTGACCGAAACATCACGGTTGACATGATTGTTCAAAATGTGTCTGCCCACTCCAAAAGCACGACCATCAGTTTTACGATTCCTAAAAACGAGATCGACGACGCTCGCGAAGCCGTTGCGGAGGCGCTTGAGGGGCTAGGTTGCGAACTAATGCCAATCAATGAAAGTGTCTCCAAAATTTCTGTCGTTGGTATGGGCATGGCCGAAAAGAGCGGTGTGGCCAATCGCATGTTTCGCAAGCTGGCTGAAGGCGGCGTGAACATGAATATGATCACCACCAGTGAAATCAAAGTGTCTGCATTAGTGAACCGAGATATTGCACGGGACGCACTAAAAATTGTTCACTCTGAATTTGATTTGGATAAAATCGCCCCCACCCCTGGCACCGAAGAAATTGCTGAACGGCCCTCGCTGAGCCCTGAAGAAGTAATCGATCGTTTACAAGGCCTAGGCATGGAGGGCTTGACCATTGACGATATCACTTTAGATGACACCCAGTCGTTGATCACCTTGTCCAAATTACCCAATAAACCAGGCGTGGCCGCTCAGGTGTTTGATCAAGTTGCGCAAGCAAACGTGTTTGTTGATATGATCGTGCAAAGTCACGCCAGCGATGACGTGGCCGATATCACATTTACGGTGAATCGCGAAGACTTCGACCGGGCGATTGCAGCGACTCAGGCGGTTTGTGATCAATTTGCCTGCGAAACAGTTTATTCAAAACGTGAAATTGCGAAGCTTTCAGTTTCAGGAGTTGGCTTGCGTAGCCATACCGGGGTGGCGATCGGAATGTTTGAAGCGTTAGGTAGTGCAAATATAAATTTGGACGCGATCAATACGAGTGAAGTTCGGGTGAATGTGATCGTGGATGGCTCAGCTGGTCAAGCGGCGGAAATTGCATTGAAAAAACAATTCGCCGATTCACTTCGGTAACGATCAATCCTACTCTTTCACGTTCAGTTACACGGCAGAGTTATTCAACTAAGTTGAACACTAAAGGTTAAAGCTCGATGGACTCCTTGCACTTTTGTATCGCTGTCGTACCGTTTGCGGTTTATTTACTGATGATTGGGCTGTTAAATCTGCGGCGTCACCCATTTGTTACCACAGGTGCTCGAGATGCGGCAACGCTGGGGATCGGTGTGGTCGGCTTTGTAATCGCAGGCCCGATGGAATTGTTTTTCCCCGAAGGAGCTGCCAGTCAGTTCGGCGCTTGGGTCTGGGTTTCATTGATCGTCTTCTATGGTTTGTGTGTGTCGCTGATGGTGCTATTGATGCGACCGAGACTCGTGATTTACAACGTGTCACTGGAAGAGTTACGACCAATTTTGAGCAAAATTGCACTGGAGTTAGACCCTAAAAGTCGTTGGATCGGTAATGCACTGGTAGTCCCACAGCTAAAAGTACACATGCATGTGGAAGCGGTCGAATGGCTACGGAACGTACAAATGCTGGCAGGTGGGAATCAGCAAAGCATGGAAGGTTGGTTGCGGATGGAGCGAGAACTAAAGCAACATATGGTCAAAGTTGCAGTGGGGCCCAACGTTATGGGAGTGCCTTTTCTGATCGTTTCTGGCTTATTAGCTGTCACAGCTGCGACCTTTTTAATCCGTGATGCGGAAGTCGTTAAACTGGCACTGGATAACTTTTTTCGCCGTTAGCGGAATTGACAGATCGCCTATAGGTTTCGGCGCACAAAAAAACGATCGGGCGTGAGGCCGATCGTTTTCTTGGTCAGATTTTCTAACAAGATGCTCTGAATTGTCGGTCAAGGTTTAGTAACCGATAGTAGGTGGCTTCGGATCCAAGAAGTCGCGAGGAGCTCGCGTCGTGTAGTACGGATAAGCATACGTTGGAATCTGGCCGGCCGGACCAGCACTCGAGCCACCGCTATGAATCGATGGGTTGCGGTGTGGAACTTTACCCGCACTCAGGCCCCCGCCGGCACCTGCTCTCAAGCCGCCGGCACCTGGGCGAAGACGACATAGGCAGTTAGTGCAAAGCCCAGCTGGCCCCCCACAGCCTCGAACACCGCAGCCTCGGGGTTGGTGTGTTTTAATCAATCCCATTTTTCCCAATAGTCCTCCCCGGTCGTTATGGCTGGCAAGCTTGACATCACTTTTTTCAGTAGATGTTGAAGTAGTACAACCACAATCCTCGGTATCGCCCTCAGGAACTTCAGCAGCCGCTGAAGCAACACAGCCACACCCCAATGTTGGTGGAGGTGCTAACATCGATATTGTTGCTGGAGCCGTGATTGTCGCTGGAGCTACCGGAGTCACTGGTGCTGCTGGCACTACTGGTGCTGCTGGCACTACTGGAGCTACTGGAGCTACTGGAGCTACTGGAGTTACTGGAGTTACTGGAGCTACTACTGGTGCTAATGGTACTGATCGTGCTGAGGAAGCGGCACAGCCACAATCCGATTCAACTACAGCCGGTCCTCCGCATCCGCAATCGTTTCCGCGGCCAGGTAGTCGTTGTCTCATACGACCCGTGAGTTGAACAACTCGTGAGGACTCGCCTGACTGACATTCTCCACTGTGGCAAGGGGCCACTTCCACCGTACCCGAGCCAAGTTGATTTCCACAGGTACCGCAGCCGCATGAGCGTCCGGTGTCGCAGCACCCACTTGAGCAGGCCGCTGTACCACATCCGGTGCAGCCGCTAGTTCCGCTGTTTAAAATGCCGCCGCAAAGTAAACCCTTGCCGCTGCTACAAGAGCCTGTGCCTGAGCAGCCCGCGAGGTTAACCGCAACTAGGCATGCGCCAAAAGCAAACATGAGAGATCGCATGGTTTCAAATCCTTTTGAATACTGGGTCTGTTCTCGAAAGACGTATTATCTTTCAAGTAGATTCTTATTGTGAGTCGCAAAATCAGAATGCTTTAACTACATCCAAAAACATCGTTTACGGGTAGCGAGATCTTATGGAGCAAACGCAGCTGACAAGCGATTAGCTTCTATTGCGAAGCGAACAAGCTCTAAGAGCCTGCTCTTGGTACAAACCTCATCGTCACTACATCCAAGAGAATTGAGAAAATCCACAAAGTTGAACCGGACTGTACGGTCTACCTAACGCCATCAATTCGTGTTAGGCATCCGAGGTAAAATATGCGGCGGCACAACCGAAAATGATCACCTAATCGGCAAACTTTAACACGGCATAATTCTTCTTGCCACTACGCAAAACGATCGTGGACTCGCTGGCAAGATCATCTAGTGTCAATTGATAGTTGAGATCGTCGTTGCGGCGGTTGTTTAAATAGATGGAGCCCTGCTTGATCATGCGCCGAGCATCAGAGGTGCTTTTTTGCAAGCCAGTCGCCACCAGTGCGTCGATCAACTTCAGGCCATCTCCAGATAGTTGGGCAATTGAAAAACTACTGTTGGGGACGTCAGCGAAAATTTGCATTAGATCTGCGTCTTTAAGATTTTCAATTTCAGCGCCAAAGAATATTTCAGTCGCCTGCATCGCTTGGTCCAAACCAGCCTGGCCATGAATCAACAACGTAAGTTGCTCAGCCAGCTTCTTCTGGCTTTCGCGTTGATGAGCCGCTTCCTCACGGGATGCATCTAAGGCAGAGATTTCTTCATGCGAAAGCTCCGTCAAAAATCGCAGGCATTTCGAAACATCAGCGTCTTCGACACGAATCCAGTATTGGTAAAACTGATACGGACTGGTTCGTTCGGGCGACAACCAGATTGCACCGTTTTCGGTTTTTCCCATTTTTGCGCCATCGGATTTAGTTAGCAACGGACAAGTCATGCCGTACAACTGCTGGCTCAACATTCTGCGGCCCAAATCAATTCCAGCCGTCACGTTGCCCCATTGGTCACTACCACCAATCTGAAGTTCGCAACCGTACTGCTTGTTCAAATGGACGAAGTCGTAAGCCTGTAGCAGCATGTAACTAAATTCGGTATAGCTCAACCCAGCTTCGCTGCCGAGCCGACTCTTAACGCTGTCCTTGGCCAGCATCACGCTGACAGGGAAATTCTTACCCACGTCGCGCAAAAAATCAGTGTACGAAAATTCCTTCATCCAATCGTTGTTATTGGCCAGTACCGCCGACTGATCGCCACAGTCAAAATCCAACACGTGTCGCATCTGAGCTTCGATACCGGCGAGGTTGGCTTGCAGCGCTTCAGCAGACAACAGGTTTCGTTCAGCGCTCTTACCGCTGGGGTCTCCAATCATGCCGGTCGCACCACCAACAATCGCTATGGGACGATGGCCTGCTTTCTGAAAGCGGCGGAGCATCATTAACGGTAGTAGGCTACCCACATGCAAACTATCGGCCGTTGGGTCAAAACCAGCGTAGACAGTGCGCGATCCCGATTCCAGCCAATTTGGCAAGTGATCGTCAGCAGTCGTTTGATGAATCAGGCCTCGCCATTGGAGGTCGGCAAAAATGTCTGGCATTGCAATGAATCGAAGAAAGGCGGTAAACAAATGACTAGTTTTGTAGAATCAAGAGCATAGTCTTGAGATGCAGGTTCGGCAAACGGGTGCTGATAACCAGGAGGGCAAATCAGTTATACAAGTTAGGCAAACTCTTTAAATGGTAACCCAGCTTCAAAAAATAATTTGCCCTGTGATAATTGGGAGGTTATTTCCAAAATTCCCAAAAACGCTTATTGCCTGTTGAGGGTTCTTGACCACCGCCACGAATGTCTTTCATTGACTTTGGCTGATCTCGTTGACCACTGGCAACAGATTCGATCAAGGCATTGAGATTCAAATTAACGTTATCGTCGGGGGCGATTTTTAAAGCCGACTGGATCGACTTACGGGCGGCTTCAATACGTTGTGCCATCAAGTAGATGATCGATAAGTTGCCTAACGTTTCACAATCGTCCGGTTTAAGTGCAGCGGCTTTTTCGCCAATCACAACCGCTTCATCGAATTTACCTAATTCCAAACAAACGCCGCCCAACTCTCGAGCATAACCTTCGACTTTCGGTTCAAGCTCGTAACCTTTGGAAAAATGTCGGTAGGCCGCTCCGTACTGGCCCAGTGCGATATAGCCTTTACCGCAAAAAAACATCGCTTGAGAAAATTCCGGGTAGTCAGCGATCAGCTTTTCGAGATCCGCAACAGCCAAGTTCACGGTGTCGGCCGCTTCGCCGGTGACCGGTGGCTCGCCCGGAATCTTGAAGTGCGGCCGTATGGCTTCGCAAGCCGCTTGAAACAGCGCCTCAGGCGTACGCGTGCGTCCCAAATAAACCTCGTCGCCACTCTGTTTATCCAAATAGACCTCAATGTTGCCTTCGACCCGCAAGAACTCTAAATCATGCAAATTTGTTTTGTCACGAAACAGCAAACCCGATCCGACCGCGGGATCGAATCCTTCATGGGCGACCAGCTTTTCAGGATCCGAACCAGCCTTCCAAGCCACGATAGCTTTTTGATAATTACCAAGCTCTAGCCATTCGCAATAAGGATAAACTTCCTGATTAAACTCGTTTACGAGTACGATGTCCGGATTCGGTCCGTTTGTGCCATTGAGGCCAAGTACTTCCAGTTTCTTGATGAAAGCACCGGCGTCGTCATTGGACATGAACGAGCAACGCCAGATATCGTCGTCGCCAAGGAACATGCGGTTGGGAGGGACAATGCGGTCGTCGTCTAAAAACGGTTGCACGAGCTCACGTTTGGCAACGACGGAGAATCCTTCAATCGTAATGGACATTCAAGCTCTCGGATTGAACGTGGTTAATGTTGAGAACGTAGTTAATGAATTTGAAACGTATTTCACTGGAATGTGTTCCAATAAGGTATGCCGCATTGGGACAGGAGGTTTACATTTTGTCGAGCACTTCGATGCCAAGCAAATTCAAACCAGTTTTCAAAGTGCGCGCGGTTAAATCGCATAGCTGTAGTCGACTAGTTCGCAGTGAATCCGACGAGGCATCTTTGACACTGCATTGATCGAAAAACTTAGCAAACAACTGAGCCGTTTCGAACAAATAATTGCACAAAACGTTGGGGCGATAGTCAACCAGTAGCTCTTCGATCGCCTCAGAAAACTGAAGCAACTTGACCGCTAGCTGCCGCTCGATCGGTTGCTCAAACTCAAAGGGCACTGGAGATTGACGAATCGCCGTCACGTCCGCTTCCGTTTTGCGGATGATGCCTTGGACACGAGCGTAACCGTATTGCAGGTAAGTGGCCGAGTTTCCTCTGACGGCCAACATTTTGTCATAGTCAAAAACATAGTCGCTCGTTCGCGCGTGAGACAAGTCAGCGTACTTGAGCCCTCCCAGTCCGACGACTTTCGCGGCTTGGGCAAGTAGTTCGTCTGAGATGTCCGGGTTGTTTTCTTTCGCGATCACCGCAGCACGAGTTTCAGCTTCGTCCAGCAGTCCCTCCAGTCCCACAGTGTCGCCGGCCCGAGTTTTAAAGGGTTTGCCATCTTTTCCCATTACCGTGCCGAAACTCACATGGGTTAGCTCTGCTTCGTCGTAGCCCCATATTTTGGCGACGTCAAACAGTTTGTTGAAGTGTTCGGATTGCCGGTGGTCAACGACGTACAGACTGGCGTCTGAGTCGAAGTTCTCCATGCGATACTTGATGGTGGCCAAATCGGTTGTGGCGTACAGAAATGCTCCGTCGCGTTTTTGTACGATCATCGGTGTGTCATGATTATCTAGGAAAACACAAATCGCTCCATCGCTTTCACGAGTAAAGCCTTTAGCTTCTAGGTCTTTCACGACGCCTGCGAGTTGGTCGTGGTAGAAGCTTTCGCCAAGTTCTTTATCAAAGACGATGTTCAGTCGCGAGTAGATCTTTTGGATGTCGGCTCGGCACATTGGAAGGAATTGTTTCCACAACGCGAGATTGGTTTCGTCACCTGCATGCAAGGCGGCGGTTTCCAACAAGGCAGCATTGCCGATCTCCGGGTGCTCGTTGGCAAGGGCGGCGAGCTCTGGCGAGGATTCAACGGTTTTGATGATTGCTTGTGCACCTTCGATTTTTCCAGTCAGTTTTTTGACCGCCGAAATGGCGTTATTGAGTTCTTTCTTTCGTTTCTTGTCGGCTTTTTTATCCTCGGTTTCGGAGGATGCTTTTAGTTGTTCAACCTTTTCCTGCGCGGTGGTTAATTCAGTTTGCGTGAGCGGCAGTTGTTTCTTGGTCGCATGGTAGTCCATGATTTGGCGAACCAACTTGTACAGTCGACCAAGTTCTTTGACGGGTTCGGCAGCGAAAGCGTCTTTGTCCAAGAAATGCTTGTAGCCGTAAATGATCATCCCAAACTGCGTGCCCCAGTCGCCCAGGTGATTATCGGAGATCACTTCGTGGCCGGCAAAACGCAGAACCTTGGCGATTGCGTCGCCGATGACAGTCGAGCGAATATGACCGACGTGCATCGGTTTGGCCACGTTAGGTGAAGAGTAATCGACAACGTATTTTCGCGGGGCGTCGGTGGTCGGCACACCCAAGCGATCGTCTTGAAGTGCGTTGGTGAGGTTGGTGTTAAGCCAATCGTCTGACAGCGTCAAGTTGATAAAGCCGGGACCAGCAATTTCAACATTGGAACAAAGGGACTCCAGCGAGACGTTGGCGACTAGGTCCGCAGCAATGTCACGTGGGGGTTTGCCTAATTGCTTGCCCAGCGACATCGCGCAATTAGCTTGGTAGTCGCCAAACTTCGGGTCGCCTGCGGGACGAATCATGCCCAGTGCTTGAGTGGGGTCGTCGACCAGTTGGGCCAGAGCAGCGGAAAAGTAAGATTTGATTTCTGAAAGAGCATTCATTCGGTAGGTCGACCGTTGGTGGCGAATTGATTGGCAGTTTGTAATTTGAATCGCAGATTTTAGCAGAGGTATTGAGGAGGGAAGTAGTCAGATTCACAAGGAATTTCGGCTTGGTTGTGATAAAATCACTACTAGATATCGCTCAGGCTGTTCCTTTGCCGTTTTCAGGATTAAAAATCACCAAACAGCCCCATTTATTGACTCGGTGATTTAGCTGTTTTCAAAAGTACTCTTAGTCAAGAAAGTGGTTCGCTTTGCGTTTCATCGATTTCCTTAACCAAATTCTGCCGGTCATCTTACTGGTCGTCGTATTCTGCACAAACACCTTTGCCGCTGAACCGATTCCGCGTCATCCAACGTCATTGGTTAGCGGTGAAATATTCGTCAAGCGAACGGGATTGTCAATGCGAGTGACCTGCTTCGCTGAAGACCTAGAAATGTTGCAAGGACTGGAAGCACTAGAAACTGGCTTTTACGATTCGGACGAAATCAAAGACGCTACTCAAGACCATGCAAAGTACTTGGCTGAGCGGTTGACGATTCGCAATGTCGACGGGGAACTATTAAAACCAAAAATCAGCGAAGTCGTCGACGTTCACATCCCCGACGGCGGCATTCCCGCCGGCAGTTTGATGCAGCACCAACTGACGTTCGTGTTTGACTACAAGTACGACAAAGCACCTGAGTTCATTACGATTCAACAAAACATGGTGGCTGAGGGGGCTTTGTTACCGTCTGAGTTTCGAGTGCTGCTCAAACAATCGGGTTCGGATAGACCATTCGCAAAAATGCTCAAGCCGCTAGAGCCCGCAACGTTTCGGTTTGATTGGGATTCGCCCGCTTTGAACGATGATGACTCTGAAGAGGACTGGGAGAAGTGGTTTGAAGAACAGCGAGAAAAGACGCTTGGAATCTCTAGCTACGGTAGTGTTTATTCATTTATTTACATCACCGATTACCAAGTTCGACATGAAATTTTGATTCCACTCGCGACGTTGGCGACGTTGATTGACATTGAGCGTAAGGATGAAAGCTTTTTAGAAATCGATGAACAACCTGCGGCTGCCAAGAAAGTGGAAACTTTTTTTGGGTCCGGCAATCCGGTAACGATTGATGGGATCGAAGTAAAACCGGTGTTTGACCGGGTTGATTTTTACGGCTTGAACTTGAGTGATTTCGCAGTGCGGCCTGAAAAACGAAAAGTATCGATGGCCAGTGGGCGAGTCGGCGTAATCCTTTCTTACAGTGTCAAGAATCGCCCGACAGAAATTTCTGTTGAATGGAATTTGTTGAGCCACACCATTCGCGAAGTCGACTCGGTCGTGATCGCATATCAGGAGGTTGCCAAAACGAGGTTCTCAAAATTTCTTAGCGAAAATGTTTATCGCTGGAAAGCGCCCGATCGCCCACCGCTACCACCAATTACGGAGTTAAGTGGAACGATTGATAGGGAAAAGTATCAACCGAAGAAGATAACCATATCTTGGGCAACCATTGGGTTGGGAGGAATTGCGGTACTAGCGTTTGGTCTGTTCTTCGTAAACTCTCGTCCTGCAACGCCTTACTTAGCCGTCGCAATGGCGGGAGCGGTCGGTTCCTATTTCGTTTCAGATTTCGCTGTCGCGACATACGACCATCCTTTGCAGCAACCCGAACAGTTTGATATTGCTGCGGACGAAGCGGCAGATATTTTTGGAAGACTACACGCCAACATTTTTCGTGCGTTCGACTATGTGGACGAAAGCGACGTCTATCAAGCATTGTCCAAAAGTGTCGATGGCGAACTTTTACGTGATTTGTATCTAAAAATTAACCAATCGCTACGAGTGCAAGAACAAGGTGGAGCGGTTGCCGTAATAGAAAAAGTCTGCCTAATTGACGGAAACCCTTTACCAACACCCGATGGAGAGCAGCGGTCCCCTATCCGATTTGGCTATTTTGCAACGTGGACTTTAGACGGCACCATCGAGCATTGGGGGCATATTCATGAAAAAACCAATCAATATCGAGCCCGGTTTGTGGTGGAATTGTTAGAAGCGGATGATGGATCTACGGGATGGAAAATTACCGACATTCAAGATCACGAGTTTGAGCCCGGAGTGATTAGAAGGAGGCTACGAAAGTTCTAGTACGTTGTTTTTTCTGTTTAAAACCTCTACCGCTGGAAAAATAAAGAGTTTAGAGAATCTTAAAGCATCGCGGTATTTAGAACCTATAATGGTTGGGGGCTAAGCGTTATTCACGGCAACCCTAACGATTATTGCTATCATATGGGCCAATGTGCTTAAATTGTGAAATTTTGCGGCCTGTTCCGGTCCCACGATTTAGTTTGTTTTTAGGGAATACAGGCCGAATACTGGTCGTCCATAACAAATTAGATTGTCGAAACGATTGTGCCGAATAGACAAACAGCGTTGGCTTTAATATAATGTAGGCACTGACTTCGATTTGATCTGCAACTCGGTAATAAAAGTTATGAATACCCTTATCTCGAAAGCTGTTCTTGCCTTACTATTAATTTGTAGCAGTATGTCGGGACACTTGGTTGGAGACGAGATCGTAATCAGTGGAAACGAGCACGCAGTTGCTGTTGGAGACTTTGACTTCTCTCCATGTAATACTGGATCAGCCCAAGGCGCTCTAGCGGTACTAAACCAAGGCCCTAATAGCGAAATGACTGCAGGTGATCTTTGGCAATTCTTTTCCGACCGCGGAATTGACTCGGTTGAAAACTTAACGATTTGTATGGATTGGTCTCCTAGCCAACAGCAACAGCTATCGGATGAGGTTGATTTATCTAGTCTCCAGTTGAAGATTGAAGATCCCAGTCAGATAGGTAATTTGCTCACCGATGTTAGTTTGGGTGAAAACTCGTTGGTCGTGCCAGGCTTTGAAATTAGTTCTTTCAAACCTGAAGCTAAGCTTGACGTTGCTTTGGGTTATGACTTCATGAAACGCTTTGGGCCTCAAAGCACCGAGAAAATTCATTTGGCGTCAAACGGAAGTATCTTGCCATCAATTTCTTTTGAAGGCACTGGACCTAGTCCTGGCCGAATTCCAAATTGGTTGGGTATCGTTGGATTTGTATTGTTTTGGTTGGTTGTGTTTAAGTGCTTGGCAATGGCAACCGCCCCGAAAGAACTTTCTGTCTCTGATTCGCCGGTCACGAAACCCGGTGAAATGGTCTCTGCTTAACAAATAGACAGTTTTAAATCTGAAATAGATTCTCAGAAAAACACAAGAGCCTACTCGGCTGTGCACGGTTAGCCATTTACCAGCGGAGTAAGCACGGTTAAACCTTTAACCCTCTTTGCTGGCACTATTGCAGCGATCTGTTAAATTAGGAGAGCAGCAAGGCTGATTTTCCGACAGTGAGACGACTTTGCATGTTTTGAAAATGACATGTAAATGCTGCAGATAGTTATCATGTTGTTTTCCTGATAAGCTGAGCTGACCTTGTATACTTTGCTGATCGCGATCGGATCCTTTCTTGGGTTCATTATCGCTTACCACACCTACGGGCGCTGGATAGCTACACGCGTTTTCAACTTGGACCCAAAGGCGACGGTGCCTAGCTGCGAGCTTGAGGACGGCATCGATTTTGTACCTTCTAAAAAGTCGATGGTTTTTGGTCATCACTTTACAAGCATCGCTGGAACGGGTCCGATCGTAGGACCGGCGATCGCTGTTTTTTGGGGCTGGCTGCCGGCGCTACTGTGGGTTGTGTTTGGAAGTATCTTTATTGGAGCGGTGCACGACTTCGGCGCATTGGTGGTGAGTCTAAGGAACCGTGGTCAGACCGTTGGAGAGATTGCCGGCAGGATGATTAGCCCGCGAGCCAAGCTCCTATTTTTGTTTGCTTTGTTTTTTGCCTTAACCGTCGTGTTGGCAATTTTTGGATTAGTAATCGCGGTGATCTTTCAGAAGTATCCCGAGAGTGTATTGGCCGTTTGGATTTCACTGCCAATTGCAGTCGTTTTTGGATTGACGATACGGAAGCAGAGTCAGATGATTTTGCCGATGTCGCTTACGTCGTTGATCTTAATTTACTTGGCGATCTATGTGGGCGCTTATTTCTTACCGATCTCACTAAGCTTTGTCAGCAACCAAATCGTCGGCTGGACCGTAATTCTACTGGGATACTGCGCGATCGCTTCAGTGTTACCGGTGTGGTTATTATTACAGCCTCGAGACTACGTAAACAGCCATCAATTATTCATCGCATTGGCACTCCTAATAGCTGGACTGATAGTGGCGTGCCTGTGGGGAAATGCGGACTTATTCACTGCCGCGCCAGCGATTACTCAAGATACTCCGGTTGGCACGCCGCCAATCTTTCCGTTTTTGTTCATCACAATCGCCTGCGGAGCGATCAGTGGATTTCATTGCTTGGTCAGTAGTGGGACAAGTAGCAAACAACTACAAAACGAAACCGACGCCATGGCTATCGGCTACGGTGCAATGCTGCTCGAAGCTGCCCTCGCGGTGATGGTGATCCTTGCCTGTTGTGCCGGTGTTGGTATGGGAAAATTTGAGTCAAAAGATGTCGTTCAAGCTGACGGTCAGATTCGGCAAGTGACCGAAGTGGCTCGCAACGCTAAAGGTGGAGCGATTATGGGACGAGCGGCTTGGCGGCAAACATATCAATTGGAATCTTTCGATTCTCAATCAGGAACAATGACACAGAAGTCGTGGAGCGACTTTAAGCTTGGAAATAAGATCGGCGCCTTTGTTGATGGCGGCGGTAACTTCTTAGCGGCAATTGGAATCCCGCTGAAGATGGGGGTGAACATCATCGCTGTACTAGTGGCTTGCTTTGCCGCAACGACTCTTGATTCGGCAACTCGCTTGCAGCGTTATGTAATCCAAGAGTTGGGGTCAACATTACAGGTCAAGCCGCTGACGAATATGTATATCGCAACACTGGTGGCCGTCGGGCTAGGAGGAGCAATCGCTATGATTCCTAACGCCAAAGGCCAAATTGGCCAAGGCGGAATGCTGTTGTGGCCGCTGTTTGGGGCCACCAACCAGTTGCTCGCTGGATTTGCGTTTTTGGTGACTGCTTTTTACCTCTGGCGCCGTTCAAAGCCAGTTGGATTCGTGCTGATCCCAACAATGATCATGATCGCTTTGCCGGCTGCTGCGTTGATCTGGCAACTGTTTGATCCAGTTTCTGGCTGGCTGATGTCCGGAACTGGGCAGAATTGGCTGGCCGGTGCGATTGGGTTGGTCACGATTGGACTACAAGTCTGGATGGTTGTGGAGGCTGTCATCGCATGGCCAAAAGTTAAAGGCGTGCTCGAACCCCAGTTGAGCGAAGATGAGATCGTGTCAACGAAGTTGAATGATAGTGGTGGGCGGGCTTGTTAGCTGACCGCCTTGACTTTACGGTTCACATTGTTGTGATCAGTGTGGTTTTAGCCCGCGGTGACGCCGTCGCCTGCCTGCTTGTCGCTAAACTATGCGTATAACTCTAAGTAGCCCTGCAGCATGGAATCGAATGGGAAGTTCTTGACGACGTGGTCTTGGCCTTGTCGAGCCAAGCGATTCCCAGGTTCGGTCTGCTCGATCAAATACTTGGTCCAACGAGCGAACTCATCGCGGGCGCCAAAGTTCGTTGCGAATCCGGTTGCCTGATGCTGCACAACTGCTTCAGTACCCGGACCAAGGACGCTGATCGCAGGTATCCCCATTGCCATAGCCGCCAACAGCGGCCCAGCAAGCGGGTTCTGCAGGTGTGAGTGCCAATAGAAATCGGCAGCTGCCAAATAAGATTCAGGCGATTCGGGTAACCCTAAGAAATGAACGTGGTCGCGAGCTTCAGTCTGACGAGCGAATTTTTTAAGTCGCCAAAGTTGGCCACCAGTACCGATGATCGCGAAATGGAAGTCTTCACGAACGCAAGATAGTAAATCCGTTGCCCAGACTAAGTCCTTTAAACGAGTGCGAGGCTCTAGTTCCGCAACCGTAATCGCAAGCCGAGCCTCTGCGGGCAGTGACAATGACTGCCGGATAGAAGCTCTAAGATCACGACGGCTAATTGCCCCGCGATCGACCATGGCGATTCTCTCTTCTGGTGGGCAAAACGCACCGACTCGGCTTCCGTTGGGAATGACCTGCGTGTATTTCGCAATTAACCCTTCATCAGCTAAGTCATCGGCGACCAATTCATGTGGCACAATCAATGCTTCAATCTGCGCACTTAATTTGTCTTCCAACAACGCACGAACAAAGTTCTTCTTTGGACGCAAATTTAGCTCCGTTGCCAACAGTCGAAATTCCGGCAAACTAGTCATCATTGGGAGCGGTTGAATCGCCAGTAATGTCAGCCAGATTGCTTCCCCACACCAAGGGTGGAGAATGTCTGGTTCGACTAAACGAACCAGACTTCGCAGCTCACGGATGACCGTAAAGGCGTCGCGATGCGTGTGCAAAGGCGTCTGGTCGTCACCGTTAACGAAGAATACACGGATGTCGGAATCCAACCAGCAACTGACGTCGCCAATACGCTGCCCCAGTACGGCAACTACGACGTCTTTTCCGGCAGCGGCGAGTTCAGCCGCCAGCGGGAACAGCATTTGAGCAGGCCCCATTGGATAGAGGTGTTCGACGGTAAATAGGATTCGTTGGCTCACAGTAGCTTGGGCTCTTTTTAATTGCCAGAATGAGATTCAGACGAGGTCGATTTGTCCGGCGACAAATCAGCTAGGTAATGGTTGACGGTCTGCGAAATATGGAAGCGGTCCAAAGCCCAATCAGTTGCCGCCAACCCAATTTGGGTGCGACGGGTTGGATCTTGAATTGTTTTCACGATAGCATCAGCCAGACTTTGGGCGTTGTTTGGCATGGCAATGTTGACATTCAAGCCATCGGTCAAATCCAACGACGCCGCGATCGGTTCGGTCACGATCGGACATAGGCCGGCCATCATCGCTCGAGTAAGCATAGAGCACGGCGCCGACCCGCGCAGCGGATGCAAGTACGCGTCGGCAGCACGAAAAACGTCGTCTAAGCTATCAAACTGCCCAGGCATGACAACCGAATCGATCATTTGTTTGGATACGATTGCGTCCCAAACTTTTTTCGACTGAGTCCCTTGGCTGACGACCCAAAGCTTCGCTGTAGGCAACTGAGACAGAACGATTTCCCAAGCCTGAATTAGATCCAGCACACCGCTATCGCCGTTCATCTGAGCTCCACAAACCAATAGTGGTTGGTTTGGATTAACTCCCAACATGCCGTGTGACTCGCCGATGGCTTGCCTGGCAACCGTTTGACTGGACAACTCAACTGGCGGTGGCTCTGGCGGAAGGATTCCTTCACAGACAATCTCCAATTTATGCGCTGGCAGTCCGCTGGCTTCAAGCATCTGAAACGTACTTTCAGATTCAACTAAAACTCGATCTGCCAGTTTGAGCAAATTCGCTTGGCGATTCTTCTTAGCCTCCGTTTGGCCAAAGAGTGGCAGCAGGGCATGATCGTGCAGACGGACGACCAACATAGTTTTTCCGGAAAACAATTTGGCTAAAGAAGTAAACTCAGAGAAAGCGTTGAAGAAAATTAAACTATCCACTGGATTCTGATTTAGATAGCGAATTAAGTTTTTTTGATATCGAGATCCTCCCCATGGCGTCGAAGGGGAGCGATAGGTTCGCAGCACATTGAAATTGCGGAATCGAAAGGAAGCCGGAGAAGAGGTGCTCCAACCTGGTGTAATGACTTCGACTTCATGTCCTTGTCCGGTAAGTGCTTGGGCTAAGTCACTAAGAGCTAAGTCGTCACTGCCAGAGCAGGGCCAAAATCGAGACGACAAGATCGCCAACTTCATGGGCTCAGTCGCATCAGGTAGTGGCTGAGAGAACGTGCTCATGGCGAAAAAATAACTGGAAAAGGACTGGGTTCAACGAACTGCGTTCAATTGAAGTTATTCTCTTGAAGCAGCGAAAGTGATGGAGCTATTCCTCTGGAACAGCCTGTGTGATATCGAGCAAGCTAACCTTCGAGGCAGTTAACTTGAATTCTTTTGTTAAGCATCTGTTGGTTCAATGTCCGCCGGCTCCAACACGGCAAGGTAAGGTAGGTTACGATATACGTCATTGTAATCCAATCCGTACCCGACTACGAATTCGTCAGGAATATCGAAGGCGATAAAATCGGGACGCCAGTCAACTTGTTGACATCCCGTTTTCAACAGTAAGACGGCTGATCTAAGACTGTTTGGATTGAGACCGTTGATTAGTTGGACGACTTCCTGAAGCGTATTTCCGGTGTCAAAAATGTCATCGATTAACAGTACGTCTTGTCCGGCAATATCCAGCATCATTTCGGCATTGATCGATAACTTACCGCGTTCGGTTCCTTGGTAACTACTGGTTTGCACCACCCCGACACGCAACGGCATTTTGAGTTTCCGAATCAAATCAGCCATTAGAACTACGCTACCGGTTAACACACCCACGATCGTTAACGGGCGGTCTCCATACGCATCGTTTATCTGTCGCGCCATTTCTTGAACGCCTTCGTTCAATGCTTGCTCGTCGAGTAGAATTTTCACTTGGCGTTTTCAGAATTGAACCGCGTTTGTTTGTCCTGCCTTCGATTATTCTAACGGCTCTAAAGTGAAAATACAGGGCTCTGACGAGTAGTTAACTGATCGCAAACCTGCTGGGCTCGCCAAATCGATGTCCAAGTAAAAAGGGGAGACAACCAGCATGAAGAAGTAAAAAGTTGGCATAAAAAAAGGCCAGTTGATTCAATGTCAACTGGCCCTGAATTAGTTAAACGAGTTTGTAATCAGCTAGATTAATCCCACCACCACTGACCGCCCTTTAGACCTGAAAGGTCAACGCGGTCACGAACTTCGTTCAATTTTCCATCATTGTCGACCGTGACACGATCCGAATTTAGCGCGATTTTCGCTTGAATGGCAACACCACCGGCAATCGGTGACATGAACTTGTTGTTCTTCCAGTAAGCGTTGGCGATCGGAGCAACTTGTGTGGCAGCTGAGTATTTTTCCACCGAAAAGAGGGTCTCATCACCCAGTACTCCCAGTGACCAGTCAGCTTTGCTGTACAGGTCCGTTTTTTGAATGAATGCAGCAGCAATCGACATATCGATCACGTTGCGAAGCTCAGCCCAAATCGGCGTCTGCTCAGCAAGCTTCGCATAGGTTTTAGTAAAGCTGCTAGTGAACGCTCGGCTGGCGCCACTTGATTTGCCCGTACCTTTTCGCTGCCCGTTCGCGCCAACCGTTTCGTCTTCACCGACCAGCTTTACACCTTCGCCAGCAATTTCCATGGCAGTGTCGTCGTCATTGATCGTGACACAATCGTAGTCAGGTTGAAAAAACCATCGTTGCAGTGCATTGCCAGAGCCTGTTGGCTTCGCCTTGGCAACAAACGAAGTGATTCCACGAACAGCAGGCTGCTCAAGCTCTAAGCCAATTAATTTCATACGGTAGTCTGCTTCGACCAAAACACGGGCGAAATCCGTTTTAGGCGAGATGCCATTAACACTAACTGTTTGTAACCCTAGTGCATCTTTATAGGATTGAACGATTTGATTTTCTATGCCATGAATGCGTTGACCAGCATTCAAACGTCTTTGCCATTGACCAACAACGCCCTTAAAACGAACGAGGCCCTCTTGTGTCGGGTCGATCGAGCAGGTGATCAAGCTCGGTTGATTAGAGTCAGGTGCAAAGGCTCTGAGAGCGACAACCAAGTCTTCCAGTTTCAACGTCGCGCGACCGGAGTTCATACCGACGACAAAATTCTCTGCATTAAAAAAGAAACCTTCCGCTGGACCTGCGATGACAATGTCTTTGGTTTCAGGGTAAAAGAAAACGTGAGTGATTTTCGTTAAGCCAGCAAGATACCGGACGTCAGCTGGCACAGGTTTTCCAGCCTCGATCAGCTTGGCAACTTCCGCTTCCAAGCGATTGATCGAAACTTTGCGAAGCTGACTGATTTGTTGGAGGTTTTCATTCAACGTAGCCTTGGCTGCATTGAAACGCTGAGCATTTAGTTGTCGAGCGTTGTTGGGCAGTGCGCGACGGGCAAGTAGCCCTTCTGGGCTAATCACAACACCACCGACCTGCGGATCG
>CAZHCH010000002.1:33257-56114 GCA_964530985.1 uncultured Pirellulaceae bacterium | reverse complement strand
CATCACCATCATCTTGGGCCATGGCAGCCGAGGCCATCAATAGAGCAATCGTACATACGCAAATAAGCAAATATTTGGTTAGTAACGTCCAATTACGAACAAGCATATAGATTCTCCAGAGTTGTGCTTGATATCCGAAGTGGCTGCCTATTACTTGTCTAGGCGGTCCAAAAAGGAATCATTGAATACTTTTCTTCTTCTGCAATAATACTACAGGATTGCAGATCTACAATAGATTTCGGGGTTTTGAGGCGTTTGAAATCACAGAAGTAGCACAAATTGGAAATTGCCGGTTCTGCCGGAATTCCAGTGTAGCCCAAGGCACCCTTCCTGAGCCATTTGCAAATCTAAATGGTGGTCGCAAGCTAGAACGAACTTTGAAGAGACCAACCGCAGGGTAACCACCCCTGTTTTTAAGCCATGATGGCTATCGCCAAAACGGCTAAGTCCTAAATCCAAGACATGAATAAGCACTTGGTTTCCGAACCAAGTGACAAATTGTCAGTTTCTCGCCATGTAAAGACCTATACGCGTAGGGTTGCTTTCAGGCTCGCGTGTGGCTCGATCACTAGCTTTTCATTCCAACGTCGTTCAGTCCATCGGCCTCTTCAACTGCGCGGAACGACTTTTCTTCGCCAGTTTCTTGAATTGCTTGCCAGTGACTAGCGATCTTCTTAACCGAATCTCGAATTTGAGCCTCTGTGTGCTTGGCAGTCATAAAGATTCGTACTCGAGTCTCTTTTTCCGGAACGGCTGGATATAAAATCGGCTGCGCATTGATTCCATCATGAAATAACGCCTCCGATAATCGCAGCGCTTTAACACTGTGCCCAGTCATTAAAGGAACGATTGCGGTACCTTGCGCCATCCCAGTATCGATCCCGGCTTTACGTGCCAGTTCAAGGAAGAGCTTGGCGTTACTCTGCAATTTCGCAACCAGTTCTGGTTTTTCTTTCAAAACCCGCAACGCACCCAAGGCAGCACCTGCATTGGCCGGCGGCATTCCGGCAGCAAAAACATAACCGGGAGTTGTATAACGTAGATACTCGATCAGCTGCTTGGAGCCTCCCACAAAACCACCGCAACTTCCCAGCGATTTTGAAAGTGTTCCCATCCATAGTTCGACCTCGTTTCGATCAACGCCCGCCACTTCGGCGATTCCGCGTCCGGTATCGCCGAGCGTACCAATAGAGTGTGCTTCATCCACATACAGCCACGCCTTGTGCTTATTTTTTACGTCTACAAAACGTTGCAGTTCTGGGTAATCGCCGTCCATACTATACAGTCCTTCGATTGCAATCAGGACTCGACGGTAATCGCCACGGATGTTCGTTAGCGTTTGATTGAGATCACGCCAGCTATTATGTTCAAACGGCCGCCGACGAGCTCCAGAAAGTTCAGCGCCTTGCACAATACTATTGTGAGCAAAACTGTCGTGAATAATCAAATCACCAGGACCGACAAGGTGACCGATCACGGACTCGTTACAAGCATGACCTCCAGGGAAAGTCATGACGTCTTCCACGCCGATGAAGTCAGCTAGCTCTGCTTCTAGTTCACGATGGATTGTTTTTTCACCGGAAACGATGCGGCTGGCCGATACGCTGGTGCCAAATTCATCGATCGCGTTTTTGGCAAACTCACTTACTTCGGGTAAACCAGACAAACCTAAGTAATTGTAGCTGGCGTAAGAAATCAATTCGCGCCCGTCGATACGAGTCGTATCACTAATGCGGCCTTCGTGAACACTGAAAAATGGATTGCGAATGCCCGTGTCGTGGATGTCTTGCTGAATGCTCTTCAAACGCAAGTACTCAGGCATTTTTTCAAGCACGTAATAGGACTCCGGAACTGGTCCTCGATTATTCGCACCTGCAGAAGCCTCTGTCGCAACGTTGTTGGCAGACAGCCCAACGCCAGCAGATCCAGCTACTGGCTGACTGCCGATGTACTTTTCGATCGCCGCAGCAACTTCGCGAACGGTGTGAACTTCTTGGAGCACGTCTTCGGGCATCCGCCCACCGAACATGTTTTGCAAGCTTTCGGCAACATCCAGTCGCTCGAGTGAATCAAGTCCCAAGTGAACGATGTTCGTATCAATCGTAACGTTTTTGGCGCGATCCTGTCCGACTTTTTCAACGAAATGAATCACCGCATTGACGACGGCTAATGATAGTCCGCTGTCCTCAGTTGGGTCTGCTGTAGAGACTGAATCGACAACCGAGGCAGCATCCGCCTGATGTGACTCCTCCCAAGCACTCCAACGAGCAATTACGTGTTTATCGAGGTTGTTTTCAAAATTCTTCTTGCAAGCATGCCGCTGCACTTTTCCTGAAGATGTCTTAGGAATGCTGTAGGCCCGGACCAAAACGATCGCATCTGGTGGCAGATCGTGTTCGTCGTTCACTGAAGCACGAATCGCTTCGATAACATCGTGCTTATCCGACTCGATTTTCCCTCGTTCACTGCGTTCAATCTCGCAGTAGATCACCAAGTGTTCTCGGTCCCAGCGGGATACGGCAAAGGCAGCTGCACCACCAGATCGAGTCAATGGATGGCATTGTTCAACGGTTCCTTCGATGTCTTGCGGGTAACGGTTGACACCGCGTACGATGATCATGTCCTTCAAGCGACCAGTGACAAATAACTCACCGCGGTCCATGAAGCCAAGGTCCCCTGAACGCACGTAAATCTTCCCGTTGTCGGGGTTAAGTCGTGCCTTAAAGGTTTCGTTGGTTTCTTGTTCTCGTTTCCAGTAGCCGGCGCCGCAACTAGGACTGTTGATCCAAATTTCACCAATTTTGTCATCCGGCAACGGGCGACGAGTTTCTGGATGTACGATCAAAACCTCTTCCTCGTCAATCACGGCTCCGCAACCAACAAGCATTTTTGCGTTGGGATCGTCCTTGTCGACTCGAACAACGGCGTGTTGGACGATTTCGTTTTTATCAAATGGTCGGACAACGGGCGGTTTTTTATGATCGCCGCCGGTTACAATTAAGGTCGTTTCCGCCATGCCGTAGCACGGATAAAACCGTTCGTATTTAAAGCCATACGGCTCAAACTTCTCGGCAAACTGCCGCATCACGTCTTCTCGCACCGGCTCAGCCCCATTGAACGCCAGCATCCAAGAAGAAAGATCAAGGCCTTCGCAATCTTCCGGGGTGATTTTCATCGTACACCAAGCGTACGCGAAGTTAGGGCCACCACTGACCCACCCCCTATATTTGGAAATCGCCCGCAGCCAACGAATAGGGCGAGTTAAAAACGCAACCGGAGACATTAAGGTGTCTTCGATTCCGCAGTAAAGAGGGTTCAAGATCCCGCCAACCAAACCCATGTCGTGATACAGCGGCAACCAGCTAATGCAGGTTCCATATACCGGTTCCATGCGGAATGACTTGGTGATCAAGCGGCAGTTAGCCAACAAGTTCTGGTGCGTGATCATCACACCTTTGGGGTTACCCGTGGATCCTGAGGTGTATTGGATCAGACCAAGGTCGTCTGGTTTTAAGTTTGGCTTGACCCAGTCGTCGGCGTAGTGAGGGTCGATTACTTCGGTTGCGAGCCACGGGATTCGTTGCAACCCAGGTGAATCTTTCACAAAGTCTTCGCAACGTTTAATAATGGTTTGAGTGGTCAGCGCGACAGCTGCTTCGGCATCAATGGAAATCGAATTAATTCGATTCATGTTGCGGTTACGCCGCGGTGGGTAAGCCGGGATCGGAGTCACGGCGGCGTAGTGACAACCTAAAAAAGCCGCCAAAAAATCCAACCCCGGATCATACAGCATGATCGCCCGTTTACCGGCGTACCCTTGTGCAACAAGATACGCCGCGATGGCTCGGGCTTTCTTATCCAACTGCGCGTACGTTAACTCCGCCGGGTTGTCTAATTCACCGGCTTCTAGAAAACGGTAGGCAGTACGGTCGGGCATCGCTGCTGCCCAATAACGCAAGCGTTCAAGTAAGTTAGTTTCAGGAGGCGAAAATGGCCGGAATAATTCTTCAATATCCACTTTAAGTGAACCCCGGGGAAGGCGAGTCTTTGATCCAAATACTTATCGGCCAACATTTACGGCGTGTCCGGCTAAAAGTTGGCTTGGATCGACCGATGGTCGTTTTTGGTACAAATCTGTTTTGGAACGTTCTATAAAGCGCGGTAGTTTACCAAAAACCCCGATTTTGTTCAGCGCTGGTTCGGGGGAAACCGCAAGTTGGGCGTTGCTTAAACCGCGAGAGGCGATAAATTGTCGCAAATGCTAGTAACTTTTCGGTATTCCGCCAATGAGAAACCACTGGTCAAGCGGCAGAATCGGTCAGGTGATATAAGCGATGCGCAAGCGAGTGCATCATCGTACCTGGCTCCGAACTGTCGCATTTGGTATTCGAGATTGAAGCTGATTTCTTGTTCGGTTTGATGGCCGGTCCGTTGAGAGTGAATGACGTTGAAGGTCCGCTCGTTGACTCGGATCGATTTCAGGATGGTCTCGATTTCCTGTTTGTCTTTGACCACTCGTAGATTCGTCGGATTCGTGGTCAATCGCCGGCGTTGGGGAGGGGCGCGGTCTGCGGCCAGAGGATCCAATCGCCTTCAAAGTCTTTGTCCTTAGGGCCTGGAGTGATCGCTGGTCGTTCGATTGGCTCGCCTTTGCTGGTCGCGTCCGCTCCCCCATCGTCATCGTGGTCCATGCCGACACTGTAAATAACTGGCTGATCGTCCTGGATTTTGAAAAGCAACGGTTTGCCGGTCAGGATATCGACCGGGATTTCTTGCAGGTAAGTGCCAACCAGTTCTTCTGCGGGCCGACACCCAATGGCACTCACTTTAGAAGTTTCAAGTCGATAGTAGCGACATGATGTCCCTGGCGCGAGCTAGACGGTGAGCCGAACGCGCTAGCGTCGGGCCTTACGCCAGGTTTTAGTACGGGCGTTCCTAGGTTTAGCGGCGTTCTGTGAGGCCCGACGCTAGCGCGAACGGCTCACAGGTAGCACCCATGGTCATTAACCTGTCACCCCAAGCAGGTTACACGCGGACGAAGGTTGTTCCCGTAATCCGGCGGATCAAGCGGCGAGTCTCCAAGACGGCAATGGTTGCGAGTACGCGCGGAGTAGGCAGTTCGACTTTGGAAACGATTACATCAAATGCAGTCGGTTCGTGGTTGATCGCGTTGAGAACTTTTCGCTCTTGGTCCGAAAGTCTTAGCTCAACCGGATGGTAAACGGTGTTTTCCGGCCCAATTTCAGCCGGCGCGAACAAAGGCCCCAATTCGTCCAAAATATCATCGACGCTCTGCACAAGCTTAGCGCCATCTTTCAGCAGTTTGTGACAACCAAAAGACATTCGACTGTCGATTCTTCCCGGCACCGCAAACACTTCGCGGCCTTGCTCCATGGCAAGTCGAGCTGAAATAGACGCGCCGCTTCGCGAACCAGCCTCGACCACGACAACACCTAAGCTGATCCCAGAAATGATCCGATTGCGCCGCGGAAAGCAACCACTTTTTGGGGCGACGCGTGGAAGTGCCTCCGACAAGACGGCGCCGTTGGCTTTGATTTGATCAGCCAACTCCGTATGTTCGGCGGGATAGACATTCAGTATTCCGCCCCCCAGAACCGCGATGGTTCTTCCGCCCGCTTCAAGTGCCGCGCGATGAGCGACACCATCGATACCTCGGGCTAACCCTGACACGACCGTAACGCCTGCCAATGCTAAACCTCGAGCTAATTGTTCAGCGACCTTTTTACCGTATTGCGTTGCGTGCCGTGACCCGACAATAGCAACAGCGATCTGGTCGACAGGCATTAGTTCACCAGCACAAAACAAAACACTCGGCGGATCGTAAATCTCTTCCAAAATCGCAGGGTACTCGCGACTACCAGTGGTCAAAATATTGATGCCGTGCTCGTTGCAGAGCTCGATCTGCTGCTGAACGCTTGCGTCGTTCGGAGCCGCCGCGATCGCCGAAACAATTCCCGCTCCAACACCAGAAACTTGCCGAAGTTCAGAAGGCGCCGCTGCGAGCACATCACTGGGCGAGCCAAAGTGCTTGACCAGATCGCTAAAAATCTTGGGGCCAACTCCGGGTACTAGTTTCAAGCGAAGACCTGCTTCGATTTCAAGCGTCTTTCCTGGGGCACGCTGCCCGGTACTTTCAGATTCAATAGGCAACGCGGCTGTGTGCTGCAGTGATTCCGGTCGAATGTCGTGGTCACTCAAAACTTACCTCCCTTGAATCCCAATCGTTCGCGAGTTGAAGAATCAGTCGTTGTGCAGGCTTTCTAAAATCGTTTCGTCGTCAGGAGCCTGCATTAATTCAACGTTGCCAATCTCGGTTGGCAAAATCAATTTAAGTTTACCGTGCGAGACTTTTTTGTCACGCTTCATTGCTTTGATTAAATCGCTGTGACGTTCATCCGGGCAAACCGTTGGCAAACCAATGGCTTGAAAAAGCGCCGTTTGACGACCTAAAAAGTCTTCATCAACTAAACCCAGATTTCGTGCCAATCGACCTGCACAGGTCATACCGATCGCAATCGCTTGCCCGTGCAAGTAACGCCCATAACCAAATACCGACTCAATGGCGTGTCCGTAGGTATGGCCGTAATTCAAGATCGCTCGGCGACCACTGCGTTCGGTTTCGTCTGCTTCTACGACTGCCGCCTTGCAACGACAGCACCATGCAATGATCTTGGTCAGGACGTCGTAGTCACGATCCACGATTTTGTCGACGGACGCTTCAATGGTCTCAAACAACGGCAAATCCATAATCAAACCGTACTTGATCACTTCTGCCATCCCGGCGATGTAGTTGGCTTCGTCTAAAGTCGATAACACCTGCGGGTCAATAATTACGGCTTTCGGCTGCCAAAATGCGCCGACCATGTTTTTTGATTTTGGTAAGTTGATTCCAACTTTACCGCCAACACTACTGTCGACTTGTGCCAGCAGCGATGTTGGTATCTGAATAAAATCGATTCCTCGCCCAAGCGTAGCCGCAAGAAAACCAGCCAAATCGCCAACGACGCCACCACCAAGAGCCACAATGACGGAGTCACGGTCGGTGGCAAGTTCCAAAAGTTGCTGCCAAGCGGCGTCGCAAACCGCAACCGACTTCGAAGGCTCTCCGGGGACCACGACGTACGAGTCCACTCGACTAGCCACTCGCGCGATTACTTTCGTGGTCGCATCTAGATAAAGCGCGGCCACGTTCTCGTCGCTGACCAAAACGACATGACGATTTTCGATAAAGGGTTTGAGCGTTTGGTCAGCCGAGGCCAACTCACCCGGTCCCAAAGTGATCCGATAACTCCGTTTACCAAGACTGACAGCGACTTCATTTATGTTTGGTGATTGAGATTCAGTAGTCAAAGAACTTGGCCGATGGTCGAAACGTGTTGTCTTGTGTTTGAAAACGAATTCGCCGAGGCCTCTTGACGTTTTTGACGAAGATCCGTCAGCGATCAATAGATTAGTTTTGCGAGATTTCTGTTGGCTCGCAAGTCAGTTGCGGATTTTGTTGCAGTTTAACGCCTAAAACACCTGCCGAACTCGCCACATTCAAAAAGCAAACATCCGATCCTGACCCGCTGCAACTAAGCGAAAATACGGGATCTGATAGTAATTCCGAAAGTTCCGTTTCCAATAGCTGGGCAAAGCGCGGCAAATCGTCCTTTTTTGTGGAAAACAAGAGAAAGCCTGAAAACAAAAGCTAAGTTTCATTCGCTTCCAATAATAAATGGTCAAACTTAACTGTGGTAAATTCCATGAAACGATTCTTGCTAGCTCTGTTGCTAACCGCTTTGCTGTGCAGTACCGCACAAGCTGAATTTTTCATCGACAATTTTACAATTCTTGATGACATCGGTGGAGGCCCAACCTCGATTGGCTCCAACGGTATCACGGTGAACGTTTCTGACGGTACAGGCACGACAACTGTCACCGACCGCTATTCATTTATTACTAACAATGTTGATGACACCTTTGTAGTGTCTTACGACTGGGACGGGGTTTTTGGCGACCTCCAGTCGATTTCAGGCCTCCAGTTGAGCCAACTACCAGTTGGTTTTGTTGGTGACTGGAACGTGACAATCGACACTGGAGTGGGGACGCCACTCACATTGGGGCCAGCTATTCCAACTGTACTAGCGTCACCGATCGAATTGGATAACGCGACTGAACTGACTTTTACATTTACCTATTTAGGTGGTGGCGTGAGTTTAGGTGGACCCGTATTTGGAGTCGGCACGTTTGGTGGTCCGGCAAACGCTCTTTTCGCTACTCCCGAGCCAACTGCATTCCTAATGCTTGGTACGGCCGGATTGATCGTCCTATCCCGGCGACGCCGTAGAAGCTAGACAAAACAAACATTCAATTGCTTGAAAGAAGCCGCTGAGCTGTCAGCGGCTTTTTGTTTGCGCCGAACTGCGTTTGAGGACGATAGTTATTGCTAAGCCTGATACAGCGAGGCCAGTCATGGTCTCGCCTCAACTTGTGTGGTGTTCTGCAGCAAAGTTAAATCTGACAACATGCCTACAAAATCCAAAAAAAAAGCAAGCTCGATAACCGCCAAATTGGCGTCAATGATCAATGACTTGTCCGCTTCACTTTCGCTGTTGATCAAGGCTCCAGCAAGAGACATCCAAGGCGTGATGCGGCATGAACGAAATCGAATCAGTAAGCGTTACAAGAGAAAGCGATCTAGGTTACTGACATTACCACTATCGATTGCAACTTCTCTATTGTCGGTGTTATCAAAAATCCTGTTGTCGCCTTTTGAGCTTTGGGCAGCAATCTTCAAGAAGAAAAAACGCTCCCGCTTACTGTTATTTGTGATGGTTCCCTGTTGCTGCCTATTGTTGGGCTGGGTTGGATATTCGTGGCCGGGGCTTCAAAGCCGACAAACAATCAGCTTGCTGCGTTCCCAAGCGACCGCAGCAATTGAACAAAACAAATTTGAGGAAGCAGTTGGCTGTTTTGAACAACTAGAACTGGTAGAGGCAACGTTGTCTCATGAAGAAAAATTTCGCTGGGCAAAAGCACTTTCACATACGAATCAATCCGAGCAAGCCAGCGATTTATTAAACGAACTTGCACCCGGTCAAGGGCAATCTACTGGTTATGCTCCGGCTCATCAGCTTGCTGCCGTATCACTAGTGCGGACATACAAACAACCTTATCCCGCCAAGATCAAGCAATTATTAAATTGGCATTTGAATGCTGGCGGGGAATCAGAATCCCCTGACGTTAGCTTTGCACGAGCCCAATACTACATTTCCATCGCCCAACCTCAACCGGCCATTGACGCAATGAAAATCGCGGCTCAGGCCAAGCCCGAATTGAATCTAAATTTAGCGTTACTGTACAAACAAGTCGATAAAACGAAGAACGAACAAGCTGCTTTATCAATTGCTCAAACTACGTTTGAAAGCCGGTTGCAAGCCAATCCGAAGGACCACCAAGCTCGCATCGGTTTGGCGCAGACCTACCTTCGCCAACGGAACCCAAAACTTGCGCAACAGCGGTTACAAGCTGGAGTTGAACTTGCTCCTGAAGTATTCCGTCGGCAATTGTCAGATTTCTTTATGCAAAAATTTCATAACCTGCCAGACACTGCCAGCGTTGAATTAAAAGTTAATACACTAATAAATGCGTGGCAGAACAACTGGCAAAATATAACAACTTGCCAAGACATGGTACGACTATATCGTCAGCAAACAGGAGCTGATCAAGAATTTGTTTTGATGGCAATTGAGCAGTCCGCTAACGAGCAACCATTGGCAGCGCTGCCACAGTTCGCGTTAGGAATTATTTATCGCATTGAAAACCGCCTGCCGGAATCCAAAGCCTCAATCGAATCCGCTCATCAACTTCTGGATCCAGACCAACCGGGATTTACCGTAGTAGCCAACAATCTCGCGTGGCTGCTGGCTCATGATCAACAACCCGACTTAGAACAGGCGTTTAAGTTAGCGGAGATAGCAGTTCGTCATAGTCCAGACGAAGGTGGCTTAAGAGACACACTGGCTACTGTATTGATGAAGCAAGGACGACACCAACAAGCGTTGGCCGAATTTCAAAAAGCACTGCTGACGATCCAGAACAAATCTCCGATACACTTAAAAATGGCAACAATCTATGACGAAATCGGCCAACCTCAACTGGCCATACTACACCGCAAGCAATCGCAACCTGAATAAGTTCGGGTTGTTTCGAGCAAGCCGTTTGAGCAGGTAACAGCCTGCTCGCTCAAACGGCCAGTGTTTCAGTTCCTATCCTTGGCTGCAATCAACTACTTGCTAGTTCCAATTTGTTTAGGCCAAATTCCTCGCGATGCCTCGAACGCAACCATCACACTCGGATCACATAAAGAGCAGGCGCCTGACAGAACAGGCTCGCCCATCTAAACGCTGGCGCAAGTACAAGCGGCGCAAGTTCTTTGGTCGAATTCAAGACATCTTCTGGGGCGTGTTAATCGCACCAATCAAGCTGCTGTTTGTGCCGGCCAATTTAATCGAATTGTTTTATTTTCGCGGACATAAAACTGGACGACGACGAGTAAAGTCGGTTCCACAGCGCATTAAGTATGGCTTAAAAGAAAGCTTGCGGTTGCCCTATCGATTGATTTCGAAGGGCTTCAAGCGTCGAAATTTGAAGGACTTATTATTTTTGCTGCCAGCGGTGGCAACTGGAGGATTGGTGTGTTTTGTTGGCTTTCAGCTTTCAGTCCAAAGCCAACGAATTCAAGATCGCTACAACTCTGGTGCTCGTCAAGCTTTGCTGAGTGGGAACTTGGATCTGGCCAGCACGTATTTTCGCCGGATAATCGATCGCTCCTCGCTGTCAGCCCCTCAGTCACTTCAGTGGGTTACGGTTCTGCGGGCTGCGGGCGAAAATGATCCGGCCGATCGATTGCTGGCGCAATTGGCACCCGATGATAAGCAGGGCTATCCCGCCGCGCACGCCATGCGGGCGATCGAGCTGGCAAAGAGCATTGATAGCCAGTGGGCGTTCGGGAATCGGAACGTCGGGCAAGAAGTCAATTTAGACATCACATGGATTCCATCTCCTGATTCGGACAAAGTCGATCAAGCAATCAAACAATTAAAAACGCACTTACAAAACGCAAATGAAGATGACCCGCGAATACACCTCGCCTGGGCAAAATACTGGCTGTGCCAACGGGATATCGACGCAGCGTGCAAACGAATCAAGCTTGCCACTAAGTCACATCACTTGGTGACAGAGGCCGTTCACTTTATCGATCGTCATTTAAGCACTGAACACTTAGAGCAACAAGAATGGCAGCAATTGGATAAAGCCAAAAACAGTTTGCTAAACAATGCACGAGAAATGCTTGAAGGTAAATTAAAAGTGAACCCGTTGGATCACCTCGCCCGGATTCAACTAGCAGCAACACTGGTGAACCAAGGCAATTACGATCTAGCTAGAGGCTGTTTGCGGCAAGGAATTGCGTTTCAGCCAAACCCATCGCTGCAACGCGGCCTAGCGGATGTTTTCGTGCTAGAGTATCAATCTAAACCGTCGGCCGAAACCCAACGGTCAATACAATCGACGAAAGAACTTTTTCGAAACCGGGTAGGTAAATTGAAGGCCGCGATCGAGGCTGACCCAAGCTACCTGCTGCCATACGCGTGCTTCGCAAAATTACTATGCGAACAGGCAGATAGTGCCGACAACACCGATTCCTCAATCAGCCGGACGCAAACCAAGGTGAACGAGCAGCAGGTAGACCTGTTCCAGCGACTGGTCACTTCAGACCGGCCGTCTCCTTTGGATCACATTGGTCTAGCATCGCTGTATTGGCGGCAAGGTAATCGAGATCTTGCCGATTGGCATTTGGACCAAGCTTGGTTACTCGATCCGCTGGTAGGTGAAAAGGCCCATCGATTGGCGACAGCATACGTATTTTTTTCCGGAACACCAGATCTACCATGGGCGAGAAATTTGGTCGATCGAGCACTGCTAAAATGTCCTAACGCTTCCGAAGTACTGTTATCTCAAGGACGTATTTTGTTGGAGCAAGGGGAGGTAGAGCTGGCGGTTCAACAATTGAATCGTTCACTCGTGGAAGCAAAATTCCCAGAAGAAGTGCATAACGCCCTAGAAATCGGCTACGTTAGACTGGGAAATCTTGAATTGGCCTACAAGCATTCTAGCTTGGCTAAATCTGCCCGCGCCCGGCAGATCATTCTTGACTGGAAGTAAGCAGTTAACCAGTCACTGCTGCATCAAAATTCTAAACTGCTCACTTGCTACCGCTTCCAGCTCTATTGGCACCATTTTGATGTATTTCATAGCCTGAGAGTTGCTAGCATCTACAAGAGCAAATCTTGAATTTCGGACAGGTTAGTCTTTTGATTAATCTGCCTATCACTTATAAAACGGCCAGCGTGCTGAAGAGCGGCTAAATCACGGATGGGTGCAATCAAATACATTGCTTGGCTGAATGACAACGCCTCAATAGAAATTTTACTTTCTCGAATGTTTTAAAGGATTAAACATGCCCCACTTTTTCTCTATCTCGCTCCGTTTCTCACCAAAACGCTAGTGTGTCTCCGGAAGCTCTCGCCAGTAAATCTCCTGAAACGAAGGCTGTGGCCTTACAACCGATACAAATGGCACGTTCCAATTACGTTCACGCCATTTGATCGTTACTACCAGCACACGATCTTGAGGATATGTGTGGAATAGGTCGACTTTTCAGCTTGGGTTATATCTAGCGTGCTAGGTTTTTAAAGCCTTCACCATGTAGCCTCACCCTCCCCAAAAAACACCCCACATTGAAGCCCTCGCTATCACGAGTAAGCCATGGCTTCCACTACCAACATCGCCGCCACTCAATCATGATAATCTGTCTAACCTCAAATACCGCTTGGAATCTCGCTCACTTCCGGCTAAAGCACATTATGGCATTGCTGGACATGGGTGTTGAGGTACATGCAGTCGCACCTCCGGACGGAACGGAAGAGAAGCTTACTGATCTGGGGGTGAAGTTTCACCCATGGATTATCGAACGTCGCAGTATGAATCCGATGAAGGAAATTGTCTCGGTTCGTCGCCTGCAGAAAATCTATGAAGAAATCAAACCAGATCTCGTCCACCACTACACCGTCAAAGCGGTCTTGTATGGGACCACAGCCGCTCGCTTGTGTGGCATCAAGGGAATCGTAAATAGCGTCACTGGCATGCCTTACATTATCGTGTCACGCAAAAAGGGGATTTTAAAGCGAATGGCACGTTGGCTTGCCATGCGTTGGTACGGTTGGGCGGTTTCCGGCAAAAACAACACCACGATTCTTCAAAACCAAGACGACCTAGCGTTGCTCAGTTCGTTCGCACCCGACGTCAAAGAAAACGCGATCGTCACCAACGGCTCTGGTGTCGATTTAGAACGCTTCGCCGAACAGCCAAAGAGAAACCAGTTTTCAGATTCTCCGGTGAACGTATTGTTCGTTGGACGATTTTTGAAAGAAAAAGGTGTCTTCGAATTAATGGATTCCATCCGATCGATGCGAAGCCAAAATGTTCCATTTGAAATGCATCTTTGTGGTGATTTTGATCCTGGCAATCGTTCCAGTGCAACTATTGACGACCTGACACAGTGGAAAGAAGAAGGTTTGGTTGACTGGTCGGGCAAACTGGATGATGTTCGAGACAAACTAGCCGCGGCAGATATCGTCGTTTTGCCTAGCTACCGTGAAGGCACGCCAAGATCACTCTTGGAAGCGATGGCCGTAGGACGCCCACTCGTAACCACCGATGTACCAGGTTGCCGCAATGTTGTCGAAGATTCCGTCAACGGATTTTTAGTTGAATCCCATAATCCAGAGATGCTCGCCGATGCACTAGCGAAATTAATCGAAGACGAAAATCTACGAGAGAGAATGGGACAAGCAAGTCGTAAGCGGGCTGAAACAATTTTTGACGAACGAACAGTGATTCGTCAAACCATTGAAGCCTATTGCAAGCTCTCGGACAAGATGCCACCTTCGAACCCGTGGTCCGGAAATTCTGCAACTCCCTACCCGGCAATTCCAGATCTAACCGCCTTAGACTTAGACACCGTGATTCCTGTCGCCAGCTAAGCCTTGGATTTGCTTCGAGTTTCGCATTGGTTGGTGCCGTAACGTAAACGGGCTACGTCAGCAACTTAATTGACTGACCAAATGCGAACTACGTACCAACGCGGCCTTGAGCTCGTTGACCTTGCAAGGTGCGACGAAATCTAACTCGTCATCAAAGTTTGACCCTTGTCAAACAGACCGATTGGAATCGGCCGGCGAGATACCTTTTTAGATGAGGGATTGCCAGATCTACTTCTCTGACCATCTTCGCAAGAGAAAGCCCCGCAAGGCCACAAATCGCCTGTAAATGAGGCCAGTCACAGGCCCTAGAGCTTAAATCAGCGCATAAAAAATGGCGGTAAGGCCCCTTTTGTAGCTTCCGGCCAACCTTACCGCCTAAGCTTGTTCGCTGCTCCCCAGCGCAAACAGGCTCGTTACCGAAACCTAGCTCGAACTCGTCCATTGTCAAAGAAATGCCTGACTCTAACGCAACAAAACAACCAGAATTCCTAGGGCTCTAATTTCGCAAATTACCCCAGCAGTGATTTAGGTATGCAACCGTTACAAGTGGACGAAACCATGTTGTAAAAAGAAAACATGGGTTGAAAAGTTACGACAAGCCCCGATAGTCGTATAACAAATGAGTCGCCACTAGAACCTAAGAAATCCAACCTCAACCAATCAGCTAAAGAGAGAGTCTCACGCCGGTCAATAAGCTCTCGACAACGTACCAAAGAAAACTAAACGCTTACGTTACTGGATACGCCCATCGCCTCATCCATTAGTTCGCCTTGCTCGATCGCATGGGTTTTCTTTGAGCCAGTCGACGGACTCGCTGATTCGGGTCGGCAAACGACCTTTAGTGGCCATTTGTCTTCTAAGCCGTACTCATCCCATTTAACCTTCATGAAGTACCAAGCCCCCATATTACGAGGCTCTTCTTGAACCCAATAAATCGGAGTACCTGAAGGATACTGACTCAGGCACGCCTCGATTTCCTTGGCTGGCAACGGATAAAGCTGCTCAACACGGATCACCGCAAAGTCGTCTCGTTCTTCCTTCGCCCGAGCCTTCAAGAGATCGACACCGATCTTTCCAGCAGTCAACAACACTCGCCCCGGCGCGGTATCACCTAGCACATTCGCATCCGGTAGAACACGTTCAAAGCGGCCTTGCGTGAACGCTTCAATCGGTGACGCTACAAACGGTTCTCGTAACAAGCTCTTGGGAGTAAATACGATCAACGGCTTACGCCACTTGCGAACGACTTGGCGACGCAGCAAGTGAAAGTACTGCGAGGCTGACGTCGGAATAGCAATTTGACAGTTGTCTTCAGCAGCTGAAGTCAAGAAACGCTCAAGCCTAGCACTGCAATGTTCCGGCCCTGCTCCTTCAAAACCATGCGGCAACAGCATCGTCAATCCACTCAAGCGGTGCCATTTGTCTTCCGCACTACAAATGAACTGGTCCACGATAACTTGAGCGGCATTGAAGAAGTCACCGAACTGGGCCTCCCACATAATTAAACTATCAGGGGCGTCCAAGCTGTAACCGTAATCAAACCCAAGCACACCAGCTTCGCTCAGTGGGCTGTTGATTACGTCAACACTGGCTTGATTCGGATCTAGATTTTGGAGCGAGGTATAAGTTTCGTTGGTTTTGACGTCGTGCAATACAGCGTGACGCTGGCTGAATGTTCCTCGGCCACAGTCCTGTCCTGACAGGCGAACCGGATGGCCTTGCACTGCCAAAGTCCCCATCGCGGCCAGTTCAGCGGTTGCCCAGTCGATATTCCGCTCGCCAACGGACGACTGAACTCGTTGTTCGAGTAAACGGACCAATTTTCGATGAACGTTAAAACTGTCAGGGACAGTCGCTGTTTTGGCAATCGTAGCTTCCAACAGTGCTCTATCGACACCGGTATCAATGTCATCGTCGGTTCGCTCTTTTCCACCGTAGTAGCCACTCCAAAGGCCAGCGAGCGTCTGCTTGTCGGACTCATAGCCAGTCTCTTTGATCGATTCGAATTCCTTCTGGAGTTTTTCGCGACGAGCATCTGCGATTTTATCGGCCTCTTCTTGCGTCACGCCATCGAGCTTCAACAGACTCTTTAAGTAGCTGTCGCGAATGGTAGGGCGATTATCGATCGTCTGATACATCTGCGGTTGAGTAAACCGAGGTTCATCACTTTCGTTGTGACCGTGACGCCTGTAGCAGTACATGTCAATCACAACATCACGATTGAATTCCTTGCGGAACTCCATGGCCAAATTAACGACCTGAGCAACAGCTTCGGGGTCTTCACCGTTAACATGAAAGATTGGAATCTGCAACATTTTGGCGACATCACTGGCGTAAGTCGTCGAACGACTGTCGTGCGAATCAGTTGTAAATCCGACTTGGTTATTGACGATGACATGCAACGTACCGCCAACCTTGTAACCATTAAGCTGGCTAAGGTTGAGTGTTTCCTGCACAACGCCTTCACCGGCGAACGCGGCATCGCCATGAATTAGAACCGTAAGTGTTTCGTTGTGGTCAATATCGTTGGCACGATCTTGCTTGCTACGACAACGTCCCATTGCAACTGGATTTACAAACTCTAGGTGGCTGGGGTTAAAGCAGAGCGAGATGTGAACGTTTTTGTTTTTGCTGGTTGTCCAGTCGGTACTATAGCCCAAATGGTATAACACATCGCCGCGACCTCGGTTTTCCTCCGGGTTAGGATCGTTAAAACCCCAGAAAATATTCTTGGCCCGCTTGCCCATGATATTGGCCAAAACGTTTAAACGTCCCCGGTGCGCCATTCCCAAGACCACTTGATTGACTCCATGGTCGCCAGCTTTTTCCAGTGACAAGTCCAACAGAGGGATCAACGTTTCGGCTCCTTCAAGCGAAAACGTTTTGGCGCCCATGAACTTCCGGCGCATGAACTCTTCAAAGATAACCGCGTCCGTTAGTTTGGTCAGAATCCGTAGTTGAGTATTGCGGTGAAGTTGAACTCGGTTTGCGGTACCTTCCATACGAGTGGTCAGCCACTGACGTACTTCATGGTCATCAATGTGCATAAATTGTGCCCCGATGCTGCGACAATACGTCTGCTGCATCAAGTGAACAATGTCTTTCAACGGCCGAAAGTTTTCACCACCGATCGTCCTCGCAGAAAAGCTCTTTTCGAAATCCGCTTCGGTCAGACCATAAGACGCAAGCGTCAGCTCACTGTTGATCTCGCGCTCGCGACCGAGTGGGTCGATCCGAGCACTCAAATGTCCGCGAACTCGGTAACCACGAATCAGTTGATCGACTCGGTCTTGCTGAATCGCAATGCCCTGTGAAACCGATGCGTTGTGGACTGCAGTTGCCGGAGCCCCAGAACAAGTTGGCAAGGATTCAAAATTGAGCTCCTCTGCCTCGGGATCAAAGCTCGCGAAATAATGCTGCCATTGTTCGGGCAAGGACTTCGGATCTTGTTGATAATCTGCAAACAGGCTGTCGACGTAGGCCCGACTAAAAACATTCATTACTTGGTTGCCGATCGTGTCGTTGTAACAACAACGTTGTTAAGAAAGGAATCGCAAAAAGGTTAGAAGAATTCTCATCGATCACCGAAGTTCAGAATGAGTTTCTGCAACTATATTACACAGCTTCAGAACGGAGGCTAGGTTATCGAAATGCTGAATTTTTTTCTATTGCACAACGTCGAAATTTCCGGCTTTCAACAACATTTTCTAAGTCGCCTTAACCTCAGTGCCGGTTAAAAAAGCTGTATCGTGTACTCGACACTTCATTCCAACAGTCTAGGCAAGGAAAGGCGGTTTCATACGCGAGAACCTTTGCTTGCGACTCGAACTAACTAACACCAGCGATAATCTGGCCGACCTGGCTGTTCATTTGCCCCCGAGTCAGGACCTGATCGAAACCGGCAGCTTTAGCAGCCTGCAGCTTCTCAATTTCGACGTGTTGAGCAAAACCGATAGTTAATGGCGAGATTGAATCCGCTAGTTTTCCCAGTGATTTACCCAAAGACATAATGTCCAAACCCGGACATTGCAAATCTACCAGCAATATATGGGGGCGACTCTCTTTCACAATTTCCAAACCTCGCTCAACAGTGGAAACTTGGACGATTTTGACACCCTGCTGCTTGGCGTGAGCTTGAGCATTGGACGCCATCATTAAATCAGAGGTAATAAAAACAATCATGACCGTCCGTAAATCAATTAAAAGAAGGCTAGCGGTTGTCACAGCTTAATTTGAGAATGTACTGTTTTGCATTGACGACGGTTACACCTGAAGAAACCAAGGCTATCACTCGGCTCATACCGCCAACGCCAAGTTTTATTCATCACGCACCACTAGTAACCCAAGAATCTCAAGATCAAGGACATTCTTGATAAGACATCGAGATAGAAAATTCAAGTAGATCGCTATCTTTTGCAGTGTTGAATCAAAAAATAGAGGAACCCTTTATTTAAAAAGACTCAAGGCCACTACATTGTAAAAAAAATCACCCTAACGCACCATGATAATGACATTGTCGTTGGTTGTAAGAATCAGTATTCTTCGCCGCATCTCAAAAAAACTAGCTCAACACTGTTGCCAAGGATGGAACTACAGATGTCGGATTACCAATGGTCCTGCCACCCAAAAAAACTGTTTAGCCTGATCTTCGCCACCTTAGTGAGTGGCATCGTAAATCAAGCTTCGGCTCAAATCATGGATAGTCCGACCGAAATTGCTCAACATCAACTGACTCAGCAAATCGAAAAGGCTAAAATTCAGCCCTACCAAATCTCGTCCCGAATTCATCTTAACAAAGAAACACGAGCAGGCTACTTAGTCGTCGAAGTCCAGCTTGCCACCGGTAGGCATATCTACTCGCTAACCCAAACAGGTACTCCTCCACCGACCATTTTAAAAGTGTTACCAAACGACCAGATTCAGCTTACTGGCAAGTTTAACCCAGATAAACCTGCTGTCGTGATCGAAAATCACCCCGATTTCCAGCAACGAGTAGAGAAACACACCGGCAAAGTACAATTTTTCGCACCGATCATCGCAAATCCCGCTACTGATGTCGCTAAACTCAACGTCGATATCCAGTTTGATGGACAAGTCTGCTCGAAAAACGCTTGTGTTCCAGTTCGGTCTAAAACAATTACTGGCAAATTCGCTGGCTACTTCGCCAGCACGCCAAATTCTACTTCAGTCGCAAAGCAGCCTTCTCCACAGCAGGCAATCGGCAGCGGCACCAAACTTAAATAGTAACTTTACATCGTTTGTCGATAGCAAGCCTAATTTAGCCAACTGCGATCCAAGTACTGGGAATCTCGACCAACAGCGACAACGACTTTTATAGATTCGAAAGCTATCCAACGCCCGTCAAATTTATTGGCAGGGCGTTTTTAATTTCATACGTGCCTTGGCTTTCTAGACATTTCTTTGCACCATATTTCCGTGTCATTATCGTCTTGGCTTTCAACTCGAAACCAAGAATGTAACAAACATTTCGCTACCGATTAGCTAGCATCGCTCCTGCGCATTCCTTGCCGACACGTTTTCATTTAGCTGGTCAACAATGCAGGACGGAAAAAAACGAGTAGGTTTTTATTTCCAAACCTTCGAGTATCGCCAAATTGGAACAACCTGCGAGTGAATTTTGGCTACTTGGAATACTCCTTCGTCCAATAGGCAAGCTAAGACCGACAGCAACTACCACTAGCCCATAATGCTAGCGGGAGATCTCTTCGTGTTAAGGTGTATCAATTATTGAAAACGTATCGAAAATTCTAATGATACCAATAAATCTGTGTCGATGAGATTTAACACATGTACTGCTTTTACGGGCGCTAGGTGCGCGGGGCAGTAGGTGCAAGAAACAGAAGTCGTCGAGATTCGTCTCGGGAGAAATCATGAAGACACGATTGAGCCTACTCTGCATTGCAATCACGATGTTGCTAAGCTTCAACATTGCAAACGCTCAGCAATTTGGGCAGCTAGGAAGCGGTTTGGGGAGTCAAGAACCGGCATTTCGCGCTGTTTCCGGCGACTTACTTCAACCAGGACTACCAGGGCGATTGTGGTTCGAGGCAAACTTTGCTGATCGAGGCTTGGGGTACGACGGATCATACCTAACATTGGGAGGTAAAAGTCGACTATTCCAAGACGCTTTGGACGGACGATGGCTGTTGGAAGGACAATTTAACCATAGCATCGAGGACAACGGTGACCTGTTCGTCAACATCGGAATCGAGCGGGTATTCTCCATCCCATCAGCCAACACAGATATTAGCTTAGGTGTTTTTTACGACTACGACCAAGATGACCAACAATCGTTCTCCGATGGCTTTCATCAAATTGGCGTCAGCGGAGCCATCAAAACTCGTAACTTTGACCTGATTGGTAACGGCTACATTCCTGTTGGAACTGAAGCCTTCACACTGGGTGATATCAACGGAGTCAACGATTTCTTTGGAAACAACATCGCACGGCAAGCCGGTATCGAAAGTGCCTTACAAGGGTTCGATATAACCTTGCGAACACGCCCCAAACAACTGGCTTTCGTCAACGGCTATGTTGATTTCGGTGGTTACCACTACGACTCGGCCCTCGTGGACAACTTCGCTGGCGGTCGCTTACGAGTGGGCATGCAACTAATCAATAACCTTAGCCTAGCAGCAGAGGTCAATCACGACGAAAGGTTCGACACCACAGGCTCGTTGAGCGTCGCACTTACGTTTGGTGCCCGCAACAGTGGCTACGGTAGCGAATACGCTGGTCTGGCTCGTGACTTAGAACAGACATCCCGTAACGATCATATCGTTCGATTCAGCCAGGATCTAATTGTTGCCGTCAACCCGCTAACAGGGCAGGCATTCAATGTCATCCATGCTGACAACACTCAAATACCAACTTTTGGCGATGGTTCCTTTGAATCACCCTTCGCGACATTGGCTGAAGCTGAAGCGGCTTCTTCCGAGAACGACATTATCTTCGTAAACGACGGCGATGGAACATCCACTGGGTATGACACTGGAATTGCCCTTCAAGACGGCCAGCTTCTGTTGGGTGACGGAGTGTCCCATACGCTTGCTCTTGGCGGCGGCGGATTCCACGTGTTAAGCAATGACATCGACGGAGTGCGGCCAACCTTGAGCAACCTAGGCGGCGACATCGTAACGCTCGCCGATGACAACATTGTTCGCGGTTTTGTATTGGACGGAACTGGCCCGGCCAATAACGGTATCGTCGGTACCAATGTGACGGGAAACACTATTATCGAAGACAACGATATCATCAACCTGGATGTTGACGGTGTGCAAATCAACGGATTGAGCGGCAATTTAACCATCGCCAATAACACGTTTGACCACATTCAGCGCGATGGCGTTCAAATCAACAACGTAACGTCTCTTGGGAACACCCTAACGTTCTCAGACAACACGTTTGACGAAATCGGTGAATCTGGGATTCGGATTGACACTTTCAATGCTGAAAACATATGGAATTTCACCAACAACACGTTTACGAATGTCGGTCCAATTGTAAGTACAGAAGGCATTGGCGATGGCATTGCGTTGCTTAACGGATCTAACGCCATCGTCGGCACGGGCGGGACATTCAACTTCACAAACAACAACATCGACACCGTCACAGGAAACGGAATCAATATCACAGATGTTATTGATCCAGAGGCGGTATTTAGTTTCAACGAAAACACTATCAACAACCCAGGAATCAATGGCTTGGCCTTTGTAAACTCACTAGGGGCCCTTGACTTTCTTGGAGGTACATTTACCGGAGCTGCGAATGGCGCAGGATTCCTATTCGACGTTGACGGCGGCGGTTCCGAAGCTTTGACGCTAACTAACTTTGCTGCATCAGGTAACGACATCGGTGTCGTCATCAACGCCTCAAACGGCACCGATCTGGAGTTGGTGATCAACGACAACTTGTTTGACAGTAACGTGTCACACGGCATTCAGATAAATGCGGCTGATGCTGGCACTGAAATTCAGTTGACATCTTTTGCTGGAAACACGGTGACCAACAATGGTGGTCGAGGCTTGGAAATCAACGGCTTAGCTGACACTGTAATCGACGCTGTAGTCGTCGAGAACTTGTTCCAAAACAACGCCGAAGGCGGCTTGGTCGCAACAACGTTTGACGGTGAATTGAACGCTACTATTGGCGGTGTCGCACGGACGATTGGAGTTGAACCAGGCAAGGTTACGTTCCCGCAAAATCAATTCCTTGACAACGGCGAGGTTGGAATCGCGCTGGCCTATACGGGAGACGGAACAGGAAGGTTTGATATTCAAGACAATATTGTAACTGGAACGACCAATGGAGCGACAGTTACTCCGTTCGAAGGTGATGGAATTCACGTCCGACTAGCAGCCGACGATACCTTGCAACTTTCAACTGCTTTCCTACCTGTTGACCCGGCTCTCGGACCGTCGACAATTGCTGGCAACGAAGTTGGCAGTTTGACCGATGCGACACTGGGTAACGCAGGCGACGGTATCGAATTGTTCGCTGAAGATAATTCGTTCGTCGATGGACTAGATATTGTCAACAACACGACAGGCAACAATGGTCAAAGTGGTATCAGGGTGGCGGCCAACGACTCGGCATTCATTTTCGATGTGTTGATCGAGAACAACGTATCAAACAGCAACGGATCAGATGGTGTCGAAATCACGGCGAGTGAGTCCGCTGCAATTTTCGCAACGGCACCGTTTGGAATTCGAAACAACGAAATAACCAA
>CAZHCH010000002.1:29650-33157 GCA_964530985.1 uncultured Pirellulaceae bacterium | reverse complement strand
CAACGAAGCCAACGGATTGGTATTGTTGGTCGGTACGACAGACGGCGGGTACGCATTTGATGAGGACGGCGGCTTCTTTGGTGAAGGCTTCGGTGGAATTGGAGCGACCATTAACAGGAACGTCTTGACCGGAAACGCGGGTGACGACATCTTCATTCGCTCGTTCGTCTCGACAGTTACCCCTGAAACCGGGACAGAGTTCGATCAGGACGAAAATGAGTTTAATCCGGCTGGGTTTCAAGGCGACCCGTTGGCTCGACTTGACTTAATTTTTGGTGTTGGAGCGAATGCCAACTTCTTTGATTCGGTCAACCTCAACAGTCCTGGTGCGTTTTACAACGACGATGACCCAGTATTCAAGTCACGAATTGAAGACGACGGCGGACCTTTCAACAGCGGCACGCGTAATCGTAACGCACAACGTTTGGCGGCTCGCAATGTCGACATTGGCAGCACGCAGCTAGACCCACAATTCACGATCGGAGATTCGGACGACCTTTTGTTTGCTGGCTTGGGACAGAGTACCTTCCGTTTGTTGAACGACGCGGCAGACTTTGCCGATCTGCAGGCCGTCGGATTTGGATTTGACGCCGGACCATACATTGACTTTACCAGTTCAGGTGCGGAAAACGTCAACAACATTCCGTTTGGCTATAACTTCTTCAATGACAACGTTGGTGTCGTACGACCTCAATAGTCTTCAAAAATTGATAGCTAGTGTATAAACCAAAGCCGGTCGCCTCTTGCGACCGGCTTTTTTGTTTGCCACAACTCATGGAATGAAACCTCGTTTTGCACCGCTGCCTTGAGATTACCGCTCGCTAATGTTTTTGCAATCGATTTTTGGTGCGGATCCTTTCGCAAGATACCTCCGTGCGACTTCGAAAACAACAAGTTCGTCTTGCTCCTTTTTTCGTTTATCTTGTATTGTACGACTCCCTGACAAACAACGGTTGGCTGCGATCCCTTTGTTTTTTTATCACCGGTAAAACGATACTTGAAAATTCTGCAAATCATTTCTGGACGCGGCTTAAACGGTGCAGTCACTTATTGCAAGTTTCTCTCCGAGCAAATACAACGTTTCGGACATCAAGTAACTGTACTTTGTCGGCCCAACGCCTGGATTCAACAAAACTTACCACCGTCGATCGAAATCTTCACGTCGGATCTCAGTCGTCGACCACTAGAGTTACGACGAGTCGCTAATTGGATTCGCGAACAAAAATTTGATGTGATGCACTCGCACATGTCGAGTGCTCACTTTTTTGGCGTTTTAATGCGTGTGATGACCAGCACGCCTGTCGTTGCGACTGCCCATCAATGCTCCCTACAACTGCATTGGCGGATGAATCATCACGTCATTGCCAACTCAAAATCGACTGCGACCTACCAACGAAGGATCAATCTCGTTCCGCCCTCTAAACTAAGTACAATCCATTGTTTTACGGATCTGGATCGTTTTTTAAACACGACACCCGAAGCGATTCGACACGTTCGGAACGAAATGCGAATCAAAGATGACGACTTTGTGGCTGGGATTGTGGGCGATGTGAATTCGCGCAAGGGACAATTATATCTGTTCAAAGCAATGGAACAGATCGTTGCCTCAGTCCCCAATTTCAAACTCGTGCTAGTTGGTCGGTTTCACCGCAACCAGTCGTACGTCAAGCGTCTTCGTAATTTACAGCGTCATCCTGCATTGCTGAACCGAGTCAAATGGTTGGGGCTGCGATACAACATACAAGACTTTATGACCGCGTTTGACTTGAGCATTGTGCCGTCGCTCGCAGAACCGCTAGGACTGGTGGCCCTTGAATCACTGGCCGCTGGTACACCGGTAATAGCCACTGACGTTGGTGGTTTGCCAGAAATCGTCAAGCCACATGTTACCGGGTTGCTAGTGCCGCCGAAAAACCCAAGCGCACTGGCCCAAGCAGTCATCGCGATGGCTCAAGACGCTGAATCACGTCGTCGATTTGGGGAAAACGGCCGGCGGCTGGTTCAGGACAATTTCAATCCTGAATCATTAGCTCGCGAAGTTGAAAGTGTTTTCCTAGAACTCGTCAAACGCTATCCGGTCGCCGCTTGACCTAGTTTGCACACCGCAACTTTCGCACTTTTGATATAGCTGGACATACTAAAATTTAGGCGTCTGCCGTTTAACATAAACGGCGGCAAGCAGCGCTGCCCTCACGACTTAGGCTTGCCATCGTCTTTTGCGCTGTCGCCAGAAAAAAACCATCCAGCAACACTATCGATCGTTTGGTTGAACAGCTTGCCACTGACCAAGTCTTCTGTAATTGTGGATCGGTCGTTCGAAAAATTGAACCAAACCGCATCCAAGTAAGGCTGACTCGTTTCAGCCAATACGCAATAGATTCCGTCTTCGGCGATGGTCCCGATGGCCGTTCGGTAGTGATCAAAAAAGTGTTCGTCCAGTACGTTACCTGTGACCCGAATGGTCGCCAGCGTACCCTGCGTGGCTGTCGATACTTGCTTCAGCGAATACATCGTCACAGCACTAGACAACTGAAACAAACTGACATGTTCCTTGGTTGCTAAATCGCTCATATCAGCCCATAGCGAACTGATTTCGGATTGCGGAATCAACTTGGATGGGTCGATTCCTGAAAGTTGATCCTGAGTTTGTCGGATCGTGTCCGCTAGTCCCTTTAGGTCAATCGGAGGAGTGTCAAATTGATCGGCAGTATTCGCCGACGCATCCCCAATACTGGCCAACAAATCTGCCGTGCTGCTGATCGTCGAATCTTCATCAATCACGCCCTGCGACTTGAGTTCGCTAGCGAGTTCATTTAAGTAGTACGTCGATCCATGAGCTACGTCGCTAACGATCGCCAATACGGTCAACGGCGACACATGCATCATGGACATCCCAGCCAAATCAATGAACGTGCCAACCGTTTTTCTGGCGACGTAATTTTCTGCGACCTCGGTCTCGGTTGCCTCTTCGGTTTCAAGCGGCTCTTTCTTTACACCACCAACATCATGAGACAGCATGTCCAAAGTTTGTTGCACAAAAACCCGGTAGGACTTGGAGTCCTGAAACGATCTTGGAACGATTAGCGCAACGGACTCACCTGCCGCGCCACTGATCAACGCAGCAACACTGCGTACGGTTCGCTCAGGAAGCGAGAGCCCGTAAACCATGGATTCGTACAGTGATCCGTTTTCTGTGGTTTCTAGCTGAGCGTCGTTCGATTCAGAATTCGCGATTTCAGCATTACTATCTTTTTTAAGCGGGTCCATGGCTGGTCTTTCGATTGAGCTAAAATTCTGTTGGCAGTATTACGCTTTCGCTCGGCTAAGCTTTTGCTTGGATAAAAAACACAGAATTCTAAAAACTACCACAACAACAAAACCAAGTCGGTCGTGTTACAGGTTACCAACCACAGCGACAGCAAAAATCAAAATGTAAAACAGAACAACCAATCCAGCCAAAACCGTCATGATTCCACCAAGGATCGTGCCAGCCAATGTCATCCCATG
>CAZHCH010000002.1:21641-29550 GCA_964530985.1 uncultured Pirellulaceae bacterium | reverse complement strand
ATGCGAGGGACTGTAAGGATTGCTAGTCGCAAACGGCGAGGCGTTGGGAATTCCAGGCTGTCCAACCGGCGAGTACTGCGAAGCGAAAGGACTCTCACTCTCCATCGGTGGCGCTACCGATAGCGGTTCAACCGTTTCAACTTGACCTTCCACCAGCAAGACTGTTTGGCAATTTGGACACCTTGCTTTACGCCCGGCGAATTTATCGGGGACACGGAGCGTTTTTTGACAGCTTTGGCACTTGAATTCGATCGGCACAGATCCGTCCATTCCTATTAAAGTTACGAGAGATTCGATAGAATGAGTTTAACGAATTTGAAATCGCAAGGGCGGTCAAATGCGGCTGACGGACGAAAAACTCCTAAGCTGCGAACCTGACCAGCCAGCCCCAACCAAAACAAAACGACATCTCACAACCGACATTAAAGGAAATCAACGTGAAGCGGTATCAAGGATTAATGCGAGACTCTTGGGTCGCTTGGATCGTCATTTTCTTGTTTGGGGCAGTACTAGGCGTGGTACAACACCCACTGTTTTTCTCAGCCATTCCAATCGGCATCTTTGCCTTTTTTTACTTCGGCTTCATGCGGTACGACGAGCACGGAAATGCCAAAGAAGGCATGTAAACCGATCGCCACTACAACCTCTAAACAACCGAACGAAGAACTCGCCATTTTTTAGTGCCGGAAATGACGCTTACCGGCAAAGACCATCGGGATTCCATGCTGATTGCACGCGTCGATCACTTCTTGATCTCGCATGCTACCACCTGGTTGGATGATCGCAGCGATACCAGCCTTGGCGGCAAACTCGATCGAATCCGCAAACGGAAAAAACGCATCCGATGAAAGCACCGAACCTTTGGCTCGATCACCAGCTTTCCTGATCGAAATCTCCACCGAGTCAACTCGGCTCATCTGGCCAGCACCAACACCTACCAACGCCAAATCTTTCGACAAACAAATTGCATTGGATTTGATATAGCGAACCATCGACCAACCGAACTTAAGTTCGTCCATCAAAGCGTCGTCAACTGGCGTGTCTGTTGCGACACTCCATTCTGAAGCATCCTCTAGCTGATTGTCGATGTCTTGAACTAGCATTCCACCCAGCAAAAACCGATACTCCCAAGTCGCATCGGCAGGAGCTAGATCACCGACCTTCAACAGTCGCACGTTCTTTTTCCACTTGGGTTTGGTCGTTAAAATCTTCTGCGCTTCCGAAGTAAAATCAGGTGCCACGATTGCTTCGATAAAGAAGTCGCCGCTTGCTAAAAAGTCAGCGGTTTCCGCATCGACCACTTGATTCAATCCGATCACGCTACCGAAGGCACTGACCGGATCGCCTGCAAAACCTTTGCGACAGGCTTCAGGCAAAGTATCAGCGATGGCTGCACCGCAAGGATTGTTGTGTTTGATTACTGCACACGCCGGCTTAGATTGCAAACGCACGATCGACAACGCACTGTCCAAGTCCAACAAGTTGTTGTAGGACAAGTCTTTTCCGTTAAGCTGGCGAGCATCCACGAGGTTGGCGTCGTGACAATCGCCAGTGCTGTACAGAGCGGCTTCTTGATGGCTATTTTCACCGTACCGTAATGTGTTCTTGCGATGCATGACCAAGCGTTTGGTCGCCGGGAACGTTTCGCCTTCCGTCTGCCCAGAAAAGTACTCCGCAATCGTTTTGTCGTAAGTGGCAGTATGCTCGAACGCTTGCCCCATTAGCTCGCGACGAGTCGAAGTTTGGGTGCAACCGTCTTCACCGATCTCGCCCAACACTCTTGCGTACTGATCTGGACTACAAACAATCGTAACGAAATCGTAATTTTTAGCCGCAGCTCGAATCAAACTTGGCCCGCCAATATCAATTTGTTCAATCGCTTCGTGCTGCAGAACACCTGGACGGGCGATCGTTGCGGCAAACGGATAAAGATTGACAACGACTAATTCAAAGGTCGAAATCTCGTGCTCTTCAAGCGACTGCATATCGCTATTGTTGTTGCGGCGAGCCAAAACACCAGCAAAAATTTTCGGATGTAGCGTTTTGACTCGGCCGTCCATCATTTCTGGAAACTTCGTGTATTCGGCAACATCGATCACAGGGATGCCTGCATCCTCAAGATGTCGGCGAGTCCCACCTGTGCTGTAAATCTCCACACCGGAATCAACCAGTCCTTTTGCAAAATCAACAACGCCCATTTTATTACTGACGCTGATCAAAGCTCGTTTGACTCTGGGGGAACCCATTAGTTTTCCAATATTAATAGAATTTTAGCGGCCAAAGCTGACGTTTTATTGCAGCTTATTTCCGCAATTCAGAATGATGAATTTATGATGAAGAAGGTATTGTCGGAATCGAGCGACGTTTCGCAACCGCTGAAACTAAATTAGACCAAGAAACGTCCAACCACCAGTGACATGGAACGAACAATTATCAAGTTCTAGATTGGTTATTGTGATTTCAGCAAAACTTATAAATCCGATTCGATTTGTCGAAACGAATTCGCAATCAGAATCACACCAGCGACCAACAACATCACACCTATCGTTCCACATACCCACGTCACGGTCGGGATGTCCACCGATTCGAGATTGAACCCGGGCATCGTTTCGGCAAGTTCATTCGCTGTTGCGATCGCTGAATAATACTTGTCACCTGCAATGGTCAGACAAATCAAAGAACAAACGAAAATGAAAACTCCCATTGATCGCTCAGAATTCACTGGCTATTTCTCATCATTAGAAGGTGTGTTTTCGTAACGAAAGCCGAACTTAATCTTGTCCTTGGGCCATTGTTGGCCATCGACTTCAACATGAGGATAAACAAAGTAGTTCAGCGATTCCGTTTTACTGGCAGGCACCAACTGAATGTCTCTTCCGGTGGAAAACGTCACTCGATCGGGCGTTAAATTGCCGCAGAAGAACGATTTCATTTCTGGGTGTTTGTCCGCTTCTGAAATATCAACGGGCAACCAACCTTGGCCATCCACATGAAACCAAGCCCAGCAGTGATAACCGCCAATCGTGCCTGCTGGTTTGTCCGTCGGAATCGAAAAACCAATCTGAAACCGAGCTGGAATATCACGGCTTCTCGCCAACGAAATGAACAGACTATGGAAGTCGGTACAATTGCCTGTCTTGCTGTCGCAAGCCCAAACAGAATCGCCATTACCATAACCCGGTTGCGATTTATCATACTTCATGTGCTGTTCAACGATCCAATACAGCAACTCTCCGGCCGCACGAGGATCCTCGGGAACACTATGATCTGCCAACAGTTCAATCGGCTTACCTGTTTTAGGAACCAATCGATTGGCATTCAAGAACTGGCCTGAAACGCTTTGCGCAAGCGTTTTTTCGCTGTCATCCAAACCGGCTTGCTTGCGGGCAACTCTGTACTGCAACGAAAAATCAATCTGGTCGCCGTCTGCTTTTTGCTCGACCTCAAAAAAACCGATCTGATTGCCGTAGCTGGTATCTTGGTTGATTTGCAAATCGCTAGGCGCCGTTTTATTGGTCAGTTGGACCTCCTGCTGCGGACTCGACTCAGCAATGGGCATCCAAACCTTAACCGTTGCACCAGCGGGCACGTCCAAGATTTCAGCTCCATAAAACATTTCAAACGAGCGGACAGCCGTTGTACCAACGTCCGTCTGACGGCCGTCAGAACCATCCAACGCTGGATCAACACTAACGGGAGAATCACAACCCACCAAGCACAGTAGGCCTAAACAAACAACACGGAAAAACGCTTGCATAAAATTCGAACAACAGCAAAAAACGAGGGCAATTACATCAACAAACAATACCGGCTTTGAAGCGGCAGTTGATCATCACCGCCGAAACTTCAATGATACGCGGTAAAACTGAGTTAGTGAACCGGGACAACCATTGGAAACCGGAATGGGAAATCAAAAAAATGTCACACCTTGCCCCTACTTTGCAGCAAATTCGGGTAATTGCGTTCGCCGCATTGCTCTAAAATACTCGCCGTCACGATCTGGCGATTCAACCGCCGGCTAAGTGATCGATCTCAAGTTTTCAAGCAAGCTAGTACATACCTTAAGCGAGTAAAATGGAAATCCAAAACTCTGATCAATTGAATGCAGCAAAGTGTGTCCCTTGCGAAGGCGGTGTCGAACCGTGCAGCCTAGATTTTTCGCAACAACAGCTAACCAAACTCAACGGCTGGCAACTGACCAGCGACAACCAACGCATTTGCAAGCACTGGACGGTGAAGAATTTCATGGAGGGGATAGACTTCTTCACAAAAGTTGCGGAGGTCGCTGAAGCCGAAGCACACCACCCTGATTTGCACTTAGTCGACTATAAAAACGTGACCATCGAAATCTGGACACATGCTATCGGCGGGTTGAGTGAAAACGATTTTATTTTGGCCGCCAAAATTGATCAAATCGAAGTCTAACATTCTCCCTCCCTTCGACGACTAAAGTCGCTGCAGTCAAACCTTTTAGATCAGCCGCACTCTCTCGCCAACAAAGAATCGAAACCCAATCACGATGTCTCTCGTTACCGTCCAAGATCTTTCGATCGGATTCCGCGGCCCTAATCTTTTAGACGCAGTCAACTTTCAAATCGAACCTCAACAACGCATCGGACTGCTCGGCCGAAACGGTGCTGGAAAAACAACCCTGATGAAAATGCTGTCCGGCCAACAACAGCCGGATTCGGGAACGATCCAAATCCATCAAGGTGTGCATATAGCGATGTTGCGCCAGGAAGTCCCACGCGACATCGAATCAAGCAACTTCGACGTCGTCCGAGCAGGTCTAGCCGAAAACCCAGAACTCGACTTAGAAGACTGGGAAGCTGAACTCCAAGTCGAAAAGATTTTGTCGCAAATGGGGCTCGACCCAACCGGTCGCTTCGAAAAACTCTCATCAGGGATGAAACGACGTGTACTATTGGCGCGAGCGTTAGTCTCCAAACCCGATTTACTACTGCTGGACGAACCGACCAACCACTTAGACATTGACTCAATCGCATGGCTGGAAGATTTTTTGCTGAAAATGCGAACATCGTTTTTGTTTGTGACGCACGATCGAATGTTCTTGCAACGGCTTTCTAATCGAATTTTGGAAATCGATCGAGGCCGTTTGTTTGATTGGAGCTGTGACTACCAAACGTTCTTACAACGCAAACAAGACGCCTTGGCTGCCGAGGAAAAACAAAACGCACTGTTCGACAAAAAGCTGGCCGAAGAAGAAATCTGGATTCGCAAAGGCATCAAGGCCCGGCGAACGCGAAACGAAGGCCGAGTCCGAGCTCTCAAAGCGATGCGAGCCGAACGAAGCGAGCGACGTTCAAAAATCGGCACCTCGAACCTGCAAATCCAAGAAGGAAAACGTAGTGGAAACCTAGTCGTCGAAGCAACCGATGTCTCGTTCGAGTACGGTGACCATAAAGTATTCGAAAACTTTTCGACCGCCATTATGCGGGAAGACAAAATCGGAATTATCGGTCCTAACGGGGCCGGAAAAACCACCTTACTAAAAACTCTACTTGGGCAATTGGAACCTGCCAGCGGAAAGATCAAGGTTGGAACCAACCTGCAAATCGCTTACTTCGACCAATTACGGCAACAGCTGGACGAAGAGCAAACCGTTCAACAGAACGTTGGTGGCGAATCCGATTCGGTCGTGATCAACGGCGTGAAAAAACACGTCTTGGGCTACCTGCAAGATTTTTTATTCGCTCCCGATCGAGCCCGCACGCAAGTCAAATTTTTGTCCGGTGGTGAAAAAAATCGCATCCTGTTGGCAAAACTGTTTGCTCAACCCGCTAACGTTATCGTGCTCGACGAACCGACCAATGACCTAGATTCCGAAACACTGGAACTGCTGGAAGAACGGCTCGTGCAGTTTTCCGGGACCGTGCTAATGGTCAGCCACGACCGCGCGTTTTTGAATAACGTTGTCACCAGCACGATCGTGTTCGAACCCGATGGCCTGCGAGAGTACGTAGGCGGGTACGATGACTGGCAGCGACAACTGGCCGAACGAAACGCGACCGTGGAAACAAAGAAACCATCCGCCAAGCTGGCCAAGTCCGGAAAGAAAAAACGAAAAGCCGACGACAAACCAAAAAAGTTATCATTTAAAGAACAACAAGAACTCGATCAGTTACCCGAGAACATTGAAAAACTAGAAGCATCGATCGAAACATTGACTCAGACGATGGCCGATCCGCAATTTTACCAAGGTCCGAAAGATAAAATCGCCAGCGCCCAACAAGAGATCAGTAAACTTAATACGGATCTAAAGGCCGCATACTCGCGGTGGGAAGAACTCGAAGCTCGAATCGCTTAGTTTTCGGGGGCCACTAATGCACAGTCGGCCAAGAGTGGCCAACCTCCGGGAGACGCCTGAGACAATCAAGCCCGTCAAACGTGTCAGAACACCCGAAAACACTGTTTTGGTCCGGCATTGGATGCTGTTTTGCCAAATATTGCTTGAATTTGGACCGATCAACGTAAAGATTAACAGTCGGCGGTCGAATCACAACACGCCCACTTACTTTACTCAGCGGAGAACGATTGATGGCAAAAGGCGATCACCTGATGGTCTCATTTGGAATTTACCAACACCATGCAATCGACATCGGTGACGGTCGCGTGATCCAATATGGCAGTGGCGAGTTGCCACCGCGAAACAACGAAGTGACAATCGAATCCTACGAAACACTGGCAGCCAAAGGCGATATCGTGACCTTGGACGTTGCCGCAAACTTCTCCGCCGACGAAGTCATTGCGCGAGCCACCAGCCGAATCGGTGAAAAAAACTATTCGCTGCTCGGCAACAACTGCGAACATTTCGTCAACTGGTGCCGAACAGGACAGGCCGATAGTCGACAAGTCGATCGTACCATGCAACGCATCGCCTCTTGCGCCGCCAAACTTTCGTCCAAGTCCGCCGCAAAATCCATCTCACAACGCTTGACCTCCACCGCCAGCGGGCGCCTCGCGAAACCACCGACGCCATTATTCCTACTTGCCGATGCGGCTCAACTAGGCGCCGAAATCGTCGCGTCGAATAAAGGAGCCGATGCAGAAACAGCGGAGCAGGTCGGCATGGCGACCGGGCTGGGCACTTCTGTTGGCGTCGGACTAGTAACCGCCGGACCATTGGGCGCGGTTGCTGGAGCTGGTCTTTGGGCGTTTGGGGAAATCGCCGGTCGTAGCATTATCAAGGCTACCCAATCAGATACGACTGTCCAATTGGGTGAATAGGTTCGGAACCGTTCGGCTACCAAAGCACCCATTGAGATTTATCTTGCAGCCACTCCGGCATCGTTGCGAGTTCTTCATCGTTTGGCGGACCCGTCAAGCGCACCGGCCCTTCTTTGGTGATCGCTACAGTATGTTCAAAATGAGCACTGTTGGAATCGTCAGCCGTCACGATCGTCCACTCGTCGTCTAGCATGCCGACTTCTTTCGTCCCCTCATTGACCATCGGCTCGATCGCCAAAACCGTTCCGGGACGCAAGTCAAAATCACTTGTCAGCATCACTTCTTTGCAGAAGTAGTTTGGCACTGAAGGCGCCTCATGCAGTTCTTTGCCGATACCATGGCCAGTCAACTCCTCCACAACATGGAAGCCAGCGTCATGGACAAACTTTTCCATTTGCTTGCAAACACCACTCCACTGAGTTTCATGGTCAATCAGATCGATAGCCAAATCCAAAACATCTTTGGTTACTTTTAATAGACGCTGTGATGTTTTATCGATCTGGCCAATGGAATGAGTCAACGCGGCATCACCACACCAACCGTTGATACGACAACCCGTGTCCACGGAAACAATATCGCCATCGACTAATACCCGATCGCCGGGAATGCCATGCACGACTTCCTCGTTGACCGAGATACACGTCTCCGCCGGAAACGGAGG
>CAZHCH010000002.1:0-21541 GCA_964530985.1 uncultured Pirellulaceae bacterium | reverse complement strand
CATTCGTCTACGATACGCGGCCAAGCTGGTCGGTTAAAAATGCTTTAAATGATTTGGCCCAGAAACTTCACTCTACGCTTTTTAGGCCACCCATCGCCTCATGTTGTTCAGCCTGCTCACCATCTACTGCGTCCTGATCGCGCTGGCGTCACTATTCGGGGGGTCGTTGACTTCACTGGTAAAGTTAACTCACCGTCGGATCCAGTTAACGCTCAGCTTCGTGTCAGGCGTGATGCTGGGGGTTGCACTGCTGGCCTTGCTGCCACACTCGATCAGCTTGCTAGGAAGTTCCGAGCCTGCGTTGATCACCTGCTTGATGGGCTTATTGTTCATGTTCTTCATGATCCGGATGTTCCATTTTCATCAACACGATCTAGCGGTAGATAGCGATCACGACCACACGCAAAAAGAACTCTGCGACCACGAGCATGACCACCACCACGTGCATTGTGACCACCACGACGGCGAGATGGATTTTTCTTGGGTGGGGCTTTGCTTTGGATTAGCAGTCCACACGATTATCGACGGAGTCGCACTTGCCGCAGCCGTCCAAACAAGCTCACCAATCGGATACTCCATTGGTGGCCTTGGCGTGTTCCTAGCCATCCTGCTGCACAAGCCGCTTGACGCACTTTCGATCACATCACTGATGTCCGCCAAAGGTTGGTCGCCGTCGCGACAATTGATCGTGAACCTGATTTTCTGTTTGATGTGTCCACTTGGAGCGTTGGTGTTTGCGGTAACCGTTGAGCAATACAGTGCTTGGCGAGATTCGGTGCTTGGATTTTCGCTGGCATTTTCAGCCGGTATTTTTCTATGTATTTCTTTGGGTGACTTGTTACCGGAAGTTCACTTCCATTCGCACGATCGCGTGCAGCTGTCAATCATGCTACTACTTGGAGTATTAGTTGCGTTTTTGATTGAACTGGGGCACAGCCATGCCCCGCCACAAGAGTTGCCAGTTCAAAACAGTGCTGACGTCCAAAGCCAATAAGCTGGTCAAAGCTCGGGGGAAGTACGGTTGTTGTGCTCGGGAAACGAAACACTAATCGGCGCTAATTATCACTAATCCCAGTATCCAGTCGCGAACTGAGGAGTGTCGATTAGTGAGAATTAGTGTTCTTTTTGCAAACAAAAGCTAAGGGATATCTTTTTCAAGATCCCAGCCGTCTTTCAAGACAGACTTTTTGATTAAGACTGGTATCCCGTCACGAATCACACAGACCGGATGAGTCAAATCCGTTTGGTCGCGATTGCTCGAATTGACGATACTAACGTTCTTTCCAATCGAGACATTCTTGTCAATGATCGAGTTTTCAATCACCGTTCCCTCGCCGATTTCCATCGCCACATCGCGAGGTGATTTACGGGCATCGTAAAAATCACAGCCCATCACAATCGAGTTCTTGATCACCACGTTAGGCTGAATGATCGTTCGCAACCCAATCACGCTATTTTCAATAACTGCCCCTTTGCCAATGACGCAGCCATTGGCTATCAAACTATTGTTAACGGTCGCTTCCTCCATCCGCGTCGGCGGCAAGAAACGGGCACGTGTATAAATCGGTGCCTCAGAATTCATCAAATCAAACTCAGCATCGGGAGACGCGAGGTCTAAGTTGGCGTTGTAGAATGACCGGATCGTCCCAATGTCTTCCCAATAACCATCAAACAAGTGCATGTTAACATGGTGCGATTTGATCGTGGCAGGGAAAACTTCTTTGCCAAAATCGGTGTAGCTGGATCCGCTTAGCATTTCGAACAGTAAGTCGCGGTTGAAAACGTAGATCCCCATGCTGGCGATGCAGTCCCGGCCTTTCGGATCTACCCCCCGATCCCGAATCCAGTCCAAGTCCGTTGACACAGCCTCGATCGCTTCGTCGGTTTTTGGCTTTTCAACAAAATCAACGACACGACCACTATCGTTAACTTGCACGACACCAAACCCTTTGGCATCTTCACGTGAAACCGGCATGCAAGATATCGTCACATCGGCGCCACTGTCCTTATGCGCCTCAATCAACTTTTGGTAATCCATCCGATACAACTGATCGCCAGACAATACGATCACGTGGTCAATCCCCGGTTGATTGAAGTAAGCCAAATTTTTGCGAACAGCATCAGCGGTACCTTGGTACCAGTCGGATTCGTTGCCGGGAGTTTCTTGCGCGGCAAGCAGTTCAACAAAGCCCCCTCGGAAGTGATCGAACGAATAAGTACGACGAATGTGCGCATGCAGACTCACCGACATGAATTGAGTCAATACATAGATTCGATTGATACCGCTATTGATGCAGTTGGAAATCGGAATGTCGATCAGTCGGTACATTCCTGCTAAAGGAACTGCCGGCTTGCTGCGAATTGCGGTTAACGGTGCTAGACGTGTTCCTTGACCGCCTCCAAGAATTAACGCTACGGTTTTACCCATTCTCTTATTTCCAAACACTGCCTATACGACGAACTGCAGACAAACGACCGCGAAGGCAAGTCTATGATGTTTTGTTTGGCAAACAAGAGGACCGCAACCGAACATGCCCCAATTCACGCAACTCAGTAAGAGCAACCATGCATTCAAAAATGCGAGATTTAACCGCGCACCAACCGCCAGCAGCGGTGAATTCGGCGATTACGAAAGTCTTCTGGAACGGTTGTTTTGCTAATTTCGCGAAAATCAAAACCTAACGATCTAATGAAATCTTCATCAAATTTAAACCGTCTGAAGTTCGTAGAAAAATAAACAACTCCCTGTGGAGCGACGATTTTTTTCAAGTGTTCAAAAATCGATACGTACCCATGCTGAACATCCCAATCGTTTTCGGTTCGTTTGCTATTCGAGTACGTTGGTGGGTCGCAAACCACCAAATCAAATTGCTTCCGTTGGCTAGCAGTCGTTTCCAAAAAATCGATCGTATCGCTGGCGACAAACTGATGCTGCCGAGACTCAAGACCATTGATTTGAAAGTTCTCTCCCGCCCAGTCTAAGTACGTTCGCGACAGATCGACAGTCGTTGTCGATCGAGCCCCGCCGGCAGCAGCGTAAACTGAAAACGCACCCGTATAAGCGAACAAGTTCAACATCCGCTTGCCGTTGGCTTCGTCCATCACCATTTTACGAGCCACCCGATGATCTAAAAACAAACCGGTGTCAACATAGTCCGAAAAGTTCACCAAAAATTTCAACCCACCTTCATGGACCACGACTCGTCGACCAGCGTCGTCAAGTTTGTGGTACTGACCGGTGCTATCGCCTTTACGTCGCTGCTTCAGAAATGTGTTTTCAAGCGGCACCGACAACGACTCAGATGCCGTTTCCCGCATTAAATCCAGCCATGCTCGATGCCTCGCAAGATCCCGATCGTGAGGCCGTTCGTACTCAGTAATGTGTAAATAGTTTTCGTATCGATCGACCACCAGCGGGATCTCTGGAATGTCTCGCTCGTACAAACGAAAACAACTAATACCACGTTTGGTCGGCCAACGCCGCAGATGCCTAGCCCGCTTGACCAACCGATTTTTGAACAACCCCGCTTGCTCACGGTCCTTGGCATTAATCGAGCCAAACACCGGTTGAATCTCAGGCTTGGCCGGCGGGTCAACTTTCGTTGAATCAACCGGCAATGGTGTTTGCAAATCACGATCAGCCAGATCCATTGGCGCCGCGATCGGGGGTGTCGCTTTCGGGGATTCAATGATCTCGACGGGAATTTTCGTCTGCCATGTTTCTTGCGACGGCAATACGGGGCCGGCAGCAACCGCATCCAAAGTTAATTCTTCCGGCGATACCGCTTCAACCTCTGACTCAGTCTCGTCCGCCTCTGCCGGGCGCTGACGAATCATGCTCGGTGGCTTAGGACCTAAGAACTGATAGTAGCAACACTCGATTCGGCCATTGAAGAGTTTCCGGCGTCGCGTGGCTTGTTTTTGAACAATACGTTCGAAACGAGGCATATTCGTGATCAAAAACAAAGACCAAGTCGGCAACCGCTGTAGAACCTCTGGAAAGCTCTCGTACAAACCAACCAAGCGATCTTGTTCTTCCAGCCGTTCACCATAGGGCGGGTTGGTCACGATGCAACCGTACTCTTGGTCGCTGGAAAATTGATCAAACGGCTGTTCTTCGAAACGAATCGCATCCGAAACTCCCGCTTGCCTCGCGTGATATTGTGCCAAACTCAATACATCTGGATCTCGATCCGACGCCAAGATATTTAAAGGCAAATCAAGTTTTCGCTGGGCCTTCGCATGCTTACGGGCGTCTTCCCAAACTCTCTGGTGAATCACGGGCCAATCACTGCTGGCAAAAGCTCGCTTGAGCCCTGGCGCGATATTGCGTGCTTGCAAAGCAGCCTCGATTGCGATCGTCCCCGAACCGCAGAAAGGATCCGATAATACCCGGCTCGCATTCCAAACGCTTAAGTTAACAAGTGCCGCTGCCAATGTTTCTTTTAGCGGCGCTGGCGCTGTCAACTTTCGATAGCCCCGTTTGTGCAAACTTGGCCCGGTGGTGTCGAGCGTCAAAACGGCCTCATCCTTGAGTAACGCGACCTCGACCTTGTAAGTTGCTGCCGACTCGCCAAGCGTTTCCGTTTTGTGATACTTTCGCAGGCTTTCAACGAGTGCTTTTTTGACCGTACGTTGAATGGCAGGCACACTGGTTAGTTGCGATAGTCGCGACCGCCCAATGACTGGGAACTGACCATCGGCTGGAATGTACTGGCTCCAGTCAAACGCTTTAACGGTTTCAAACAGTGCATCAAAATCGGGGGCGTCGAAGCGTTGGACTTCCAGCAAAACTCGGTCCGCAGTTCGCAACCAAATATTGGCTTCGCAAACGGCCGCCCAATCACCTTCAAAACCAATTCGCCCAGGCGTCAGCACTCGGGCTTCGTACCCCAACGCCATCAATTCACGTTTGACAATCGCTTCAAGTCCGAAAGCGCAGGCAGCGATTAATTTCACAAAATTCCCTCAGAGTATCAGCACTCAATGTATCAGCAACGATGCGGAACTGATTTTAAAGACCATACTCTAGTCTCGCCAGCAAATACTTCAATCGACCAACCAACGATTTGCCATTGGATACTGGCCTGAAAAAGAAATGCCATTTCTTCAGCAAATTTTCAATCTTTATTTAAGTCCGTACTTTGCTTGATTTGCAAATTGCTAGCGTCAAAACTCGCTCATATCAAACACCTTGGCGAACCTTTAAAAAATTCAATCTTGGCCTCCAAAATTTGATCTGCTAACGTACCGCTCCGCCGATAACTGTTAGCAGGGATCTGCGATAAATAATAAATCATACTGGCTCACATGATGTTGGCCGGAATCGACAAAGGATGTCAACAAATGAACCATGAATTGGAATTTGATATCAACGTACACATTCGTTGGATGATCCGTCGTGATATGGCGGAAGTGCTAGATATCGAACAGGCAAGCTTTGAGTTTCCGTGGCTGGAAGAAGACTTCTTGCGTTGCCTACGCCAGCGAAACTGCATCGGCATGGTTGCCGAATTTGACGAACGCGTGGTTGGGTTCATGGTTTATGAACTACACAAAGAGCAACTTCACGTACTGAATTTCTCGGTTCGCCCAGACGTTCGACGCCGAGGAGTCGGACAGCAGATGGTCAACAAACTGGTCGGCAAACTGTCGCGTCGCGGTCGTAACCGAATCGGTCTAGAAATTCGTGAAACAAACTTGGCCGCACAGATGTTCTTTAAAAACCTCAACTTCCGCGCCATCAGCGTACTACGTGATTACTACGACGACACCGTCGAGGACGCGTATGTGATGCAGTACCGTTTCGAAGAAGAAATGGTCGAACCAGTCGAAATGGTAAACCGAATCACTCGCATGGCAGGCTAGGCTTGATTGCCAACGAATGTAGAAACTTCAAAGGGTGTTGATTTAATCAACGCCCTTTTTTTCGTAGACTTTTTGTAGCTGAACACAAACTCTACATACAAGCTCGACGCGCGAGCCAGTGCACCACTCAATTTTGATAATGCACTTGCTTGCGCTGCAAGCTTGTATTTCCAGTGGGTTTAATGGTTTGATCAGCAGCTCCACAAGAATTCGTAGCCTCATCCACTACGAAAAACCTGTGGCGGAACTTTTTCTACTGAGGTAGCTCTAGAATTTCCGGATGATTGAGTTCAATCTCGAGTAGCTCGTCTACCCAGATTCTCAAGTCGTTTTCGTATTCAGTCGAAAGATCGTTTTTGATCAGTTGTCGGTGGAATGCAGCGGCGCCAAACTCAATCAGATTCGCGGTTTCAGCATCTGCCAAACGCGTCTGCGGGTCGGGATCAACCAGCCCCGACAGAAACGACATCAAAAGTTCATTATCAGCCAGTTCTTTCGGGACAAAATCGTCCAAGCGATCCTTAAGCGTTCGTTTCGCTTCGACTAGTTGTTTATAATCTTTCAAACCGGCAAAGAGCGTCTTCCCTGCTAATAGCTCCAACAGCACATACCCCAGACTTGCCAAATCACTACGAGGCGTAATCTCACTGCCCTCTAGCACTTCCAACGCCGCATAGGTCGGCGTGCAAGTACGTTTTTGAGGTGGATCGGCCATGTCGAAAGCAGAACCGATATCGATAATTTTCGAATGCCCGGTTCGCTTGAGCATAATATTGCCAGGCTTGATGTCGCTGTGAACAATATTTTGACGATGCATCGCCGCAAGTGCCTCCAAGCACTCACGCACAATCGCAACAGCGAACCCTGACCGAAAACGCGGCTGGGTTGGTCCTTCGGTGATCAATACATCGTTGATGTAATTCCAGCGTTCGGTCGTAAAATGTGGCTTCAGATTCGCCAACAAATCTGGCTTAAGCAAACGGCGCAGGTCAAAGCCTTCGACCCACTCCATCACCATCATCCGAATTCGATCACGATCCAGAAAGTTCTCTACAACAAGTAGGTTTTCGTGTTGAATCTGAGCAACCGTCGCCGCCACTCGGCCAATCCTCGCCATGTCCGAATCGTAGTGAACTGGCGTCGCATAACGCTCGGGGGAAAACACTTTCAAAGCCACTGGCAACGTGAATCCATCCGCCCCTCGACGTTCGGTCAAATAAACCACGCCTTGCCCCCCGGCCCCAATCTTTGTCAGTAGCCGCAGGTGCGAAGTCCAACTGTGCCGCTTTTCGCGCAGGATGCGGTCGTAGCGCAATAACAACTCGCGGCACCGCCCAGTCGCAGTCGTTTGGCTAGGAACGGCTTGCGTAACCGTCGGTTCCACAACAACTTCCTCGCTCTCAAAAAAACGGGTCTCGTCATTGAGATTAATTGGAACTTGCTCGAAATCGTCGTCGAATGGGTTATTGTTAGGCAATAGAAGTCTCGCGAGCAAAGTAAGAGGCAAAGGCAAAGCTACTGGGAGAGATGTTATCTTTCACGATCAAACGACTTCAGCCAAGATCAAATCAGTTTGATTCGGTGATCTGGATGCGGAAAACCCAATTCTTTATCCACTTGATTCAATAAGGTCAATTTCTGTTCAAATTTTGGAACGTTCTCTAAAAAAAGATCGACCGTTGTGGGTACTCGCAGCGGCGATTGCGCACCTACATGCGGCGAGATGATCACATTCTCCATATCCCACAGCTCCGAATCGACAGGCAGTGGTTCTGGGTCAACCACATCGAACCCTACGTAACTTAGCCGCCCACGGTTCAAACTTTCCACCATTGCATGCGTGTCGACCACGCTGCCTCGCCCCACATTGATCAAGTAGGCCCCCTCCTTCATGGCAAGGAACTGTTCGGTGGCGATTAATCGTTCATTCATTTCAGATCGTGGCAACGTGACAATAATGACATCAGCGGTAGGCAGTAGCGAATCCATTTCATTTGCAGCGTATACCGCTTCCACAACACCCTCATCAACCAACTCGCGTCCAGATTCCGGATAATAGTCAGTCGCCGAAATCGAATCAGTCAACGGGCGCAAGACACGCGCGATACGTTGCCCGTTGCCACCAAACCCTACAATCAAAACGCGCTTACCATACAAATTATCTGTTGGCCGACGGACAAATTCTCGTTTGGCCTGAGCTTTGAAGAACACATTCGTTCGGCGAATCAACCCCATTAACAAAGCTAGCGTTTGCTCGGCTACCTGTCTTGCAAACAAACCAGAACATCCACTCACCAAAATATCCGATGCGATCACTTCGGGCGTTAAACAGTGGTCCAACCCCGCAGCCGAAGATTGAATCCAAACCAGCTTGCCAGCTTCGACCACTGCCTGCCAATCGACGGGCGATTTTGCGTGCCCAAAGAAAACGTCGGCTTTGAATATATCTTTGGCAATCCGATCGTGGTCCGATACGACTAGTTCAAAACGTCCCTTTAACTGGGAACGCATTTTCTGCACTAGGTCTTCAGAAACAGGAAAGCATGTTACAATCGTTTGAGGCATTGCTAGTTAAGTTCTTAATCGATTGACTGGGTTTACATTAAGCGATAAGGGGCTCAAAATCTACCATCACAGCCCCTCACAAGGAACCGTTAATTCGTTCACTTGCAATTTAGGATTCTCACACGAGAATTTCACTACGGTAGAATCCTCATTTAAAAACAAACCCTCGCCGTTACAAAATTTCCTGATTGGAAAATTATACCGCGGCTAAACCACAAAGTTGCCACCGTGCCTGCTGAACCAATCTCGATCGCGGATGCTCAATCACAAGTTGACCAATGGATCAAATCAATCGGCGTTCGCTACTTCTCTGAACTCACCAATCTTGCTCAACTGGTGGAAGAAGTCGGCGAGCTGGCTCGGGTAATCTCACGAACTTACGGCGAACAGAGCTTTAAAGCCTCCGAGGGCAATCCCGAGCTTGCCGATGAAATGGCGGATGTACTATTCGTTTTGATCTGCTTGGCTAACCAAACTGGAGTCGACCTAACCGCAGCATTTGAGAAAAACCTTGCAAAAAAGACCGCCCGCGACAAAGATCGCCACCAAAACAACCCTAAACTCAAGTAAGATCTTGGCCGAATTGTTCTCTAATCTCTCCGACCAAAAAAATCGTTTTCGAGGAACTTGAGCCCATCATGAGCATTACAGTTATGCGTAAGGTCGCGTTTTGTGCCGGCCACCGATTGCTCAACCACGAAGGCAAGTGTGCGAACTTGCACGGCCATAACTACTTGGTCGAGTTTCATATCACGGCCAACGAAGTTGACGATTTAGGACGCGTGGTGGACTTCGCAGACATCAAGCGATTGTTCAAAGGCTGGATCGATGACCACTGGGATCATGGAATGATCTTGTGGGACGTCGATGCAAATGCACTGGCGGCGGTGGAGCAAGTTCGGCCGAACAAAATTTACCGTTTACCTTACAACCCGACTGCGGAAAACTTAGCTCGCTACTTGTTAACCCAAATCGGCCCGCAGTTGATTTCAACAATTCGTGGTTATGACTTAATCGTTTCCAAAGTCGTCGTATGGGAAACTGAAAATTCATTTGCTAAAGCCACTGCTGATATTAGCCAATATCAATCCAACGCAATACTGAATCAAGTCAATGGATACAAGCGAGACTAAACGTTTTCATTTGATGTGATCTTGAAACGTTTTTTGTGTGCAACCAATGCATTTCTCCGTGCCAATAATTGGCGGGCTCAAGCCAGGCATTAGGCATCCGGTTGTACCGGTTGTCCTAAAAAGACGCTTTGACTTTGGCAAAATCGATTCCAGAAATAAGCTTAATCGCCTTGGAGAAATTTTCTTTCCAGAGCTCACGAAACCGTGACCTAATCTTTTTCTATCAGGGAAAATTATGCGTCACATATAAGCGGACGCAATTCATTTTGGTGGTGCCGATTAGGCAATCACTTTCATCGCTGGCACTTATTTCGGAACGACTTCAGTGGATAAAAAGTATCGAAACAAAATTATCATGCAAGCAGTTCGCAAATGGTGCCTCTACGCCTTTGCGACGTTCTTATTGGTCTCTCTAGGCAGTTTTTGCATGCGACCAAGCACCTCAGTCGTTAGTCAAATGCTGGAGAACATCTGGTACTTGGCCCCAGTCGCGGCGGCCAGCCTAGTGCTACTGCCACTATTAATTTGGGAAATACTAGCGGACAACAATCGAATCACAGGACCTATCCGACGGCTTCACGGAGAATTGCAGAAGCTTAAAAATAATCGGCCAATTCGAGAGTTACGATTGCGCGATAATGACCACTGGCATGAATTGGCAAGCGAATTTAACGAACTGGTTCAGCAGATTCACAGTGAACGTAATCAAACCGTCGATGACAGCCCTCCGACGATCTTTTCCATCAGAGAATCCGGTCGATAAACGAACCTTGTTTTGGCTTACGGTTGGTTTTAAAGAACTAGCCAAAGGGCAATTGCTAACATGATTCCAGCAATTGCGAGCGCAACTAAAGTTTCGATAAACCTTACTCTCCTCAGTTCTTCGGGTTTTAGCGCAACCAATGTCACAGCCTTGCCGCCGTGTGAGACCGTGACCGCGGTGCTGTCGACAACCTGAGTTCCACCCGTAGCGGTTGGCAGGACAACCACGTTTTCATCTGCTTCAATGTCTGCCACTAAAAATTTCGGCGGTAGCAGATCAATATGGCCAGCGAGTACCGGCTGATCCTCGCCGCCCTCACTTTGATCGATTAAATCGCTTTCATTTCCTGGTATCGACACCGTCTTTGGCACGGCGAGCGTTGACTGGGAGGTAACTGCTGGGGCAGTCATTATTTTCGGCGAATCGATCGAGGATCCGCGTTCTTTTTTTCCAGCTAATTTCTTTGGCTTACCGCGACGATCAACCTTGATGTTGGGCAGGTTGCCATCTTCGTTTTGGTCCGTAACATCCTGCGCTTCGAAACTAGGTTCGTCCAACTCAGCTTCGTTAGCATCATCGACCTGCAATCCATCAAAGCTGACTCGCTCGCGAGTGCGCCGTGTTTTAATAACTGGGACTTCAACGGCATCCAACACGGGTTCATCGAAGTCCGGTTCATCTACATCCGAGGACTCTGCTTTCGACACCTCGATCCCTGGCACTGGCAACTTTGTTGGTTTAATCTGCCTCTGAACCTCTACAGGCGGTTTGCTGTTTTGCTGATCGGCATCAACACTGGATTGCTTAGTTGACGTAGATTCACTTTTCGTTCGTTTAAATCGGATCTTAGCATCGCAATGCGGGCAGACAACGGATGTCATCTTCGGCACCCGTTTGAATTTAAAACCTTGCTTACATTTCGCGCAGGTTACAGATTTGATTTTCGATTTCGAATCAGACATTGGCACTTAAAACCGAAACAGTTGACAGCTGTATGAGGCACCGACACGATTATAAAACTATCCTTCTTCGGTGATCAACCGAACTGGGGCGTCGGTTACATTCTAACCAACGCTGGCATTCATACGTGCTTATAGTGATCAGACGTAAAGACCATTGCAACTGTACCGCACGACACTCATCGCGGTTGTTAGCTCGGCACTAGCGTTGCGTGTTAAAAATTCGGTCGCCAGCGTCGCCCAATCCGGGCACAATAAATTTGTTTTCATTTAGCTGTTGATCGACTACACAAGTGAAAATTTCTGTTTCCGGGAATTTCGTTTGCACGTGTTGAATCCCTTCGGGGGCAGCGATAATCGATAACATCATAATCTTTTTCGCACCCCACGATTTTACTTCCTCCATCGCCATCACAGCGGATCCGCCCGTGGCCAACATTGGGTCCAATATCATTGCTAAGTCGACAGGCTTTTCCGGCAGCTTGCTATAATAGTGAACCGGCTGCGCGGTTTCTTCGTCTCGGTAAAATCCAAGATGCCAGACTTCGCTGCCGGGAATTAAATTCAACACCGGATCGACCATCGAAATTCCAGCTCGCAAAATCGGAATCAAACCGATCGATTGACTCAATCGCTTGCCAATGGTCGGTTGAATCGGTGTTTTGATCGGGAATTCCTCGGTTACCAAATTTTGGGTCGCGTGCAATGCAAGTAGCTGAGACAATTGTCCGACCGATTGCCGAAAGCCTGCTGAATTCGTTTCACGACATCGCAAGGTACTTAAATGGCAGTCAACCAATGGGTGACTTAAGGTATTGATTTTGCTCATTTGAAAAATCGGATTTAACCTAGAGTAGTTTTCTGAACAACCCAATCATAAAACCTATCATCACTCGTTTGAACCCGCGTCTTGCAATAACAATAAAAAAGCCGGCCCGGGCATGCTGGTGGATCACGCTTGTTGTTCTAGTGCAAATGGCCGGCTGTAAGCCCAAGCAGACAAGTAATCATGTCGTGCAAGCAGTGATCGTCGGGAATTCGATGGCACCGAACTTGCTCGGCAAGCACCAAACTACGGTTTGCTCTAGCTGCCATTTTAAAATCGTTTCTGAAGTTGCAGCTTCGACGAAACGTTTCGTGATTTGTCCCAATTGTGGGGCTCAAGTCGATATTAAAGAAACTAACTTAGAACCGGCGGACCTTGTCAATATGACGACCGGCCAACTCCCAGAACGTTGGCAAGTGATCGGCTTTCAACGCACAGGCGATAACCAAGCATCTATCAAGCGAGTTATTGGCTTGCCCGGAGAAGCCGTCTGGTTCGAACACGGGAACATTTTTGTACAAACCAAAGACAGCGATCCGATATTACTTAAAAAGAATTGGAAACAACAAAAATCCACTCGCGTTCTTATCCACGACAATCGATTTCAAGGTCGTGACTCACGTTGGTCGCTTCTAGAATCAACAAGCAGCTTAAATACGGTCTTGCCCAAACGATTCCAAACCGATCTCCAATGGCTCAGGTATCAGCCAAAACGGTGCTATGAACACTTGACTGCACAACGATGGTCGCCGCGAATTGAAGACGCTTATGGTTTCAATCAGAGCATTCGCCGACAACTAAACCCAGTCTATGAAGTGTGTCTTGAATTTGAATTCGACCTAGAATCAAAGTCGACTCAAACCGGCCCAACAGAACTGCTGATTGCGATCATTGTTGGGGAACAAACTTACCTCGCTCGATTCGAACTCAATGTTCAGTCAGTCGATGTGCAATTGTTTAATCGCGATAACCAGCTAGTCGCAGGCAACAATTGGCGAATTGATCAAGGGTTACTGCTTTGTGGAATCTCTAACATCGACCAACAAATCATTGTCGCTGTCGGTGATCAGCAAACTCATTTGCTCGATCTGCCGCCTCAAAATGTTAACTCGCGAGTTGAAGTACTGCTGTCACTTCAGCCTGCAAATCCGATTGATTTAAAGCGAGTGCGTTTATGGCGTGACACTTACTACTTTTCACCGATCTTGCGTGAGGAGCTTCTACGGCGACAAGCGGGTGCAGGACCAGCGGGAACCGATGGTTACTTTGTAGTCGGCGATAATTTGCCCGTTTCGCAGGATAGTCGGTCGTGGCCGCGGCCCAGAGTCAAGGCAAAGGACATTCTAGGCGTCGTTGACATAGGCCAATAGGGAGTCGACTGGTATAATTCTGAGACTTGAAACTCGCGAAAAGAACGCCCCGTCCTAGCCGTCATTGCTTAAGTCGATCAAGATGCCGAAACCTAAAAAACGCAGAAGCTCATTTCCTGAAACTAACCGTCGTGAAGCGGTCGCTGAATGGAATTACGATGAACAAATAGATGCCGACAGTCGGTCACCTGGATTGTTTGGATTCTTTCGAGACATCGGCGTTCGCGAGACAATCGAATCGCTATTGGTCGCAGTATTGCTCGCGTTGTTGTTTCGTGCATTTGAAAGCGAAGCCTTTATCATCCCGACCGGATCGATGGCTCCATCATTGAATGGGCAGCACTACGATCTTGAATGTGAAAATTGCCGACTGAGATACCACACCGGCACGACTGTGCCTAGCGAAAAAAGAGTTGGCCGAGATGACAAGACACACTGCCCAATCTGCCGCTTCCCGACTCGACTTTTAAGTAATTCAACGAAAAACCCAGATCACGTTTCCAATAGCGGCGATCGGATTCTGGTCAATAAGTTTACTTACGACTTTGCAGAACCGGAACGATTTGACGTAATCGTTTTTAAGAATCCACATAACGGAAAACAAAACTACATCAAGCGACTTATCGGTTTGCCTGGCGACAACCTTGCTATTCAAAACGGTGACGTTTACTTGTTCGATAAAAATGACGATGGCTGGGATAAGCGAATTGCCAGAAAGCCGCCGGCCGTTCTTCGACATATCTTGCAGATTGTTGACGACACTCACCACATCGGTCATTTATTGAGGGACGTCAGTTGGCCATTGCGTTGGCAAGAATTTGACGGTGGCGATGACTGGCAGATTTCCCAGTCAGGCGAATATCCCGTTTACAAAACCACCGGCGGCAACTCTAACTGGCTCCGCTACCGCCACTTCCAGCCTCACAAGAATGAGTGGAGTACGATCGTCAGTATCAAAAAATTGCCCGAACGCATGGAGGGCAAATTACCTAGCGGTGTTCTGATATCCGATCAATACGCTTATAACGACTTACAGCTCAGAAGCGATGAGGAAACACGAAACGTGGGTTTGCATTGGGTCGGCGACATCGGCCTTGAGTGTGATTTGGAAATCGAACGCGCGGGCGGAGAAATTTCTCTCGATATTGTTGAGGGCGGTGTACATTTCATTTGCACGATCGACACAAAAACCGGAATTGCTAAGCTAAGCTCGAAGACTGAAACCAATTCCGTCGTGGAGTTTGTTGACGCTGAATCAAAGGTAATTGCCGAACCAACCGCAACCACCAGCATCGGTTCAGGTAGTCACCGATTAATGTTCGTCAACGCAGACGACCAGTTGCATTTGTGGGTGAACGGATCATTGGTTGAATTTGACGCAGCTACCTACACTCGCAACGACGTTCCACTACCCTATTTTTCAGCGACGGACCCCGGCGATGCCGAGCCGCTTGGCATTGCCAGTAACGGTGCTTCGCTTACGGTCAACCGTTTAAAGGTCTGCCGCGATATCTACTACACCTCGGCCGTCTCTGAAAGCGACATTACAAATGAGTCTGGGTGGGGAAGCCATCCAGAGGTGAAAGATCAGATCTATTCGTTTCTTCGCACACCCGAGACGTGGAAAACGGTGAATGCGAAAAAGTACTTTAGCGCTAAAAAATTTGGTAAAACACCAATGTTTCAATTAAAAAAAGGCGCGACGATCGCTCAAGATCAATTTTTGCCGATGGGCGATAACAGTCCGAACAGTCTTGACGGGCGTTTTTGGTATCGCCGGAATTACGTGCAACGTGACATGTTGATCGGTCAAGCAACATTTATCTATTGGCCACACATGGTTAACAAGCCGTTCCGGATGTGCCCGAACTTTTGGGAAATGGGATTTATTCGCTAAAGCTAAATAAACGATTGAAGCGCGATTGAATTAAAATTTCGCTGACGGGTCATGGATGAAGTTGCGAACTCAAAGACACAGCCCGGTTTCGGGAATTGCTAAACATGGAAGGACATCTCATGGAAATTTTAGCGGCCAACGAATTAGTTAAAACATACAGTCGTCGCCGAGTCGTCGATGGTGTTTCATTGGAGGTTCGCGCCGGAGAAATTGTTGGTTTACTGGGCCCCAACGGTGCCGGCAAATCAACGTCTTTCAAAATGATGTGTGGTCTAGTCACTCCCGACCGTGGCTCCGTTTTTCTGCAAGGGGTCGATGTGACAAACTGGCCGCTGCACCGCAGAAGTCGCGAAGGCGGAATGGCGTACCTGCCACAGCAGTCGAGTGTTTTCTCAAAGTTGTCGGTGCAAGACAATTTGAAAGGCATGATGCAACTGCTAGGATTCAGCCGTAAACAACAAAAATTGCGGACCGAAGAATTGCTCGAACAGTTCAAAATCGGCCACATTCGCAAATCCAAAGCTGGCAAGCTATCAGGTGGTGAAATGCGCCGACTGGAGATTGCTCGATGCTTAGTCGCCAATCCAAAAATTATCATGCTGGACGAACCCTTTGCGGGAATTGATCCCGTTACGGTCCAAGGCGTTCAGGTTGTGATTCGCGAACTGGCTCAAGCCGGCATTGCCGTGCTGATTACTGACCATGCAGCGCGTGAAATCCTGCAGATCACTGACAGGACATACGTCGTAAGCCAAGGTCGCATCCTATGCAGTGGAACCGCCGAACAAATCGTTGCTCATCCCGAAGTTCGGCAAAAGTACCTTGGGGACATCGACATGATTCCCAATTCGAAAAACCAAGCAAGTTTGGCTGGTACCGTCCAAGACATTAATCGATCCGATGCAACACAGGCAATCGCGGTTGCTCAACAACTCCTAGCCGCTCAGCAAATAGCGCAAACTTCAGTTGAAAACAATGCCGCAGCCGCACCGAAAATCGCCGCTGGCAAACCTGATGGTGCAACCACACCGATTTCAACCCCAACACTTCCTGTAAAGCAAACGTCTGTTCCAACCCCCACGCAGACTCCTACCTCGGCGACTCAGTCGACCAGCAAGTCATCCAACAACATTCCGCTACCGAACATGCCGACCCAACAAGCACGCCGAACAAGAAAAGTAGTGGCTCCTTTCAAGAGTACCGATTTGGATTGATAGTTCGTTGTGGCCTTTGGCACGGAAAAAGGTAACTTTACAGTTGACCGTTTATCAATTCGCTAAGCCGCTCCGACTCTCGCTCGATTGAAAACAATGGTCGTTGTCCGTCTAACTGGGTTTTCAAACGCTCAACGAAATCTGCATCTGCTAAACAGCAACGCATTAGCTTCGCCAACTGATCGGCCCGTCCTGTTTCAAAATACCCTTCGTAATCGTCGCCCAAAAATCCACGGTTACCGGGAATGTCAGTCGCCAACACGGGTACTCGCAATTGAATCGCCTCCAGCACCGTATTAGCTCCACCTTCGGAAATCGAACTATTGATGGTTGCCAACGATGCCTTCATCCAAGACAAAGCGGTCTTTCGATCACAACCGGCATGCCAGAAATAACGATTGTCTTGTCGAGTATTCAATAGCGCCTGTTGTCCATCGGTGACGTCGTAAGCATTGCCAATCGAAGCCGCAGCCAAATCTACCTGTGGAATTTGTTGGATTGCGGTGTGCATTAAGTGTGGCGATTTGACAGGCCGTAAGTGGCCGATACACGTGAACAAAGGGGCGGTCGGCGTCGCGATAGATTCCAATTCAGGTATCGTTGCACTCGGGTAAATCACCACTGTTTTACTCCGCCAACGTTCAGGAATCTGTGGTAAACAAGCCGGATGAGTCACTACCAGCCTTTCAGCCAAGTCAATTGTTTGCTGAGATAGGTTTGGGTTTTGCGCGAAACCACCGTTGATGTCAGTGCCGGTCAACCGAATATACAAGCTGCCAGACTTTAGATTCGCGAAGTGTGCCGAGGCGGCGGCGGTTTTGAGCGCATGCAACGAAATCTGCGCGTCGGCGGCAGGCGGAGTGTCGGTGTGTATCGCCGTTGCTTGATGACCTGCCTGCTGTAAGCGTTCGACAATTCGAAACGCCGTGGTCGTATTTCCCCGAGGCGAATCTAGTGGATATCCGGTGCAAACGTTGATCTTCATGGCATGTCACTTGGGGTAGCCGGTCGGGTTGGCTTGATGCCATGCCCAAGCGGTTTCGATGATGGCTTTAGGATCTTTATATTTTGGCTCCCAAGCGAGTTGGGCATAAGCCTGACTGGCATCTGCAACCAGCGCTGGCGGATCGCCTGGCCGGCGCGGCCCAACATTGGTAGGAATCGGATGATTGGTAACTTGGCGACACGCGTCAATGATTTGCCGTACGCTATAACCATTGCCAGTGCCAAGATTAACTTTAATCCCTAAGCCAAACTCCAATCGCTCGAGGGCTCTCAAGTGAGCGTTTGCCAGGTCGTCGACGTGGATATAATCTCGCACACAGCTTCCGTCGGGCGTCGGCCAATCGTCACCATAAATTGAAACACTCGCTCGCTGCCCCAAGGCGACTTGTAACACAATTGGTATCAAATGCGATTCGGGATCATGATCTTCACCAATACCGCCTTCGGGCGATGCACCCGCTGCGTTAAAGTATCGCAAGGCTGCAAATCCAAATCCGTAAGCTGCTGCGTAGTCATCCAATACCCGTTCAATGACAAGTTTGGTAAACCCATACGGATTACACGGGGCTTGCTCGGTTTGTTCGGTGATCGGAATTTTATCAGGCACTCCATAGGTCGCGCATGAGCTTGAAAAAACCATGCGCTTCACATCGCAGGCACGCATGGCTTCTAGCAGTTCGAGCGTGGCAGCTATATTATTTTGATAGTACTTGGCGGGGTCGACCACCGACTCCCCAACTAATGCCAACGCCGCAAAGTGCATTACGGCGTCGATTTTGTGCTCTCGCAGTACTGATTCAACCAGTATCCGATCACATATATCCCCGACAATCAGCTCGTTGTCGGTTACGGCTGCTTCCAACCCTGTTGAAAGATTGTCTAAAACAACGACCTTATAGCCGGCTTGATTCAGCAGACGAACGGTGTGCGAGCCGATGTAGCCGGCGCCTCCAACAATAAGTACATTCATATTTGCGACTTGGGCTGTACGCAAGAAAGCAGGGCTGTTTAAAAGTTCGTTGCCGTGACAATTCCGGCGGGCCAGCGACGAATTTTGCTAACCAACCATCACTACGCGACGCGACGGAAACTTTGATTTCGATCAATCAAGTGTTCAATCGTCAGTGCTGGATCGTGGTTAGCGTTCCAACCTACGGAAAAGTCTTTTGCCGATTGAAGATAATGTTGATAATTCGATTCTAACTCTGAAACACAACTAGCCAAGTCCTGCACATCTGCGGCTGCCAAGCCGACCACACCGACTGGAATCGGCTGACTGGAATTCTCGCCATCGGCTGTCAGTAACGTTGTGACGGTCAAGCAGTGGATCGTAGCGCTGGATTTCCCAAAAGCATTCTTCAACGTAAAACAAACTTTTGATGCTTGCGGGTGCAAATTAAACAGGACATTTACATTGCTGCGGCGTTGCCGAACACCGACCACCCGTTTGTTAGTATTTAATGCTTGACCAGATTCGTCAAACTGTTTGACCTCGATTCGACAATAAATCCCCCGTGTTTTGGGCCAATGCCAAGCGAAACTAATTGCCGCAACGGACTCCTTTTTTTCCGGGTAAACATTAAACTCGAAACAGTGTCTGCCTTGGTCAAAAGAAACTACACCGCCAGACAAAGGAAGGTTACTGCGGTTCCAATCCAATTGTTCGACCGTTAAGACTCGACCTTGCTCACGTGATTTTACAATACGATCGGCGTACGAAAAGTTTGCCTCTTCGAGTTGATCCGAAAGCCAGCTTCCGGCCGAAACGATCACCGGTTTCCCGCAAGCCAATAACTCACCCAAAATCCCCGCACGTCGACTGTAATACGTGCGACTGTCATAGAACAACAAACCAATGTCAGTCGAACGAATCAGATCTGCGTATTCGTCGTTAGGAAGCGGATGCTGAGCGTACTCGATCGGCTGGCTCAATTCTCTGGTTAGCTGATCCTGATTTTTGTTCGAATCAACTGGGAAAGCAGCAGGAATCTTTAAATCGACTTTGTGGACGCTCGAAGGCCATTTCGGAGCCGAACGTTGCAAGACCAGCTTGACTTTGCCGCAGGCAAAATGCGACGCCCACAAATCGTCGACGAGGGTTTGCAAGTAATCGCGCTGACCTTTTTCACGACGAATGCCGCCAGGGCAAACCATGCTTAAAGGCCGATTGATTTCGTGAAAATCCAAATTCGTTTTAGACGAAAGGCCATTTGTCGGACTACTCGCCAACTCACGCGGAAGCGGAGTGATATCTCGCGAAGCAATGCCGGATGAATTAGTTTGTCGAGAATTCAATTTTACGGGAACCCGCGCTGAATTTGGCGCCTGAAACGCATTCGTGAACTTTCCAGAAACCCACTGGTGATCACCCTCGCGAAACTCTGCAGCAATGGGGTAGGGCAACGACGCAAACTCTGCGACTCCCAATGAATTGTATTGATCGGCAAGCGTTGTCGAGGTCGTGTAAAAGTCGATCGAATGAAAACTCAACTGCTTCAATGCTGACAGCATACTGTTCGAAACTGCTTTGGCGATCGAGCGTTGAGCGAGATATTCCTCTGGCCGACCGGCAAACAAATTTAAATGAAATTGAAGGTGCCACTTAGCTTTGGTCGTATTTTGATCGTTGTTCAAAAAAATCGCCAAGCCGTTTAACTCTAACTCCGAAACACCAGTCAGAAAAACTTGGTCACCCGCTTGGAAAGTAACTTCCTTAAAGAACTCGTCACAACCAGCTGCAAATCGCTGAGCGAACAATCGACGGCGTCTTTGGTGCAACCGAACATTGGTGATATTCTTGATTCGCTTAAACCATCCAGACTTAGGTGGATCAGAAATAGCGTTGGCGGATTGACTACGAGTGGCTGCTTGAAGGCCAGAAAGGTAACTATCTGATTGATAAACCGTGTCACGAAAAACTGACCGTATGACCGTTGAGTCATCAATTCCGACACTAGCAGTTGCTTCTTGCCAAACATTGGGTTTAAAGGATCGATGTGTACCAAGAGTCGTTTGAAAACCTTGCGCCTGCCCTGCCAAAGCGATACAGCGAGCATAATCCAAGTGGTGCCCGCCGGAGATCTTAAGCGAGTGATCAATAATGTAGAGAGTAGCCACAGGGTTTTCGCGCGAGAACGGTCGAATTTGAGATGTCGTCTACCTCGATCCTAGGGAAATACGGCTTCCTACCCAAGACGGATATTGACGAGTTTGAAAGAACACGAAGAAGCCGTCCAATCCCTTATATTACTCCGATTCGTCTTGACCCAGGATCCTAGAATCGCGTACCCTCGCCTACTGGTAAATAAGTACAACGCTTACGCAAAATGGATTTTGCATGCCTAATCGCCCACACCACACGATTATCCTGCCGTACTTCTGCCGAGCAGAAGTAGACCGCTATCTCAAGGTCGCCGAACGGCTAGCGCAATTCCCCGCCCCAAAGTGCGATATTACGTTTTTGTTAGCGTCGAGCCCAAAAATCGAGACGGACGAGGAGTTGGTTGCCGCCTACTCCAAACTTAGCAAGACAATCACGTTCGCTTGTTCAACGCAAATTTTCGGTTATCCCGAAGGTTCTGGAGCGATGTTCTGGGATTGCATGGAATTCCTAGAAGCCAACAACGATGGCGGCGATGGATTCAGTTTGTGGTTAGAATCGGACATGACTCCGGTGAAACCGGACTGGATTGATCGACTCTCAGATGAATGGTTCGCCGGTGATCAGCCTCCAATCATGATGGGTTGCTATGTTCCTGAAGTGTACACACGCCGGTTTTTAAAACGGCCAAGGCGAATCTTAGAAGCGCACATCAACGGAGGCGCATGTTACGCGTTGGACTTTGCATCACACATGCCACCGGCGGCGCGTGAAGGCGTGTTTGATATGGCTGTATTCCAGTTTGCTGACAAACTTGGACGAACCCGATTCACTCGACAAA
>CAZHCH010000001.1:50807-91956 GCA_964530985.1 uncultured Pirellulaceae bacterium | reverse complement strand
CAAGTTGCGAAATGGCGGTATCCATCGCAGTTGAAACAATCTCGCGTCGATTCATGAGAAAACTAGCGGCACATAACATGGTTATATACGACAGTCTGTCCGATAAACTGCCTTTACCCTTTAATCATAATGGTTTTTGAATATCTGTCAAATTTCACGTTTTTTTTAAATTTTTCGTCCTTGTCCACTTGTGGAGGGGCTTTTTATTGGAGACAGTGGACGTCTGAACAGAATACAAATGAACACTTAGTCGATTTTAGGAGAATTGGATGCCTGGAATGTCGCCTGAAAAACGCGGGAGTCACCCCGCTCTACAGCCCGATTTTGTGCAACGGTTGGATAAAGATGCTAACGAGCCTGTCGATACAACTCAGTCGGCGCCGATTCATCGGTATTTTGATGGAAGGCCGTATAGCTTGCCAAAACGGTGTCGGACGAACCAAAAGGGCTCTGCTCGAGAGTATCAGCTAAACAACTCAGGCTCTGGTGTTAGTCGCAGGCAATCAGGGCAAATGCTTACAGAGTCTGCTGACGGTGTTGAGTCGGCAATCACGGATTCGCGGGATTGGAAACGAAAGGTGGCTGTCGTCGATCCGCGTGATGTATTGGTCGATAACGCGACTTTTAAAAAGATAATTCGCCGTGAACTGAAGATTCGAAATTACGCCGCGAATACGGTTAAAGGTTATTCGTCGGCAATAGGAACGTTTCTGGACTGGGCAGGAATTCATTTTTCGCGGTTAACACGGGAACATGTGCGAGAGTATTTGGAATTCATGGTCGATGCCGGGCTTACCGGGACGACTTTGGGGATTCAATTGACTGCGATTCGAACCTGTTTCGATAAGTTTTGCATGACTGACATCACGCTTGGTCTGGCGACGCCGCGACGACCGAAGAAGCTGCCGGTTGTACTAAGCAAGAATGAGGTTGTGGAATTGTTGGAGGCTGCCGTTTCATTGCGCGACAAATTGTTGTTGGGGTTGATGTACGCTACGGGTATGCGAGTCAGTGAAGTTGCGAGGGTAAAGTTTAAAGATATCGACTTTGACCGGAATTTGATCAATATTTGGCATGCTAAACATGCCGTGGACCGTCAGGTAGCACTGCCACAAAGCTATCGTAGTTTATTGCGGTCACTGGCTGATGTAGCTGAACAAAATCCGTATTTGTTTCCATCGGAGCAAGGTCGTGGGCGTGCGAATCGCCATTTAAGTCCGCGGACGATTCAACGAGTCTTAGACCGAACGCTTCAATTGACTGGCATTAAAAAGCCTGCCACGCCGCATTCGATCAGGCACTCTTTTGCAACACATTGTTTTGAAGACGGATGCGACATTCGTCGTATTCAAAAAGTTTTAGGGCATGCAAATCTAGAAACAACGACTATTTATGTTCACGTTGCCAAGCCTGACGATGCTACGTGTTTGCCGAGTCCGATTGATGGAATTAGCAACGGCATTACTGGTTCGAATACGGGCCGGTCGGGTGTTAAGACGGTTGTTGGTGGGCAGGTCGGACGACTTAAAGTGCACACTCGGAAGCTTGAGTCCAAGCTGGAGACTCAGGTAACGGTTGAGGTTTTTGTTAACAGGGAAAGTAGATCGCGAGTTTATTTGACTGGTATTTTGGCGATCCAACAGCGACCTGGGTTTTGGACGTTACGTTTTCCACCATTGGAAAGTTGGCGTGCCGAACTGAATCAGTTGCCCGCTGCTATTCAAAAACGTGTTGCTCAAGCGTCGTTTTATGAGGGGGTACGGAATGCGATTATCAATGCGTTATGATTGTTCGCGATTTCGTGTTGTCTAATCGGTTTTTCATGACCGTTGGTGGGTAGGTAATCGATCAACTGGGCTTGCCTACGGCACCGATGACTAGTCGGAAATGGGAGACTTCTCGGTAAACGCCACTTATCCAGCTTTTATGGGAACCTGCGTGTGTAGAAAGTCCGGGAAAAATCCTCACGCGAAGGCGCAAAGTCAATGAATGAACAATCTTTGCGCCTTGGCGTGATAAATTTCATGCTGCGAATTTCTTGTTGTTGAGGTTTTTGTATTGATCTTGCAGTGGCGTTCACCGAGGAGTGTCGGAAATGGTACATGCTTTAGGGATGAATCAAATGAAGCGACGCGAATTTCGGTCAGTGAATCGTTTAACAACAATTTGGGCAACAGTTCAGAAGGTGACTGTTTGGGTCGGCGGCTTATGCTAACCATCGCACGCTTATTGGCTGATTGTATAGCTGACATTCGCGCTACTGGTTCGATATGCTGTTGGAATCAAAGATGTTGAGCGCTGGTTCGCCCTTTCGAATGTTGCGGTTAGCAACTAAACTGAGGTGTCAAGTAAGTTGACCGGTTTCTTGCGAAACATAGGTTCTTGGTAGTAATCAGCAGTGGAAAGTGGAAGTCGTTACGCTTTCACTTGGCTGTTTTCTTTCGTTCAAATCAATCAATTATATTATTGGTGCCCCTCATGACACTTAACATCTCGCAGTCCCGCATCTGGTTGGCTGCTCCAATTATTGCTTACGCTTTGCTTGCGAATGTAAATTTCATTCTTTCTGATTCAGCTAATTCGGTTAGCGCTGCTGTTTTGCAAGATACACCGTTGTATTCGGCGCCTGTGGAATCCGCGCCTCAGAGTCCGACCGTTACTGGTCAGCAAGAAGCTGACAAGCCGGCGCCTAGTCAGTCCATGGATAAGATGGCTTATGACATTCAAATTGAAAAGTCATGCCCGGTAAATCCGATTCAGTCTCAGGGAACGACTGGGACTTGTTGGTGCTTTGCTACGGCTTCATTTATTGAGTCAGAATTGGTGCGTGAAAACAAAGGTACGCACCATTTTTCGGAGATATTTATCGCAAAAAATATCTATCGTGCGAAGGCTAGAAATTATTTATTACGTCAAGGCAAAGCGCAGTTTTCCGAAGGGGCACTGGCTCATGATTTTTTAGGTGCGATTGAAAAACATGGATTGGTCCCAGAAGCCGTTTACGACGGTTTGTTCGAGGGGCAAGAGCGACATGATCATAGTGAACTGGCAAGTGCACTGACTGGCATGTTGGAGTCTTTATCAAAACGGAAGACGCTGTCAGACCGTTGGGCGCCGGCAGTCGACGGTGTTTTAGACGCGTATCTGGGTGAATCTCCGGAGCGTTTTGAATACCAAGGCCGCAGTTTTTCGCCGGTAGAGCTTTCAAAAGAACTTGGATTCAAACGCGACAATTATGTTTCGTTGACTTCGTTTACACATCATCCGTTTGGCGATTCGTTCGTGTTGGAGATTCCGGATAACTTTTCCAACGGTAAGTTTTTGAATTTGCCGATCGATGATTTGGTTAAAACGATCGATAATGCGATCGCTAATGGCTACACGGTTGCCTGGGATGGCGATGTTAGCGAAGTTGGATTTTCGTCGTCTAAAGGACTGGCCATCTTGCCGAAAAATCCGAAGCGTAGAGACTTGTACAAGCACATCGGTGAAGAGCGAACGGTTACTCAAGCCGATCGTCAAAAAACTTTCATGTCTCACTCGACTACTGACGATCACCTGATGCACTTGGTCGGTATCTCGCGGGACGCCGCTGGCAACAAGTACTACGTGATCAAGAATTCCTGGGGAGAGGTTGGCCCTTTTAAAGGATATCTGCACATGTCTGAAGCGTACGTTAGAGCAAAAACAATTGCACTGATTGTCAACAAGGCGGTTGTTGTGAATTCGGTTAACACGAATCAGTAGCCCGCGCGAATCAGTAGTCCAGCGGTTATTTCTGGAGCGTGACAGGCCGGAGGCGCTGTCGCCACGTTAAGGTGGCGACAGCGCCTCCGGCCTGTCTTTGCGCTAGCCAGTGGATCTGCGGGCATTGAAATAAATCAATTGCCTATTTTGCGTACTTGTAGTTTGGCTAGTTTGATGTGGTCCATCTAAGTTTGTTGTGGGGCTGGCAAGATTTTCAGGTGTTTTGATTAGTCGAGTGGGTGCCGTGCTTCACGGCTTTGAGGGTAAGCATATCTACTAAGTGTTGGTATGCTTACGCGTTGGATGCTGTTTTGGGAAAGTCCCGTGAGCATGTTTTTTTGAGTGGCTTTTAAAGTTGACCCATTTCTGATCGCGTAAACATGGCGCCTGCGGTGTCAAAGCCAAGTCGATGTGCCATTGTCCAATCTACTAATCACTCTTAGCTCTTTGAGATTCGCATCAACATTCGGAAGAACTTATTTTTTGACTAGCTATTGATGGCGGCGAGTCAATTAAGTGTACGGAATAGTCAAATTTCATACGTTGAGAACGTCAAATCCGGCCGTTTTTAGACGAGATTTCAGGTCAGGCTGACCGAATCACCAAATGGCTGCTAGCATGCCACCACTAGGTGTGGTGCATGCATCACCGGGGTAGTAAAGATACAGTAGCTTGATTGCAATTGAATCCCATTCAGCAACAATCGGCCCCACATCGCAAGTGATTGCGGTTGACGAGAATTTCCCGACCAAAGCTAAGGATTGGCTGGTGTCTAACAGGAGTTTTCTACTTTTTAGAAAACGACTCTTGCACTCTCCATAGCATTAATTTTGCAAACAGCAAATTTTGTGTTTCCCTTCTGAAGCTTCCGCCGGCTTTCGAGTCAAAACGCGTAAACTTCCCTTTAAAAAACTCATGAAGAGTTTCTACCCCCTGGAGAGCAAGATGCATTCGAAACCTCTTATTGGAATCAACGCAGATTACCGAAGTGCCCAAGGCAAGCAGCCTTCTTTTTCTGTAGTTACTTCTGGATATTACGATAGTATTATCGAAGCTGGAGGAATTCCGGTTGTTGTCCCGCCGATGACTGAGGAAAGCGACATTTCAGCGGTTTTAGACCGATTGGATGGATTCGTGATGATTGGCGGAGCTGATTTGGATCCGCGACTTGACGGATTCATGTTACACCCGACGGTTCGTCCAATGGACCGCCGCCGCGAGTGTTACGATCGAAAGTTGGTTCAACTGATCGTTGACCGCAAGATGCCAATCTTCGGTATCGGAGTAGGCATGCAGTTGCTAAATGTAACTTTAGGTGGCAACCTGTTTTTTCATCTGCCTGAGGACGTGCCGGCTGCGATTCCTCATCGTGACCCACAAGATCCTGGTCATCGCCATGGATTGGAAGTTGCGACGGATTCGTTGATGGAGCGAGTGTACGGCGAAGGTGAGATCCGAGTTAGCAGCCGTCACCACATGGCGATTGACGAAGTTGCTGCTGGCTTCCGAGTGACTGCTCGCTGCCCAGATGGTGTTGTTGAGGCAATCGAAAGCGAGCACCATGATTGGGTCGCTATCGGCACTCAGTTCCATCCTGAAAATGATGCAGCGTCGGCATTGGACATGCGAATTTTCGAAGAGTTTATGGATTTAATTCGTGAGCCTGCACCAATGCTGCGAGCAGTTGCCTAAATAGGCCTGATTGTCTTTGGTGTCCGATTGGTCGTCGTTGAAGCGACTGTTGGTCATCGCCTTCATATTAAAACACGAAGCGCCAGTACATTTGTGCTGGCGTTTTTTCGTGGACGGTGTCCGGCAATCTGCTAGCGGTTTAGTGGTCAATTTCGCGTAAAACAGAATTTAAATCCAAGATTCAGATGCCGATAAGGAGTTAGTGGTTTGTCCAAGCTGAATGAATCGCTTGGAGTAACACTAAAAGTAGTGATACGAATTCGGATATTATTATCAGAAGTTTCCTCAACCGTGGCCTTATGACTTTTCCGTTCCTTAAATTCTGGTCGTCCGAAACGGATGAAAGCGGGCCTGATTTAATTCATCGGTCGCTGGAGAATCGTCAGCATCGATTGTGCGCGGGAATCTCTGTCGATGCCAGTTTTGAAAAGGTTCACGGTTGCTTGGCAGTTCTGAAAGGTCGCGGAAAATTCTCGCGGTTAAAGTACGCTACAGGGGCGAGCCTTGAACTTTCGGCTTCGCTCCAGAAGGATTGTCTAGAGGTTTGTCGGCGTGCAGCGCCGAATGTGTTTGACCTTCAGTTTTTATTGAGGGATCTAGCTGATGCTCAGACGTTGGTCATTGAACAGCTTAAACAGGAAGCCGGAAAATACGTTGACCGAGTTTTGGCGATCAGTGTTGCTGATCCGGGTCTATGGTTTTCTGACTTTGACGACAAGCAGCTTTACTTGCCGATGTGTGACCCAACAACGATTGCGGAGGCAACGGGCATTACGGTGATAGACGCGTTGCCAAAACGAGATCTTGCCGTTGGCGGCAGTGGGCACCCACTTGCGGCGTTGCCGCTGTGGATGATCTTGGCCGATCGGAACTCAAAAATTGCTGAAACCGATTGTGTACTGTTGGATTTAACGAAGCAGCGCCCGGAAACATTCTGGTTACCGGCTTCGGATGGCTTGGACGCAGAACTTCCGGCGATTAAGTGGGAAGTCGCAGATCCCAATTTCACCGTAGATGATTTAGTTCAGCGCGTGGCGCGTACGAACCCGCGGGCGAGTTTGTTTATTCATTCGCATGAAAGCGACCAAATTAATGGTGATCGTTTGAATGTCAGTTTTGATCGTCTTGATAATGTGATCGGTCGGAGTATTAATCTAGAGGCACTTGTGGCAGCAATTTTGGGGATGTTCCATATTGATCAGTTGCCGAGCAATTTACCTAGCTTGACGGGCGCCAACAGTCAGAGGATTTTAGGGCGTCTAACGCCTGGTCGCCCATCCAATTGGCGGCAATTGATCCGTGCGATGGCGCAGCACCATCCCGCGCCGATGAAGTTGAAGGACGCGATCTAAAGTCGGTTGGTCGGTTTACTGCAGAGTTGCCATGTCAACTTTTGACTGCAGCCAATGACAAGCCGCCAAATAGAGATAGCTCGCCAACGATTGCTCGGTCGATTCAAAGTAAGCGTACCCACGCTGCCCCGCCAATACCTGTTGGCTAAAATCCTCGGGCATAGAAACGGTCACGTCGAAGCGAGGCGATAGCAATTCAAAATGCTCTCCAGTTTCGCTCGACTGTGCATTCGAAACGGGGCGAACCGGTAACGAACCACCCATCTTGGCGGTCAGCGACGGGAAGGTCGGTTTTTCACTGGCTTTGGGATTGATTGAAACGAGTGTGGCGTTAACTACCGGCCTTCCAGGAAACATCAAACGTAGTTCCTTACCAACAGACCAAAAAGCCGCATCGTATTCGCTTTGATCCACCGAAACAACGATTTCTTTGCTCTCCAAATTCGCAACGGTTACCAATTCATCGCCTCGCTGTACAAAGCTACCTAGTCGATTTGCTAACGAGCGTTGGACGATGACGCCATCACAGTTTGCCACGACTTCAAGGCCTTCGGCGGCTGACTGTTTTTCTTTAATTTGATCGGTCAGCCGAAAAACGCGTTGAGATTCAGCTTGCATCATCGCTTGATTACCGTTCTGTTGGTAAATTCGCGACTGAATTTTGGCCTCGTCCCGCAAACGTTTTAGCGTGACCAGTTCATTAGCGAGTTCCCAATTTTCCAGCTCGATCAACAAATCTCCTTTAGCAACCGGTTGTCCTTCAGTGACATGGATCGCGGTCACGAAGCCGCTGGCGTCCGATCGAATGACAGACTCATTGCAAAACTGAACAATTGCCGGTGCCGATTTTGTTGCCGGTGCTCGGAAAACATAAACTCCTGCTATTAACAAACCGAAAAGGCTCGCGAAGCTGATCACCGTACGTACTTTTTTGATTTTAAACCGGGCATCTGTCGCAGTTAATAAAGCGATTTGTCGAATGACTGGCAAGCCAAACCAAATCACGACCCCTAGCCCACTCAGCACCAAACCGGCACCCTGAAACAGTACTGACGCAGCAATGATCAAACCGAGACTGATTGAAATCTTCCAAAGGAACGCCAATACGCCGTAAATAGCGACAGCAAGTCGCTCGTTTGATCGAATCTTGGTTTGTTTGGGAATGCCAAAAAACAACTGCTTACCAGTTTCGGTTAGCCACTGTCTACCTTTTTCGTAAATGTTTGGAATGGACAAAAAGTCAGAAAGTAAAAAATAGCCATCGAAGCGCATCAGCGGATTCGCGTTAAACACAATTGTAGTCAATGATGACATTACCATGATGCTGAACGCAATACTTGCCACCAATGCGTCGGATTGTGACCAGACAATGATCGCCCAAAATGCCACCCACAACTCGAGGTACATTCCGGCAGCTGACACGACCATGCGCTGCCAGCGATTACTAAAACGCCACATCGAAGTCACGTTCACGTACGCCAGTGGTGCAAACAATATAAAAAGAACGCCAAACTCTGGGACTTCGCCACCATATTTACGACAAGCAACCCCATGAGCGGCTTCATGAATGAATTTCAACACAAACCAAGTGATTATTAACCAAAGCCAGCTGCTGTTTGATAGTACGCCAACCGACGAAGCATGGACTCGTTCCCAGTTGCTAACTAAGCAAGTCAATGCGTAAATTCCAGTCAGGCACCAAACTAAAAAGAACCACGATGAAAACAACCACTGTGTGGCAGGTTGGATAGTTTGCAGGAAACGATTGGGATTGAACAGGATCAACTTCATGCTGATTGGGTTCAGCAAACTAACCAGCTTGGCTTGTTCGATTTTTTGGGCGACCGTGTTTAATCGCAGCGCATTGTCCGATTTGTTCGCAGTAACCAAATTCATCGCTAGCAACCAATTCGCGATTTGAACGACTTGTTCTTCTTGTAACTCATCGTTTGGCTGAACGCCGTTATGATCGTTGGTTTGTTCAGCTTGCAATAATCTTAGGACTTCGGCGCTGGAACGTTTTCCGTTTAACTTCGCAATGAATTGATATTCGTTGACCCCAATTCGGAAGTGTTTACTGCGTACTGGATCTTCAACCGTTACGAAGGATTCGCCGTTTTCAAAGCGAGTGGAGAATTTCAAGCATTTGCGAACACTTAGCACCGTCTCCAACGTTTGTTCGAATGGGCTAACTGGTGGGGTGACCGGCACATGACTGGTTGGGTTATGTTGTTGTTTGGGTTGATTCATTTTGGAGTCCTACCAAATCGTCCAATAACGGATTGACTCCCATGGACGATGAAACAAGTTCCAAGCCACCGGCGACCAACCTGTAGAAATTTTGGCAGTACCATTCATTCCGGGGCGCAGTTGTCCCGAAGAATTCTCTAGAACAACTTCTGCGACGAAAACACTATCGTTATCAGTAGCTTCAGCTCGCGGGTGGATTCGTTGAATCTCGGCTGCAAACGTTTTGAAAGGGAATGAATCGAACTTCAACTGAACTTTCATTCCTGCTTGCACGTACCGAGCCTCTGACTCTGGAACGCCAACCTCAGCGACCATGGTGTCCAGTGGTGCGATTTCGAACAGCGTTTGGCCGAGTTCCAGCGGTATGCCGACAGCATTTTCCAGATCACCGGTTACGACGACCCCGTTGATTGGCGAGCGAACGTCTAAGTTTTCCAACCGTTGATTTAGGATTGTTATTTTAGCCAGATGGCGTTGCATCTCGCTTTTTGAAATTTGAGATTGAGCAACATCTCCGGTTGCGAGGGCTAGATCGCGCTGCTTTTTCGCTACAGCAAATTCAGCCTGCACGCCTGCTAGTTCTCCTCTTAGTGCTCGGCCGTCAAGTTTTGCGACGACTTGTTCGGCGGAAACTTGATCGCCGCCCCGCACCAAACTTTGCGCTAGCACGCCGTCGTACGGCGCCGCAACAAAGCGTTGTTCGACCGGCTGTACATTGCAATCGCACCAAACTCGGTATGGCATCGGCAGGCAGAGGGATCCAAACAAGACTGCTGCACCGATTGCAGCGTTTCGTGTGTTCGTTGCTGCTTTGAATTTTTCTAACCGCCCCAGTACGGTTTTGAAAAGACTGTCGTTAGCTCGTAGAATTGTCGGCAATTGCCCGCCAACGAGCCCGATAACCTGTTTGCACTTTGCATGAAACGATGGATTTTTAAACGATTCCTCTTCGCAACCTATCAAAACGGAGCCAATAGAATTATCAGAGGCGTCTGAGACAGGCAATGCAATGACGGCATCACATCCGCTGGAGATACAATAGTTTTCAAGTGCTAACTGGGCAGCCGATTGTTTTTCGGTGCCTAGCATAAATTCAAGTTGTTGTTCTTCGATCAATGGTTGCTGAAGTGCCGCGATCACTTGAGTCGCAAACTCTGATCGAACATCGAATTGCTCTACGCCGGATATCGCGCTAACAGTAACGGATGAAGGGGTATCGCAGAAACAAATTGCAACTTGGTCACACGCAAAAGAAGTTTGTAGGTCGTTGACGAGTGTCCGAGCGACTGCTGCGCTGTTTTTCGACTGAGATAGTCGGCGAACAACCGAAAAGGCATCTCGTAGATGTTGATTGGCGACTGATTGTTGAGACAATAATCGTTTTTGCTGCCACTGAGATATTGTTTGCGCAGCCATGGACATCAGCCATTGCTGTCGAAGTTCACTTTCTTCTGCATTACTAAAGCAGCCAGTAAAAAAAAGCTTAGATTCAGATTGCGTCGAGATTCCGCTCAGAACGGGAGCAACGATCAGTGTGGTTTTTGGATAATTTTCGAGCGGTGCTTGGCAAACGGTTTGCATCTCCAGTGCGGAGTTTGTCAATGACCGCATTTGATTTTCTACGACTTGCCACAGTGTATCTGGTTTAATTAGTGTCACGAAGCAAATTTGTTGTTCCACTGTTTGTGGCTCTGACTCCTCGGTCGCGTTGGTCGATCCCAGCCACAGGCAGTTGCATTGGCTATGCCCCAAAACAACTCGGGCTAGGCCTTGTAGCATTTGATCTAGGTCACGGGCTTCTTGAACCAATTTGGCAAGTTCAAGGCCAATCGCTTGTTGCTGAAAATCACGAGTATTCGTCTGCTCAACCGAGTGGTTGACAGTGTTTACTTGAGCAGCGTCAGTTTGGGGAGACTGCGATTGCATGACAATGTTTGAAAAGAAAACCCGCGTCGGCGAGCGCGGGAGTTCTGGGGAGGTTTCGTTACTGCGTTGGGCGAGCAGTGATGTATTGTTGTTTGATGGGTGAATCTCAATAAACGACTAGATATTTAGAATAATGCTCTCGCCCGAACGAATACTGCCGTCGGCGTTGTCGATAACTAGTTTTATTTCGATGGTACCACTCTGAGCGTCAGTTACGACTCCGACATGTTCAACGACTGCTTCGACGATACTTCCATTGGAGAGTTCTAGTTGGTGGATATCACCAACATTAAACATACTTACCTTCGAACTAGATACATTAAAGGTCGCGTATAGGCGATCGATTTGAACAATTGAGACAACTTCCGGTTTGATCGGCGACAGGAACTCACCGGGATAGCGATGGATCTTGGAAACTACGCCATCAAAGGGAGCTACGATTAAACGACGTTTTAGTTCCATTGCTGCGCGTCGCTGTTCAATCTCCCTCACGGCCAAATCCTCTTGAGCCGACAAGTGCCTTGACGTGGCGATCGCAAGTTCCATTTCGGCTCGAATGATCTCACTGTCACCCGCATGACCTTTGGTTTGTAATTGGCGCAGCCGATTTAAGATCGATTCGCGTTTTTTCAATACCTGTTCCGCACTATTCAAGGAGGATCGATTGGACGCTATTTGAGTTGCAATTTCTAACTGCAGTTTCTGTAGGCGTGTGTCCAGTTGGGCGATCGGAGCGTTGGCAGCGACGAAGTCGCCTTCTTTTACAAACAGTTCTGCAATCGAACCGAGTTCGTCGCTTGATAGATCGATCTTTTTGTACGCTTCTGTAAATCCAATTGTCTGTGATTTTGCAACTGTTTGAGGACTTTCAAGTGTCTGTGAGGTAGCAATGGATACGTATGTCAATGCGACACAGGTAAAACCAAATACAGCACAAAGCGTTCTAAGATTGAAGCTAGGCTCACGACCAGTAATACAAGAGCGATAAAGTTGGGTGACCATGATGATAGGGTAGGGGTACGTGAACGAAGTTAGGTGGAGTTATTGGGCAAATCGAAAATTCGCCAGCAAAACGTAGCTCACCTTTAAGATTTGGTGCAAAGATGTAGTGAAAATACAACGTCGGCAAGATTTCCACGTGGATTAATCGAAATGACCGGTAGAACCTGACGATGATGGGTCGAACGGGCAAAACGAAACTCTGCTTTGTTGTTGTCGTTTACCTGAAGTGTCACAGGAATCCGAAAATGCGCAAAAAAAGCCGCTGCAAATTGCAGCGGCTTTTAATGGATTATTTACGTTCGGGACCGTTGACGATTATGATGCGTCGGCGTCGACGGTTGGTACGACCCAGACCTTCAGTTCTGTCTCGATGTCCTGATGCAAGTGAACGCGGACCGTGTAGAGCCCAAGTTCTTTCAGTACACCTTCCAGGCGAATTTGATCTTCAGAAAGTGTGATTTCGTTTTGCTTGAGAGCAGCGACGATTTCGGTTGCGCTAACTGAGCCATAAAGATGACCTTCTTCGTTGGCGTTGGCTTCGATGGTGACGCTTTGTTTAGCAACTACCTTGGCCAAGTCCTTCAGATCCTTCAAGCGGGACTGTTCGATTTCCTGTAGCTTGACCCGATGTTTATCGACCATCCGCTTGTGGTGCTCACTAGCGATTGTCGCCAAACCCTGCGGCAGCAGGTAGTTGTTTGCGTACCCGGTTTTTACTTCAACAACGTCTCCTTGTTTGCCAAGGTTGTCTACTGACTGGATCAGTAGCAGTTCAATGCCACCGTTGGCGCCACGTGGAAGTCGAGTGAATTGTTTTGAAGCGCGTTTTTTAGTTTTAGTTGCCATTGTTTAACCTGGACAAAATGGTTAGTCGTGTTTTGATTGAATGTGGTGAACAAGCTCGTTAGAGCTCATCTAGTTTATTTGCAAGATTTGAAAATTGGCTTCATTGAGAAGCAACTTTGTTAAAAAGCTAGTTTGTTAAAAAGGTACTTCACCTTGTGGCGTTTCAGTTGCTTGATCGGGTTGTTGGTAGTTGGATGCCGAATCTGAATCGGCCGACGCTGAGTAGTTACTATTTGAGTTTCCGCCTTTGCTACCAAGCATTTGCATTTTCTCGCCAACGATTCCGATTTTGGATCGTTTTTGACCGTCTTGTTCCCAACGGTCGTGTTTGAGTCGCCCCTCGACTAATACACTGGACCCTTTGGATAGGTATTCAGCAGCGATTTCAGCTAGGCGGCCCCACAGTGTAATGTCAAAAAAGTGGACTTCATCAACCCACCTGTCGTTTTTCTTAATTCGTTCGTTAACCGCGAGAGAAATATCGGTCACGGCCGTGTTGTTTTTCGTGTGCCTAAGTTCAACGTCTTTGGTCAGGTTTCCGACCAAAATAACTCGATTGAAGCTCGCCATAAGATCCTCTCCTAGATTCAAGTCTTGAAGCTACGTACGGTCTACCTTTGGATCCGCACACTGTAGATTCTACGGCATCAATCGTCGGTTGCCAAACTGACGCGTTAGGTCGCCAACCCAAGTTTTTCCGATAAAACCAACTAATTACTCAGCAGCTGCTGTTTCAGCCGGCTCTTCAGTTGGTTTTTCTTCAACTTCCGCAGCAGGGACTTTGCCCTGTGCTACAGCAACCATTGGCTCGACCAAACGAGGGTCTAGTCGAATCGCTAGATGTCGCAAGATTGAATCGTTTAGCTGACAGCCACGATTGAACTTGCTCATTTCAGTCGACTCTGCGCGGAAGTAAGACAGCCAGTAAGCGCCTTTACGGTTCCCTTTGATTGGGTAGGCCAGTTTCTGCTCGTTCCACAGACGACTAGCAAGCATTTCGCCACCAATCGATTCAACAAGATCTTCAGCAGCTTTGGCAATGCCGGCAGGATTGCGAGCATACGCGTTGGCATTGAAGATAAACATGCATTCGTAAACGTTTTGAGGCACGAGTCTAATTCCTTATGATTCTATGTCGTTGGATTGTTCGTTGGTATCTTTGTCCAACGAACCGCTTCCTGTTTCAGAAGTATGGGTATCCGCTGGTCGGGACTTTGTTTTTTTCTGTTTTGTTTTTTTGTTTGGATCCGCGTTGAAGCGGTTCATCGCCGTTTGTAACCCTGACTCGATCCAAACTTCAATCGCGTCAGCGGCTGATTTTATTCCAACATCAACCAAAGGTCGATCGTCAGAATCAAACTTACTCAGCACATAATCGGCCGTGTCCCAACGAGCGGGAACTTTGCCGACTCCCAACCTTAGGCGAGGAAACTGGTCCGTGCCCAAACGTTGGATAATGTCCTTGAGTCCATTTTGCCCGCCGGCTGACCCGCCAGGCTTTATTCTTAAACGACCAATATCTAAGTTGATATCGTCGCAAACAATCAATAAATCCTCTAACGGCACTTTGTAAAAATCAACTGCCGCTCGAACTGACTGACCGCTAAGGTTCATAAACGTCAGCGGACTGATCAAAATCGTTTTTTCGTTTTTGATTACCGCTTCAGCAACCTCGGCGTTAAACTTTGCTTTTGGAAGCCCTGTAAAATAACGTTGAGCGATGTTAGTCAGAACATCAAATCCAACGTTATGACGAGTATGTTTGTACTTTTGCCCAGGGTTTCCTAATCCGACGACGATTTTCATCGTAAGATTACTCAGCAGGTGGTGCCGCTGTTGTTTCCTCTTCTTCGTCGCTGTCTTGTGATTTTTCTGCACAGGAAACGATTGGTGTGGTACCGGCTTCGTCTAGTTCAGCACCGTCGGGCAGCACGATATCAGCAGCCGATAACGCCTGACCAACATCAAGACCACTGATCTTCACTTCGATTTTGTCAATGACGGCAATCGCTGGGCAAAGAATCGATAGCTCTTGCTGATGAAAGTGAACTTCACCACCCTGACGAGTACCAATGGCATCGCCTTTGAACTCAAGCGGCAGAGTGATCGCAACTTTTTCGTTTGGATCGACGCGAGTGAAATCGACGTGTACGACATCAATCCCAAAAGCATCCCACTGAACTTCTTTGATCAGAGCACTTTCGTTGGCTCCGCCTTTTAGTTCGACGATGTAACTTCCGAGATTAATGACACGCCCCAGCTCTTTCGCGCTGACGCTCAACATTACATTTTCTTCGCCATGTCCGTATAGCATAGCCGGAATATTTCCTGCTTGACGCATCCGTTTGACGCGTAGGGAACCGGTTTGCTCACGAATTTGGACGTTCAGTGATTCTGACACTTTTCTGTGACCTGTGCAAAAATTGTCTGTTTGCTCTATTTATGGACGGCGTATTCTTACAGAAATGGCCTTCGTTACAAGCCCAAGTTTCTGCTAAATCCCGGTTTTTATCGGGTTGAATGAACTACGATTATCGACAGCCTGATTATACAATCTTCGGCTTGAATATCGGTAAAGAATATAAAGCGTTATATTTTGAATGCCGATTTACGCGATCACGGGTTTAATCCAGTCAATAATAAGCAGTTTAGAGGGACCGAATGGCAAAAAAAGGCAGCAATAAGGCTCGAGCACAAAAATTTGAGTACGTCGAACCCATCGGGCTGCGCGTGCTGGTACGCAAGGATGAACCCAAAAAAGAAACCAAAGGCGGAATCGCTTTGCCGGATTCTGCTGAAATCCCAACCATTACTGGTCGCGTCGTCACGATTTCCGCGGCGATCGAACACGACGAAGACCTTCCTCTTCGTCAGTACGACAAAGTCTTGTTCCACCCAGGAAACGCAATTCCAGTCGATTTTGAGTCCGACAACCAACTGTTCGTCGTGCCGGCAGAAGATATCGTGGCCGTGTTCCGCCGCGAAGCACCGACGAACGATTAAACCGGTGCAATCCGATATCAGGTTCACATCTGCCTTCGCGTCATCGCTCCGTTATCTCGCGTTTAGTTGGTTTCGTCCTCATCCGAATAGGAATAGCTCCCGTCACGAGGGAATCCTAGCACGTGCGTGACAAAAAGGCCGGCAAGCAAGCCAAGGCCGTTGGCGACAATGACGCAAGTCGCGATGAGCCTGATCAAGGGGTTTCGTGAAAACAGTAATGCAAGTAAGACGCATATCGCTGCGATCGCTAAGAGGACTGAACGTAAACTAAACTGAAGTTTTCTTCACTAGTTGTCCTTTTTGCTCACAGACTCAAAGGCGAATAGACAGGCCAGAGGCAACTGTCGCCACCTTTCCGACTAACGCTGGCCATCTCTAATCCGCTGAGCTGTCACCAAAAATCGCGCTAATCGATTTGTGCTGGTGAATTCGTTTGATCGCTTCGCCCAACATCGGAGCAATACTCAGCACTTTCATGTTCGGCAGCATTTTTTCAGGTGTTACCGGGATGCTGTCGGTCACAACGATGCTGTCGATCGGTGCGTTTTTCAATCGCTCAATCGCTGGTCCACAGAAAACTCCATGCGACGCGGCGACGTGAATTTCTTTGGCACCTTTATTTTTGACCAGTTCTGCTGCACTGCAAATCGAACCCGCCGTACTGATCATGTCGTCAAACATCAAAGCGATCTTGCCATCGACCGGGCCACCAATGATATTTTCGACAGTCACTGATTCGGCCGAATCACGTCGTTTATCAATAATCGCCAATGTTCCACCGAGCCGTTTGGCATGCCCAACGGCCCGCTTAATGCTACCCGCATCTGGGCTGACAATCACCAACTGATCCATTGGGATCTCTAATGATCGGAAGTGATGATTCAACACCCCGGCACCATACATGTGGTCCACTGGGATGTCGAAGAACCCCTGAATCTGTGCCGCATGTAAGTCCATCGTCAACACGCGATCCGCACCGGCTCGTGTGATCATGTTGGCCACTAGCTTGGCCGTGATCGGCACTCGGCCTTCGTCTTTGCGGTCTTGTCGAGCATAACCGTAATAGGGAAGCACTGCAGTGATCCGGTTGGCGCTCGCACGGCGACAAGTGTCAATCATGATCAACAGCTCCATCAACGAGTCGTTGACGGGGGTGCAAGTCGGCTGCACCAAGTAAACGTCGCGGCCGCGAACGTCTTCGATTTTGCAGTGAATTTCGCCATCGGGAAAGGTGGAGAAATTGATGTTTCCCAATTCCAAATGAAGCACTTCGCAAATTTTGTCAGCCAGTCCCGGGTTGGCTCGACCACTAAAAATCTTAAGCTCGCGCATGTCACGTTGTGCTTGAATTGAACGGTTTGTTTTTAGCCGAAAAAACAACGTAAAAGATGTCTTTCGGCGGGGGTCGGCAGTTTAAACGATTTGAGAATTCAAGGTAGGCTTAAATACTACAAATGATCGCTTCCGGCAGCGAACTTTACGCTACACCACGTTTACCTTCAGGATTCTGCCGACTGTGAGCCCCCAATAATTGAGTTTTCTTTTTCCACGCCTTCCAACCAATAGGCGACGATGGTGTTTCGGGACGAATTCTGTCGGAATTGATTTTTAGTTCCATCAAGAATGGCCAAACAATTCTGACGATATTTACTTGCGCCCAAAGTCAGCAGGGATCTCGCCCCACTGTTGGGTTTCCCACTTAAGAATTGGGTTTTTGTATCGATTCTCTGCTAACCACTTTTCAGCCCGCCTTACTAAATGAAACAAGGCCTTGTTGTTAACGGTTTTGGTCAGCTTTGTTTTGCATTTTTGCTGATGGACCCAACTAATTCCGATGAGGGAATCCGAGTAGATTGCTCGCTCGGCACCAGGCCCGTTTTGCAGCAAAGCCAAAGCGTGAACGATGGCCAAGAATTCTCCAATGTTGACCGTTCCTTCGGCCAGCGGGCCGACGTGGAACAAATCAATATTGGATTCCAAATCGACTCCCTGATATTCAAGCGGTCCCGGGTTGCCTTTGCAAGCCGCATCGACGGCGATGGCCGTCAGGTCCACACCCATTTCGATCAATTCCTCACGTAACCGTTTGGGGGTCTTGGATTTCTTGGGGCCTTTTCCATAGTACATGTCGGCTGGTTTTTCGTATGCTTCTTCAGCAGCCTTCGCGTCCGTAAATGATTTGTACTTCGCACCCGAAAATCCTTCGATTTGGGCCTTGGCTTCGTCCCAACTCGAATAGACGCCAGGCTTGTGCCCAACCCAGACAACATAGAACTTTTTCTTCTTAGCCAAAGTGATTCAACTTATTGGTTGTAGATGGGAGTCAACGGTAGCATTGTAATCCCAGTTGACGTTTTAACATGGGCACGAATGAACCGTCGGACATTGTGCAAAATTTCCCGGTGTTTGCAATCCAGTTGAATGCAACGATCCGACGAGTAACTGCTGGAGTGGCATGTAATTTGGTACCGAATTTGAATGTCTTTGTCGGTCGCTTTGCGTGGCTGCTAAAAAAGTCAGTTTCCATGATTTGAAACGGAAGGGAGAGGTACACACGCAATGTCGTTTAGAGTTAGTTTTGTGGGGGTGCCAGAAAGTTGACTTGCGATCTGCTTACCAGCCTTCAGCGAGTGGGAGGAGCTTGTAGCCGTGTCAGAACGAATGGTCTGTAACACCAATTGGCGTAACTTTAGGTAGAAATTGCTTGGAACCGCTGCAATCGGGCCGCCGCGTCATAACCCTTTTTCAGGATTTGTTAGTGTGACAACAGAAATAATTTGACGCGGCACCTAATTAATCCTAATAACAAGCAGTTGGGTTCTTTCTTTTGGCGGAATCTAGGGCTTTTCTTCTGAGTTGAATAAACGCGTTTGATAAGTGCTTGTCGCTGCTGAACAGTGAGACCACCGACGCTATTTTCCCCGTAACAAATGAGAATTTGACATGAACAAACTCAAATGGCTTTGTTTGCCGCTATCACTCGTCATGTTTGCAATCGTGACGGCGACGTTCCCGTCGTGGTGGTGCGGGTTGGGCGCTGGGAAATGGTTTGACAATCCACAGCAACAAGTCGCGTTTGCTAGTGCGTTCGAAAAACAAGTCCAATCTGATATCGTGATCGGTGATTTCGGTACGGCCAACGAGCAATACAACGGCGAATGGCTTTTCTGCACACACGTGCTGGGTGCAACCGGGTTTGCACAAATGGCGATTCAGCATCCCGAAAACAAAGAGCATTACGTGCTGCAGATGGAAGGCTGTCTCGACAAGCTGTTGGAAGAAGAAATGCAGCGGTTCGACGAAAAGCTCTGGGGCAGCAAAGCCATGGAGACGCTTGATAGCGATACCGAAGATCATGGAGCCTACCTCGCTTACCTGAATTTTGCTCTTAGCTTGCATCGTTCACTAAAGCCAGAGTCACGTTTCGCTGAAACGAACGATCGTATCACTGAGACTCTCATGCGCCGATTTGAAAACAGCAACCACATGCTGTTGCAAACGTATCGCAGCCAGGTTTATCCAGCGGATAACTGCCTTGCCATCGCGTCGATCGGTTTGCACGCCAAAGCAACCGGTGCTGATCACAGCCAGCTTTTGGACAGAATCATCGGTAGCTTTCGCGAGGTCTGCATTGACAAAGAATCTGGTTTGGTATTCCAGTCGATTAATAACCACTCAGGAAAGCCAATCGACGAACCTCGCGGCTCAGGTACGGCGTTCGGGTTGTACTTCCTGAGCTTCGTCGATCAGCAACTGGCTTCAGAGTTGTATCAAGCTGCCCGCAAGGAATTGGCTGGGAATGTGATCGGATTCGGTTTGATGCAAGAGTATCCCGCGTCTAGCGCTGGTGGTTTCGGTGATGTCGACTCTGGACCTGTCATTATGAACTACGGAGTTTCGCCGACTGGATTCATGATCGCCGGGACACGTATCTTCGGTGATCGCGATTACTTTAAACAACTTTACCGGACGTCTGTTTTGTTTGGAGCCCCTTTGGATTCTGGCGATGACTGGGAGTACGTCGCTGGTGGACCTCTTGGAAATGCAATCATGTTTGCCATGCTGACTGCTGTACCTACCGAGATTCTTAATGGCGAAAGAGCGGTAAACTGATGAGCAAGAAAAAGAAAGAAATGACACTCGGCCAATCGTACCGTCGAACCATCATTACAGTCGTTGTGCTAATTGCGGTTCATTATGCGTTACTGCGTTGGATGGATGGCAGCAATGCGTTTGCGGTGTTGACGTCGTCGGGAAACAACACTCCCATGATGACGTCAGTTGCAGCAATGAGCTTTGTTGGGCTGAGACTGTATTTGTACCTTGTGGTACCCGGAATGGCCGTCGCCCGAATGTGCAGCGCGACACTGCGTTGGTACAGCCAGCAGGAAAGCAACGAAGCTTTACCACAAGGTAACTAATTCCCGTTGCCGCAGTCTCGTTCGCTTAGGTAGCCAGCGTACCGCTTGGCTTTTGAAATGTTGTCTTACCGTCGGCTTCATGAGTTTTTGCTTTGATGATACGCTCGAGGGCTATCAGAGCTGAGCTGGCTCGTTTCGATCGCGCTGGTCTATTTGACTGATTCGCCCAGTCCTGAATCGTCATCAGGTCGTACGCCTTGCGGCCAATGAAATTTGCGATCGGATTCTTCAATCGCGTAGTCGTTGATGCTTGCTTCTCGCCGGCACATCAGACCCTCGTCATCGAATTCCCAATTTTCATTACCGTAGGCTCGGAACCATTGTCCTGCTGCGTTGTGATACTCGTATTGGAATCGAACGGCGATACGATTGTCGCCAAACGCCCATAGCTGTTTGGTCAACCGGTACTCCAGTTCGTGGTCCCATTTGTCGGCCAAAAATTCGCGGATGGCGTCACGGCCGGTGATGAACTGGCTGCGATTTCGCCATTGGCTGTCCAATGAATAAGCCGTTGAAACTTTTTCAGGGTCACGCATATTCCATGCGTTTTCTGCCGCTCGAACTTTTGCGGTTGCCGTTTCAAGAGTGAAGGGTGGTTTGATATCGGTTGGAGATGCCATCTTAATTTTTGATTTCGGTTAGCTCTGGTTCTTAAACCAAGACTCGTTTGCTATGTCGTTTGTGCCGACACTTGAAGCGTAATCGTGCGGAAGAAATTTGCTAATGAGATTGCGGCAGTTAGGATCTTAGTGCGATGACTGCTGGAATTGTAATTGATTTTCGTTTCGCTGGTCAAATGGCCTGTTGCGGAGATGTTCGGTGAGTCCGTGCCGACGTCTTTCGGCTTTTGGTTAAACTTATTACTCGTTTTCTTGATTTTCTGTTTCGGATTCAGATTCCATTTTGGATTCCAATGGTTCCAATAATTCGAGGCCAAGTTCTTTGCCTTTGTCGACGGCGGGAATTCCAATCGCCAACCATTCCGGCTCCGGTGCATCCATTAGGTAGTGGTCGAAGAACTGCTGCATTCGAATGGCGAAGTCTCGACGGTTTTTCTCGCCCATCACCCAATGCGGGTCGCCGTTATAGTTCAGCATCCAAGCAGGTTTTTCTAGGCGGCGAAGTGCGACAAATAACTCGATTCCTTGATACCACGGAACGGCTCCGTCTTTGTCGTTGTGTAAAATCAAAAGAGGAGTGTTGATCTTGTCCGCGTAAAAAACCGGTGAGTTTTGTATGTATTTGTCTCGAGCTGACCACAAATCGTCCCCGATTCGACTCTGAGTTCGTTCGTACTGAAACATGCGACTCATGCCACTCCCCCAACGAATGCCGCCATAGGCGCTGGTCATATTTGAAACGGGCGCACCTGATTCTGCACAGGCGAACATGTCGGTTTGAGTTACAAGGAAGGCCGTTTGATAGCCGCCCCAACTGTGGCCTTGCATGCCAATTTTTTCTTCATCAATGAAACCTTGGGATGTCAAGTTTTCGACACCGGGCAATATTGCGTTGGCAGCACTCTGCCCGGGTTCGCCAGTCGTGTACGGGATATCCGGAATGAACACCACGTAACCGCGGCTCACATAAAAGCTGAAATTGATAGTTGAGCGGCCAGCTGCAGGGGCGTAGTAGCGATGCAGGTTGTCTGAATTGCGTTCGTAAAAGTAAACCATTAATGGGTACTTCTTTGACGGATCGAATCCATCGGGTTTGTACAGCAGACCGTCGAGTTCCTGATCGTCTTTGCTTTTCCAGTGGACAAGCTCAGACGTTCCCCATGCAAAGTTTGCTTGTTGAGGGTTCATGTCACTTAGGCGATGAATTTTTTTGAAGTCCATGTCGCTATGCCAAAGGTCAGGGCACATTTGGAAAGTGCTGCGAGTGAAGATGATTTGATCAGATTCTTGTGCTTTGTTTAATCTGCCGACGTTTTCGTTCAGCATGATGAGTTTTGCGAGTCGAGACGTCGTATCTTCATCTTCGGTTTCCAAATTAAGTCGCCAATAACCACTGGCTTTGGACTGTATGTTCATCGCACTAAGCATTATCGGCTGTTGGGGATCGATCGACCGCAATTCAGGGTCAAGCCGACGATAGCGAAATTGAATGTCGTTCTCGCGACCATATCCGTCGGTTACGCAGATCGGATTCTTTTCGCCAGTCGGGTCCAACTGCCAAATGTCGTAACGATCGTATACGAGGATTGCTTTATCTTCGGCGAGCCAGCCGGCAGATCCGTATGCACTGGCGATGCTTGGTCTGTCGTGGAGTTCGTTGTAGAGCGGAACTTGGATGCTTTTACTGATGTTAATTATTTTGCTGTCGGCATCGGCAGTGGATTTGGCAAACCAGCTTTGTTTCGTTCCATCGAACCAAGTGATGAATTTTCCTTCGGGCGACATGTTAGCAAACGATTCAACGCGTTTAAGAACTTGTTCTCGCTTTCCTGTGTCAAGGTTTACTAGCCACGCATCGCGAAACCCAGGGACTTCCCATGACATCATTTTCCGATACGGAAAATTCGTATTCGCTAGCGCGAGCTCTGATTTGCTGCGAACATCGATTGCGATGTCGGGGATTTCGAGCGTCGCAAGCTGAAATATCTTTTTGGTTTTGAGGACATACGCCGCACGGTAGTCGCGATTTCTTTCACGGTCGGCTTCCAGTAACTGTTGCGGTTGAAGTTGCGGGTCTTGCCAATGCCATACGTCAAGTTTGGCGACGTCTTCCTCCTCCTCTTCTTGGTCATCTTTCCGCTGTTTTAAAACTGTCTCTGGGACTGGAGCTGTTTCAAAATACAGTCGCTTTCCGTCTTCGGAAAAAAGCTGAGACGACTTGGGAGCGACCCACCAGCCGTTCGGAACTCCGTCTCCGCCTTCGGAGGCGATTTTTTTGGCTTGTTTGGTCTCTGTGGTCCAGTGATACAGCGAATGCGAGGAGGTTTTCGCATCATAGTCGTCTTTGTCGGTGAGGAAGGCGAGTTGGGTACCAGGTTCGTTGAACGCGAGGCCTTTGTAGTTGCCCAGCCCTTGAGCGACCTTTGTTTTTTTAAGCGATTTGAGATTGAAGACGTAGACGCCGTCGGTTGGTTCGGCGGTTTTGGATTCTGGTTCTTCTTTGTCTTTTTGTTTGTCTTTCGTTTCTTCCTCAGGCTTTTTAACTTTCGCGGCTTGATCGTTTTCGTCGTTTCCAACCTCAACTGATGTTGCGAATGCAATCGCTTCGCCGTGGTCGCTGAATACGAACGATGTAACGTCGGGAAAAGTGCGCTGAACTCCAGATTTTAGATTGATTAGCGTCAGTGGATTGCCGCGATCTTTTTCCTTCTTTTCTTCGTCTTTGCTGTTGGGTTCCGTTTTGTCAGGCTTCGGTTCTTTCTTTTCGGTGTTTGGTTCCTTCTTGTTTTTCTTTAATTTCTTGTCTGAGATTTCTGGGGCCGTGGATTTCTTGTTCGTTGTTCGTTTTTTTAACTTGATTGGCTTTGTCGGACGTTCGAGACCTTCTTCGGTCACTTTATACGTTTCGTTGATGGTTGGCTTTGTGGTCTTCAGTTGGTCGGTAACATCTGTTTGTTCAAGAATGCATGCGACCCAATCACCGTTTTCTTTCGGCGTACGGAAAGACTTAATATTTTCGATGGTGGTCAATTCCCCCGTCTCAAGTTCTAAGATTTGGAATGTTGGCTTGGGCAGGGAAATGGATTCGGTTTTGTTTTTTTCTTTGGATTTTTTAAGTTGCTTGAGCTTTGCTTTTGATGGTGTGATGCGATAGAGAGCGAACTTGCTGTCCCAAGTAAATCGCGGGTCGGCGCCACGCTCAATGACGTATTGCTTTTCTGAATCGAGGCTGCGGAAGGTAACCGTTGCCTCGCCGTCGATGGCTCCGTTTTGCACGGTGAACAGCGTCCACTTTCCGTCGCGGGAAATTTCCGAACGTGTCATAGTGCTCCAGACATCGTAGTCGGCGTGTTCCAGTTGCTTTTTAGAAAGGTCCTGTTGAGCGTGGATCGAATTGCTAAAAATAAACGCGATCGCGAGGATAGTGACAGCAAGTTGAATATGGCGAAAAGTCATTCGAGTTCCGTGGATAGAGATCAGTCAAGTTGAAGCTCAGTTTAGTTACCCAGAATAATCTCTCGTCGCGTCGGTTTGTCATCTCTGAGCAGGAATCTGACGTGTTTCCTGCGGAATAGCAAATTTGTGAAATTGGCGAGTAATTCAAAATACACTTCATCGTTTTAACTGTTATGACTGGCCGGTTCATCTCGCCACATTGTCTCGACTCTAGCAGCGTTGATCTGTTGATTCGGCGAGATGTCTAAATGGATTAAACTACTTTGGTGATGAGAATCCCGTGTCCATTTAGTTTTTCCGGAACATTCAAATAATTAGGAATTTCCGATTCAATAATCCTTGACCGGTAGCTCTAACTACCGAACGAGGAATTAAGTAAACCATGTTGGATTTGTTTGTCGACACTTCACGGTGGCAACCTATGTTTGTTTGTGTAGAAAAAGCGCGCATTTCCGATCAGGTATTTGCCTTCATTTGACATAGGCTTCCCCAAGGAGGCCACAGCAGTATCTGCATTGTTTTCAGACCTCGAGCGAGAAAAGTTTCCTCTGATACTCCATCGTTTCGCTCATTCGCCACCCTATCTTGTTAGGTAATGAATATGATATTCAAACACTTGCTTGCGGTACTGTTGATGTTCGCGATATCCGCGCCGCTGTTGGGGCAGGGGATTGATCTGGAAAACGTGGTGGCCGGTGATGTGATAGACAACAGCACTCCAATTCCTGACGGAGCCGTGATCAATCTTAATGGTGGTACCATTGCTTCAGGGACTGTTTTCGATGATGCGGATTTTCCCAATGGTGTCACGCTAAATGTCAACGACGGTGTCGTTGGACTGAGCGTAGAGATCAACAACTCAACCATCAATATCGCTGGGGGACAAGTTGCACTGGGAGCAAGCGATCTGAGCGAAGGTGTGAACAACTTTAATAATACGATTACGGTCACCGGTGGTGATGTGGGTGGTTTTTTTCAGCTGCGCGAAAGTTCAACTCTTGAGCTGGCAGGTGGTACGATCGAGAGCTTTGGGACGCTGCCGAATGCAACAGCTACGGTGACCGGTGGTTCGTTCACGCTGGTAGACAACAATGGCGAGCTCAATATTTTTGGAGGAGACTTCAACACCTTTCGAACGTTCGGGAATAGTTCGGTTAATCTTTTCGGCACCGATTTTTCGATCGATGGTATTCCTGTCGACGATTTGTCATTAGGCAGTGCTTTTGAGATTCTTGATCGAAACGTGACGCTTTCGGGAACGCTTAGCGATGGATCTACGTTTTCCAACTTTCTCGATTCGACAACTCCAATAGGATCTCTGGATTTTGGCCCTTTCGCTACCTTGGCCGATTTGCAGGCCGTGCCAGGATTTGCTTCATCGGGATCAACGGTAACAGTCACTCTTGTTCAAGGCGTTCCTGAGCCAAGTTCACTTGCCTTGCTGTCACTGGTGAGTTGCGCAATGCTGTGCCGTCGCCTTCGCCGATAATTTGACCGGCTGGTTCAGATTTAAAAATGGCCTCTAGGGTATGTTTTTTGGCTTTGGCGCGCTCGTCTTTTTGATGATATCCGTTCTATTGGGTGCGTAGCATTTGTAGCAGAACCCTTTGTTTGCAGTGGCAGTCCTGTTACGATCCTTGTCGCTAACAAATTTCATCTCTGATTTTCCATACCTAGAACAATTTATGAATCGAAAAGCAAACGAACTTCGCCCAGTCAAAATCAAACGTAAGTTCACCAATAAAACTCCTGGTAGCGTATTGTATCAATCTGGAGAAACGGTCGTATTGTGTACAGCGAGTGTGTCTAAAGATGTTCCGCCGTGGATGCGCGACGATGAAAAGGGTTGGATTACGGCTGAGTACAACATGTTGCCTGGCAGCACGAGTCCACGGAAGCGACGTGATCGCAATAAGGTTGACGGTCGTACGACTGAGATCCAGCGATTGATTGGTCGGAGTTTTCGAGCGGTTGCGGATTTGCAGGCACTGGGCCCTGTTCAGATTACCGTCGATTGTGATGTGTTGCAGGCCGACGGAGGCACGCGTACCGCGAGCATCACCGGTGGTTTCATTGCGTTAGTCGACGCCATCAATTCGATTAAGAAAGAACTACCCGACCCAAAAGTTTTTCCGCTGCGAGATAGTGTGGCTGCGATTAGCGTTGGTGTCGTTGATGGAAAGCCTGTTACGGACTTGGATTATCCGATGGATTTTGCCGCGGCAGTGGATATGAATGTGGTGATGACTGGCAAGGGGCAGTTTGTGGAAGTCCAAGGCACTGGCGAAGAGTCGACGTTTAGCGAAACCGAATTGGCTGCGTTGCTTAAGCTGGCCAAGAAGAGCGTGAAGGAATTGACGGCGTTGCAGGAAAATGCGATTGGCAAAAAGTGGCCGTTTTAAGCTTGTCGGTTCGAGCTTGAAATCAGTTGGATCGAAAACTCGTTTTTACAAGATTCGTTTTGGCGGCACGACTAGATTGGCAGTCAGTAGACCGCCGACGATCGCGATCGCCACGAACGACATGTTAAAACCAATCTCGATTCCTTGGGCTTGATTGTTTTCTGCGAACGCAGTCAAGCTCTTGTAGCCTAGCGTGCCAGGTACCAGTAGCAACGTGGCTGGCATTTGCGTGACGGACGCTGGCCGATCGAGGAATCGAGCGTACAGGTTGGAGGCGATTCCAACGGCGAAGGCACCAGCGAACGCGCCCGACTGGTCGCTTTGAAACTGAGTGACCAAGACCGTCGCGACAGCCCCAGCCCATGTGACCAATGCGATGACCAGCCAGTCTTTTGCTCGGGCTTGAAATAAGACCGCCAAAGTGAAGGGAGCTACAGCTAGGGCGAGCAAGTAAGCCGGCATGGCTCCCATTGGAAACCAAAGCGTCACGTCTGGTTGAACAGCAGGCCGCCAGAATTCAAGTAACCGCCACGCGAGTGTCACTCCCAGCATTAGGCTCAGGAACGACACCAGCGAACCGGCCAGCCTTGCGACACCGCAGCTTAAATGGCGATTGGCGAGTTCTGCAATCGCGACCGTGAACGAGTATCCAGGTATGATGACAATCAAGGCGCCCAGCAGAGCCGTCGACTGATCGAAATTTGGCAAAACGGTTCCGACCACGATCGCTGCTGCGGCTGCTAGAAAACCAGCCGTGAATTCTAGCAAGTGCTCATGCGGAAACAGAATTTGTAGTAACCGCTCCCAACCTGAGATCGTGGCGCCGAGGGCTCCGGCAAACAAGGCCTCGACTGCGCCACCGCCTAGCAGCGTTGCGACGCATGCACTGGTGAGGCAGTATGCCAGCATCGTTGCCAACAAGTTATACCGGCTCGGTGCCGAATCGACCGCTTTGATCCGTTGATGGGCAGTCGGCAAATCGATTTCGCCAGCGGCTAACTGGTCCAAGACGTTGTCAAAATCGATTAGTTTGCCCAGTTGAGGCGTGGCGGGTTCGATTCGTTTTAGCCAAGTGCGATGCAGTCCTTTTTTAAACGCGATTAGCAGTGAAGTCGGGGTATAGAGAAACTCTGCCTTGACGTTCAACACTACCGCCATCCTTCCCATCAAACGCTCAAGTCGGTAAGCGGGCGTGCCGTATTGATGCAACATCATCGCAGCATCCATCAAGAACTCTTGTTCTGGAAGGATGTCCAAATCGTTTTCAAGACGCGAGGCGGCGAGTTTTTGATCGTTGTTATGCATATGATAGTTTTTAATGTCGATCTGCGGCAAAGGCAGGAACCATGGTCAAAATTTTGGGTTAAAAGCCATTGCGGTCAATTTCGCCAATATCGCTTAGGTGTTCTCAATTCGTGGGTATTCTCAATTGTATGACAGTTCGCAAGCGATTTACCTTTATATGGTGATACTTTGGCGGAGTCACTGGCGGGGTTTGTGTCAAGGAATGTATCGCGCCAGTTTTATGAAAATAAGTTCAAAAAAACTGTGATTGCTTCCTAATACTGCGCCGCTATCACCGACAAATTAATGCACGTCAGTTAGAATACTGAATTGACGCCAAAAATAATACAGCGAGGAATCTTAGATGAACAACTCGGCCGAGCAAGCCGCTCTTTCCGGCGATGAAGTTAAAGCCCTTGAAAAGTTAAGTGAAGCTTACCAGTCGGTTCGACGCGAGTTGAGCAAAGTGATCGTTGGGCAGGATGAAGTGATCGAACAGCTGATGATTGCTATTTTTGCCAGAGGTCATTGTTTGCTAGAAGGTGTGCCGGGTTTGGCCAAGACGTTGATGATCAGTACGCTGGCACGAACCTTGAACTTGGATTTTAGCCGGATCCAGTTCACGCCTGACTTGATGCCCAGCGACATTGTCGGTACGGAAGTTATTCAAGAAGACAAAGCAACCGGAGCCCGCGAGTTTAAGTTTCTGAAAGGTCCTGTTTTCTCCAACATTGTTTTGGCCGACGAGATCAACCGTACGCCACCGAAAACTCAAGCGGCGTTGTTGGAAGCGATGCAGGAGAAGCAAGTCACGATTGGTGGTGAACGACGTTCGCTGCCAAGTCCATTCTTTGTGCTTGCGACTCAAAACCCGATCGAGCAAGAAGGTACTTATACCCTGCCAGAGGCTCAGCAAGATCGTTTCATGTTCAAAGTGTTCGTGAAGTACCCAAGTTACGATGAAGAATTTCAAATCGCGGCGACCACGACCTCCGATATAAGTTCTGATATTGAAGAGGTGCTTTCTGGTGAAGACATTTTGCGTTTGCAGCATCTCGTTCGGCGAGTCCCCGTTCCGGCTCATTTGATTCATTTTGCTCTTCGCATCGTACGAGCGACACGAGTGCTGGAAGGGGATTGTCCTGAGTTCATTATGGATTCGGTCAGTTGGGGTGCGGGTCCGCGTGGCGTGCAGAATTTGTTGCTCGGCAGTAAGGCTCGGGCGGTTCTGGAGGGGCGTACTTACGCGACCACGGAAGATCTTCGAGCGGTGGCGAAGCCTGTTTTGCGACATCGCGTTATTACTAACTTCAATGCAGAGTCTTCAGGGATTACGCCGGATGACGTGATCGATCGATTGTTGAACGAGATTCCCGAAAGAAGTGATGGTGATCAGATGGCTCCAGAATTAGCGAAGGCGTTTTAATTCATGTCAGGCTCTGACGCGAAGAAAAATCCCGCCAGCGAAATTGCCCGGCATTTAGATCCTAAAACGCTCGATAAAATTAAGCGTTTGGACGTTCGCGCGCGAGCGGTCGTAGAAGGCTTCATTACGGGCCAGCACCGTAGCCCGTACAACGGATTTGCGATCGAGTTTAAAGCGCACCGGGAATACGCGCCTGGTGATGACCTACGGCATATCGACTGGAAGGTGTGGTCCAAAACCGATCGACTGTACATTAAAGAGTATGAAGAAGAGACCAACTTGAAATGCCATTTGATCGTCGATGCGAGTAAGTCGATGCGGTACGGCGAAGCCGACAAAAACGGCTGGAGTAAGTTCGACTACGCAGCGACGGCCGCGGCGAGTTTAGGTTATATGCTGCAGCAGCAAGCTGATTCGATCGGTTTGACGACGTTCGCGAACAAGATTCTCAAAACACTGAAGACATCTTCGCATCCCTCGCATTTAAAATTGTTATTGCATGAACTAGAACAAACTAGTCCTGATGATAAAACAGACGCCAGCGGTGTGTTTTTGAAAGTCGCTTCGCAAATTCGACAGCGAGGCATGGTGGCGATTTTCTCGGACTTGTTTGTTGATCCGGATGAACTTGGTAAATCGCTGCAACAATTCCGGTTGCGCCGCCACGAGGTAATTGTTTTTCACGTGATGCATAACGACGAGTTGTGTTTTCCGTTTGAAGAGAACACGCTGTTTCGCGGATTGGAAGTTGACACTGAGTTGATGGCGGAACCGAGGGCGCTCAAGAAATCGTATTTGGAGGCGGTGCAGGCGTTTCAAGAGCGGGTCAAGAAAGTTTGTGCGGTTGCGGGTGTGGACTATGTTTTGTTGGATACTTCCAAATCACTGGGCGGGGTCCTGGCGAGTTATTTAAATTTTCGATCTAAAACTAGGAAACGGATGAGCAATGCTTAGTTGGTTTCTTAGTCCGTGGATGCTGCTGGGTACGGCAGCGATCGCGTCGCCAATTTTAATTCACTTGTTGAACAAGCGTCGTTTTAAAATCGTTGAATGGGCGGCGATGGATTTTTTGTTCCAGGCGGACAAAAAAAATCGCCGACGTGTTCAACTGGAAAATTTTATTTTGTTAGCGCTTCGATGTTTGGCAATGTTGTTAGTGGCTCTGATGTTGGCACGGCCTTTTTTGCCATCGAATTTGACGAGTATTATTCAGCAGTCGCAAAAAGTTGAACGAGTACTGTTGGTTGATGACTCGTTGAGCCAATCCGTTCCTCGCGGTAACTCGACTGCCTTTGGCGACGCAAAGGTCGCCATCAAAGATCTTATTGCTGGTTTTGCAAAGTCGAGCGACACCGAAGACTGGTTGACGTTGATGATTGCCAGTGACCCTGAGAATCCGGTGTTAGCGAATGAACCGTTGACGATGAACACCTTGGCGACGTTGAGCGACTCAGTTGACCGTTTGACTTGTGTCGATCGCGGCACCGATTACTCGTTAGCATTGAATCGAGTGTCTCGCTATTTAACGGGACAACGCGAGGCTGGCGGTCGAGCACTGTACGTTTTCTCCGATTTACGCAAGCGTGACTGGAATGTTGAATCGGAATCTGAGACGACACCTAATAAGTTGTTGGCGGCGATCGGTGATGCAGTGGAAGGGTGTTATGTGGTCGACACCGGTGATAGTAACGACCAAAACTTAAGTGTGTTGTCGGTGCGGCCGGTAGAATTCCCGATCGCGGGTAAAGTGATTCCGTTTGAGGTGTTGGTCAAAAACAATGGGGATCAAAATGTCGAACAAGTCCGAGTAATGTTTCAGGTGAACGAAGGACAACCGGATTTTGAAACAATTGCAAATTTGCCTCCTGGCCGTGTTGCTAAGCTTGAGTTTCGGTATCTGTTTCCGGCCAGTGTCGCGTCAACGCTGGAGAACTCGCTGAATGAACTTAATCAGACAACCAAAACGCAGTTAACTAATTATCGTGTGTCGGCACAAATTGATCGCCAATCGCTTGGCCAAGACGGACTGATGGCTGACCAATTGGCTTCCGACAGTGAGGCGCTTTATGCGGCGCGGGTTTCCGATGGGATCCCTGTGTTGTTGGTAGACGGTGCTTCATCTTCGGTTTCTGAACGTAGCGATACGCATTATTTGAGGGCGCTTGATGTTCCGGGGGCGGGGTTGAGGGTGAGCACGATTACGCCGGCTGATTTGGAAACGGTTTCGTTGTCGGATTATCGAGTGATCTTTTTGTGCAACATGGACGAGGTGTCGGCTTCCCGAGTAAAATCATTAGAAAATTGGGTTGAGAACGGTGGTGGCTTGGTGATCATGCCAGGCGATCGAGTACGAGCTCAAACATTTAACGATGCTTTCTATCGAGAAGGGACTGGCCTGTCTCCTGTCAAACTACAAACGATCGAAGGCGACCCGACTTTGGGCCAATGGGTTAACTTTGAAGTTGACCCACAAGTTCATCCAGCGCTTCAAGTTGTACTGGATAGCGAAGCGACCAGCGTCAATAAAATTGATGTGTTCATGTGGTGGCAGTCGATCGTCAATCCAACGTTGATCGGTAAAACTGTTTCGGTGCCGTTGCGATTGACCGACGGAGAAAAGTCGCCAGCGATGGTTGACCGAAATTTCGGCAAAGGTCGAGTCGTGTTTTTCGCTTACCCAGCCGATGCAGATTGGTCGATGTGGCCTACGGGCGGGACGTTCGTCCCAATCACGCTGGGTTTGATTGATGATTTTGTCGGTGGCTCAAATGAATCAAGTGTTGTCCAGTCTGGAAGTCAGATTCGGTACACGGTTGATTTGTCGGCGTATCAAAACCGAGTTTCGTTAACCAATCCAGATGGAGACACAGTGGAAGCGGTTGCCGCTCCGATGTCGTCGACGAATGAGGATTCAAATGAAACAGACTTAAATGCTGAAGTATCCAGTGAAAAAATCGCCACGGAATTCGCGGGCGATGAACCCACGCAGTCCACTAATTCGATCGAAGCCAACGCTGACGATGGTGTGTTGTATCAAGTTGAATTTCCGTCGGTTGACGAGCGCGGATTTTACGAGATGAAGCTTCAGAACAACGATGGTGGTGAAACGCCGGTTCTGTTTGCGGCAAATGTCGATGCGAGCGAAGGCGATCTAAGACGAATGTCGCGAAGCGTGCTGGACAGCGATTTCTTTGGTGGCAATGTGGAAGTCGTTACCGCTGCTCAGCTTTCCAGCCAAACGCTCAAGGGCGGTTCGTCGGAACTGTGGATGCTTGCTTTGTTTATTTTGTTTGCGGTATTGTTGGTTGAACAATTCCTAGGCTGGGTTTGGGGGCGGAAACGATGACACAATCCTCTTGGCGGATTTTTAGCGGCTTAACGTTGTTGAGCGCTAGCTTGTTTTGTCTGTTGTCAGAGCCGGTTTCCGTAACCGCTCAGGCGCAAATCGTTATTCCAGGGATGCCGTTTGGACGCGGTGGGCTAGATGAGTCGAATTTTGGGGAAGTTGATGTGTCGGTATTGAAAACTGACCCCGAGTTGGAAACCATTCTAGAACAAGCCAAACGTTTTCAGGACGATGGAAACTTTCGTGTAGCCACTAAGTTGATGCAGGCCGTGTTGGAGCGGTCGGGCGATGCTTTATACAGTGATGACGAACAAGTTTACTTTAGTTTGGTGCGGCAAGTCGAACAACAATTGGCGGAGTTGCCTGCTGAAGGGCTCGCTGCCTATCGCCTAGAGGCAGACGCTGATGCGAAGGCGATTGTGTCTGCGGGTGAGCAAGGTAATTTGGCAAATGCGTTAAACCAAGTCGTCAATACATACTTTATCTGTAGTATCGGCGATGAAGCGGCGTTTCGACTAGGACGTTTGTACTTAGATCAGTATGACTTTGTGAGTGCTCGCCGTGTTTTTGAAAAAGCGTTGCAGCACCCAGATCTTTCGATTGAAAGAAATCAAGTCCTGTCACACATAGCGCTGTGCGATTTATTTTTAAACGATATTAAATCAGCCAAGCAAAGTGCTCAGCAACTACTAAACGATCAACCCGGCCTACGGCTCGCCCAGTTGGTCAATGATGAGGTCAAAGAAATTGAATCTGGCGGTAGCGATCTTTCTTCAGTGCGACAAAACCGTACCGACAATTGGGAAATGTCGCTGGCGTCGGGTGCTCGTTATGGCGTTGGCCTGCCATTAAATGAACGGATGCTATGCGACGAATTAGTGTCAGCATTTCAGTTCTATTTTGACCCGAACGTTCGTGCAACTCGATCAACTGGTTCTATTGGAGAATTTCTAGCCGGTAGTCGGGCCTATGGAAAGGATGCTGAGAAAACGCAAAGTAATTTAGAAGCCAATATGCTATCGAAGCGCCAAAAATATGGTTGGCGTCCGACTGGGATGTTGTTGTTCGGCTCAGATCAAGTTTACTTTAAAACAGCTGTCGATATGGTCGCGCTTAAAAAGAGCGAGTTGCCAATCGATATCGAAGCTTCGCGTGCTAGTAACCTAATTGAATCGATGATTAGTTGGAGGAGTTTGTGGAAGAACTCGTTTCAAATTGACACCGGCACTGCGTCGCGAACCAAGCTTGTCACTCGCTTTGGTCGCATCGTACACCGCAGTTCCGCATCAAGTGTCAACAACCCAATTCCTAATTCGATCGCGGAAGTTTGGTCCTATGGGGATTCAATTTCAGCACAGTTTTCGTTGCACAATGATGTGCTTTACTCGATCGAGGGCATGCCAGCGAACAAATTGCCTTCGCGAGCACCTCGTCGTAGACAGAATTTTTTGCGAGGACAAACTTTTAAGCGTAGTCGTAGTAATTTCTTGGTTGCATACGATTTGGCTCAGGAAGGAAAGGTACTGTGGACGCTCCCACGTTCAACTATCGCCGCACAGGAAGGCGACACGCCGGTTGCTGATGACGATGCGGAAACGGAAAAGTTTTTAACGCACGGTGGTTTGATGGGATCGCCTGTGGGTTTTCAAAATTCGATTATCGCGGCTGTAAATATCAATGGAGCGATTTGGATTTATGCCTTCGACCCAAGTGCGGACGGTGCGACGCTGTGGAAATCATATTTATGTGATGAACCCACGGCGGGTGCCAACACTTGGTCGGCAATCAATGTTTCCGTCGATGGCAGTGATGTTTTAGTTTCTTGTGGGCTAGGGGTCGTGTTCGTATTGGACGCCGCAACAGGGCAAATACGAATTGCGAGACGCTACGAACGCGGCGGAGCGCCAGATGTTATTTTGGGAAATGGGCGTTGGCCTGGGGTGAAGAAAATGGCCTTTGACCAAGGCTGGTCTTCGGACACGATTATTCCTTACGGTCGACAGATGATTTGTTTCAGTTCGGATGCGTCTGTGATTGAATCGATCCACCGTCAGACGGGGAAAACGATTTGGAAGAGTGACTTCCGATTGGTCTCACAGAAGTTGGACTACATATTGGGAGTGTTTGACGGCGTATTGTACGTTGCCGGTCCAAAAACAATCGCCGCTTTCGATTTGGATACTCGGGAACACATTTGGGGTGGCGACGATTTGTTCGAAGGCGATGTTTCGCTGGGTAAAGGGATTTTGACACAGCAAGGGGTTTTTGTCCCCGTGGGGAAACAGATTTTGCATTTTGACTTGATGCCCAAAGAACTAACCACACAACCCACACCTTTACGTAAAATTTCGGTTGACCTTGGCGGTGCTGATGTTGGAAACTTGTTTAGTGACGGTGATCGATTTTGGGTTCACGGTGGTAATCGAATTTACGCCTTGGAGGCCAAGCCAGAATGATATTGGCCGAAACAAGTTGGTTGGAGTGGCTAGTTGGCAGTGATCCCAACGGTGATGGAACTCCGCGCCTGCAGTGGATGAACATGCCCGAGTCGTGGGGGGTGTTTGTACTGTTGCTGGTCGTGGCTGCAATCGTGTTCGCAGTTTTTTGGCTCTATCGACGAGAGATTAAGACTTGTCCGATGCCCGCAAAGTTGACGATGGCGGCGTTGCGTTTGGCGGTATTGTTGATGCTGGTAATCATGTGGCTCAAGCCATCGGTGTTCTACCAACAAGTTAGTGAAATTAAACCGACGATCGCTTTCATGCGTGATAGCTCGTTGTCGATGAATCAATCTGACAAGTATGAGAACGAAGCCGAATGTCAACGAATTGCCAGCTTGACTGGTTTGAATGAAGATGCAATCGCCACGGGCCTAGTGAGTCGGTCGGAACTGATTAACGGCGCTTTTAAGAGCAATGAAGCCGTTATTGAGGGTTTGCGAGCTAAAGGAAACGTCCGTGTCGTTGACTTCGCGACCGGAAGTAAGCAGGTCGCGTTTATCTCAGGTACAAGTGACGCTGATTCTGAACGGTCCAAGGATAAAGAGGACGTCGATGACCAGGAAGGTTCCGCGATTGATAACGTGGCCGAGCCGAATGAAGCGCTCGCGATTCCAGATTTGTCGCCAAGCGGGTTGGGTACGGACTTGTATCAGGCAGTCAGAGAATCACTTGACGGTAATTCCCGTGTTTCGGCGATGATAATGATGACTGAGGGCCAACACAATGGCAACGAAGATCCCGTTGCCATCGCTCGCAAAGCTGCCAATCAAGGTATACCGATTATTGTTGTTGGTGTTGGTGATCCAACACCGCCGCGTAACTTGAGTGTGCAAGACGTTTACGTGCGCAAGCAGGGTTACCCCGATGAGCCGTTCGAGGTTGAAGCGGTCTTGCAGACGACTCGCGTTGGCGATCAAGGCGTGCCGAGCGAATTACCGATTGAGTTGTTGCAACAGCAGGTCGACGAGACGACTGGCAAGCTTGGACCCGCGGTTTCGGTTAAGGTTCAAACCGTCAATCCGCCGCCATCGGGTGGCTTGATTCGTGTCGACTTTGACCATGTTGTGGGCAACCCCGGCAAATATGTGTATACGGTCAGTGTCCCAGAATTGGTAGGCGAGACCGATGTAAAAGATAATTCGGGCGTTTGTGAAATGGAAATTCTGGACGCCAAGGTAAAGGTGTTGCTGGTGTCTGGTTTGCCAAGTTGGGATTACCAGCAGGTGTCACGGATGCTACGACAAGATTCGACTATTCAGCTTTCATGCTGGCTGCAGTCGATGGATGAAAGCCGACCTCAGGAAGGTAATTTTCCGATCACTCGATTGCCGCAAGCTGCGGATGAATTGAGCCAATACAATGTTGTGATTTTGATGGACCCAGATCCAAAAGAATTTTCAGCAGAGTGGATTTCCAACCTGAAGAAATTTTGCAAAAGGAATTCTGGCGGTTTAATGTTTGTCGCTGGACCGCAGTTTTCGGGTGAGTTCGTCACATTGAATCGCCTGCAGGGCATTCGAGAAATATTACCGGTGCGGTTTGGAGACAGCCAGTCGATCGAGGAAACAGAAGTTTTGGCGTTAGCCCGTGATTTTTCGGCCAGCAAATTGTTGCCTGTAAAATACAACATGGACCACCCGGTGATGTCCTTTCGCAGTTCGCCTGTAGAATCTGAACAGATTTGGAGCTTAATGCCGGACGTTTACTGGAGCCTTCCGGCACTCGCGGCCAAACCCACCGCACGAGTGTTGCTCGAACGTGGCGACCAAGCAGGGGGCGAATCGAATCAACCGTTGTTGGCTGCTAGTCGCTATGGTTCTGGGGCAGTGGTTTACATGGGCTTTCAAGAATCTTATCGCTGGCGCCGACTAGGCGTGCAGGCCCAGTATTTTGATAGATTTTGGATTCAGACGATTCGCTATCTGGTTGAGTCACGGTCACTGGCTGGTGCAAGGCGAGGGTTCTTGGACCTCGACAAAGAAAAGTATGAACTTGGTCAACGGGTTCGTTTTGTTGCAAGAGTCATGGATGCAGATCTGGAACCATCAAAGGCACCAAGTCATCGAGTTCGTGTTAGTAGTCGCGCAGGATTAACTCAAGAAGTAACGCTTAAGTTGGTGCCCAACTCGGATGGTTCTTACGAGGGTAGTTTTGACGCGGCGCGAACTGGTGAATACAAAGCGGTATTGGAAATTGCCGGTGAGGCGGATCAAGCGTTGATCGATCCGATTGATTTTCGTGTGATTCCGCCGAGTGCGGAAGCCGGTGCGAATTGGATGCACGAAAAACTGTTGCGGCAGATTGCTCAAGAGTCTGGTGGAAAGTTCTTGCCGTTGTGGAAGTTGAAGTCGTTGCCAGAGCTGATTCCCGACGCAATCGAGCGTGTCAGTTTTAGTAGCCCGCCTCAACCTTTGTGGGATTGCAGTAATTTATTGCGTTGGATTTTTTACTTGCTCCCGGTCGTGTTGTTGTCGGTAGAATGGATTCTTAGAAAATGGTTTAAGCTGTTGTAGTGAACTCTATGAACCCAATTCAAAACAAAATCGCACTCCTTCGTGGTCAATTGACTCGCTGGATTCTCGTACGTGGGATTGGACAGTGGTTGCTGATCACCGTCGCTGTGTTGCTGCTGGACATGGGGCTCGATCGAATTTTCAAAATGGATTTCGCTCAACGTACGGTGATGCTCACGTTGACTGCGGTCGGATTGACGGTGTTGTTTTTCTGGAAAGTTTTACGTCCGATTTGGTTGCGGCCGACTGATAGCGCATTGGTATACGAGGTTGAAAGGAAGAACCCGCAACTGAAAGAGAGTTTGCTGTCGGCAATGCAACTGGATAGTTTGAAGGGAAATAAAGCAGAACTAGCAGGCGTTTCGCAGCAACTGGTCGATGTCACTATTCAACAGGGCTTTAAAGATGTCGAAAAAGTTGATTTTGTCGGTGTATTGGATCTTGGTCAACAGCGTTTGAATTGGTCGCTGTTTGCTGTGGGACTACTGCTGGCGTGCATCGTTGGGATCGGGTCGGTTAGCCATCCGTTCTTAAACACTTGGTTCAAGCGAAATGTATTGCTGACCAACGATCAATGGCCGCAAGAGACCTACCTGCGGGTTGTTGGGGTTCGTGATGGGAAACTTCGCATCGCCCGTGGAAGTGACCACCGACAATTAGTTGAAGTGCTCGACACGAGCACGGTGACGGACATTTTAGTGTCCTTGGAAATGGACACCCCGACCGGTCGTTCCACGTTGCCGATGAAACAAACTGGTAGCTCCGGTGGTACCGAACACGTGTTTATGTTGCACAACGTTTCGACTGAGTTTCGATTGCGAGCCCTTGGCGGCGATGACACTACCGAGTGGGTTGATGTTGAATTAGTGGAGCCACCGGCGATTGCAGAGTTGACGATCGCGGCCAAACTGCCGGCGTACACCGGGGTTGATAGTGTGGTGCTGTCTGGACCGGGGCCGTTTGCGATTTTGAAGAATAGCTATTTGGACGTTCAGGTCACCGCTACGAAATCCGTTGCCGAGGCATTTGTGGTTAACGGTCAAAATAAGATTGTGTTGTCAGTCGATGGACAACAGGAAAGCCAATTTTCAGGGCGAGTGCCCAAAGTCGGCTCGTTACTAGGGGGCGAGTACGAGATACGACTGGTTGATGCGGAGGGCGTAGAGAATTCTCGTCGCAGCAAATTTCGAATTGCAATCACGGAAGATAAGCCGCCGGTGATGCGAGCGTCACTGCTGGGGATTAGTGGATTGGTCGTCTCTAGAGCCACCGTTCCAGTTTCCTTTCAAGCGAATGATGAATACGGTTTTGCGGAACTAGGATTTGATTGTGCGTGGATCACGGATAATGAAGCCAATGATCCCGAGAACCAAGTTAAGCGACTTGTTTTTGCAAGTAAAAATCAACCGGGGTTGTTGGCTGAACCGACTTCCAGCGTTAACGATGTAGTGGCGTTGGAGATGAGCACGTTTGATTTGTTGCCGGGCACAACGTTTCGATTTACGGTGATTGGGAAAGACGAATATCCTGATGCTGACAACACAGGCAAGTCGCAAGAGTTTTTATTGAAGGTCGTCACTCAAGCGGAATTAAGAGCCGATTTGTTGCGAAGAGAAATTGAACAGCGGCGGGTTTTCGACCAGGCCTACGAGACGCAGTTGGCATTAGCAACGGAGTTGCAAGCGATTGTGGCGAGAACAAAACCTGCTGGTCAAAGCGAAGCGGATTTTGCCGCCAGTCGTGAAAAAGCCTTACTTGCTGCTACGCGAGCCCAGAAGTTGATCGGGACTAACGTGGTTCGGGTTGCGGATCGTTTTGAAGAATTTTTAGTCGAAGTCAAAAACAATAAATTGGACGAAGCCGAAAACGCGATCGCCCCTGAACAGCGAATTGAAACACGGTTTGATCAGCGAATCATTCAACCGGTCCGAGCCCTTGACGAAAATTTGATTGCGATTGCAGCACGACACATGGATCATTGTCGGTCGTTGATCAACGGTCCTCAAGGACTTCAAGCGGCTGCTGATCAAGCTGATCAAACACACCAAGAAATCCTAGCACAAATGAAGTCTATCCTTGCCGCGATGACCGCTTCGGAGGATTTTCAAGGAATTATCAATGAGGTGATTTCGATTCGACAGGGCAACGAAGAAATGATTAAACGAAGTGAAGCAGCAGAAGCACCCGACAATAGTGATATTGACGAAGGCAAAATATTTGATTGATTCCTGTATTGCAATAACACATCAAATCGTTGATGCCCTAGGTGTTTACTGCGATTTGGCGACTAGCTGGCAAGATTGTCTCCTCAGATTTTCGATTCGTTGATTTTGAATAAGTCTTGTAGAATACTCGCGGCCAGTTGAGTCGTGCCGGAACCGACACCCTAACTTTTATAAATTCATTGGAGCTGATCGTGACCTCAATTCAATTATTGCGTCGAATGGTTTTTGTATTAGTTGTTTGCTTATTTTATAGCATAACCGGAACCGGAATCGCGAGCGGGCAGGACGATACTGCGAAGACCGAATTAGGTTTGAGGCAACGCTTGATTCAAATGAAGATGGTCGAAGTCGAAAAGAAGTTTCGGTCGATCGCCGAACGTTTGCGAGTTGACAAGCCCGAGCAAGCGAAGCTACTAACCGAAGCTTATCAACAATCCAAAGAGGGATTGATCACTAACAAGATGGCTCAAGCGACATCGTTGCTGAATCAAAATCGTCTGGACGAGGCTCGTAAACTTCATTTGGAAGTCCGTGATGGACTTGATCAGCTCGTTCGTTTGTTGACTCAGCGCAAAGAGCCAACCATCAGCAAGCAAAAGGAAATCGATCAACTTGAACAATGGAAATCGGATATTGAAGAACAGCTTCGCCAACAGCGTCAGCAAACTTCCGAAACTCACAAAGCTTCCAACAAGGAGCAAACAGTCGAGAAACTGAAGGCACAGATCAAGGATCTTGACGAGTTAGCTAAAAAGCAACAGGAGCTGATGGAAGCCACTAAAGAGAATAAGAAGTCATCGCTGCGGGAACTTGACGCTATCGCCGACCGGCAATTTGATATTCGTAAGCAGACTGAACGTTTAAAAAACGAAATTCAAAAGCTTGGTGGAGAAGACACCGAAGGTTTGTCTTCGGATTCGAATCAGAAGCCAAGCGATGAAGACGCTGGAAAAAGCGGCGAATCTGGACAACCCGGTGATCAGATGGATAAGGAAGCGTCGCCATCTGGTGATTCAATATCGGATCAGAAGTCAGACGGTGAGAAGTCAGACGGTGAGAAGTCGGATGGAGAGAAGCCGGACGGAGAGAAGCCGGACGGAGAGAAGTCCGATGGAGAGAAATCGAATGGACAAAAGT
>CAZHCH010000001.1:17993-50707 GCA_964530985.1 uncultured Pirellulaceae bacterium | reverse complement strand
GGAGAGAAGCCGGACGGAGAGAAGTCCGATGGAGAGAAATCGAATGGACAAAAGTCAAGTGGACAGAAATCGGACGGAAAACCAGGTGGTAAGTCCGGTCAGCCTGGTCAGCAGGCGCCGCAGCCAGGTCAAGAGGCGTTAGAGCAGGCGCAGAAGGAACAAGCCAAGGCAGAAGAAAAGCTTGGTAGTGCCAAGCCTGAGGACGCGGCGAAGAATCAAGCGGAGGCAGTTAAGAAAATCAACGAAGCCAAAGCGGAAGTTGAGAAAGAGAAGCGACGGATTGAATCGTTGCCTGAAGAAGTGTTTGACAAACTTGCTGACGACCAGCGTCGATTGCGAGACAAAGCGATGGAAGTAGCGGCTAAGATGGAAGCAGCCAAAAAATCGGATTTGGATACGAATCAAGAGCAATCCAGCCAGCAAGATCAGTCTAACCCTGGCGAGCAATCGATGAAAGAAGCCGGTGAGGCTCAGCAGCAAGCCGCTGACGCTATCAAAAATGACGATTCGGACAAAGCTCAGGAGAAGCAGCAACAAGCCGAGCGGAAGATGCGAAAAGCAATCGATGAAATCGAAGAACGTTTGGCTCAGTTGAAGGACGAAACGCGAGAGGAAAAGCTGGCCAGATTGGAATCGCGGTTCAAGGAAATGCTTGATCGTCAACGGTCGACTTCTCAGGTGACGGTGGAAATTCAAGACCGACGATCGGTACTCGACGGGTTGCAGCATCGTGATCAAATAGTGTTAATGCGATTGGCCAACGACGAAGATGAAATCAACGAATCCGCGCAGCAAGCTTATGATTTGCTGTTAGAAGACGGAACCAGCGTTGTGTTTCCAGAGGTTGTAGCTGACCTGCAGGACCAACTTACTAACGCAATGAATCTCTTGAGTGACGAAAAAACCGGCGCCTACACTCAGCTCGTTCAGAAAGAGATTGAAGCTACGATGGAAGATTTGGTCGACGCACTGAAGGAGGCCAAAGATGATAAGGACAAGAAAGACCAAAACAACGAAAGCGGTGACAACGAAAACTCTGGTGAGCAACCTGATCCGCCTTTGTTGAAAAAATCGGCTGAATTAAAAGTGCTAAGGCTGCAACAGCTTAGGCTCAACCGTCGCACCGAGAACATTGAAAAGCTGAAGGGGCAACCAGGCGTCGATGATGAGGTGGTTTCTAAAGAAATCGAAACCGCTGCTCGGCTTCAACAGAAACTTGTCGAGATGACAGATCAGATCCTTGAGTAGCCAATGGCATTGAGGCCAGCTAATTGTGCCGATCGAATCTGTTTTGCGTTGTCTGCGTGCCTGTTATGGGGCGTTTTTAAGTGCTGTCGCTGATTTGCTCGACGGAGGCTGTCGTTGGGGGTTAAACTAGAATGAGCTGGTTTTTTAATTTGTTTGCTTGCTGTTTCTATCCTATTTGAGTTGATTTGATGCCCGCTAAGATTGCTTGCCCTAAATGTAGTAAGAAATATACGCTACCCGATTCAGCACTTGGAAAACCAGTCAAATGTAAGGAATGCGGCACAGCGTTTCGTACTCGAAAGCCCGGTGCTACGGACCAATCTCCTGCGGCTAACCGGCCAGCAACACCGAGGGCTCGGCCCAGCAAACCGGCTCAACCAAAACCTGACCAGCAGGATAATTCCGAACTGAAGCAGTTTGGGCTTGAAGGTGGGTTTCAAAAGCAAGTGGATATTTTTGGCGCGCCACCGTCACCCAAAGCCGGTGCCGGGCTCGGTAATTTTGCAGAGGAAGGGTTTGGTGAGGCAGTCGATCCAATTGTGCTGGGGCCCGAAGGCGGTGCGCCCGTTGTGCAGGAGAATCCTTTTCAGTCCGTAATGACGAATTCTGCGCTTAACCGCAAAGCAAAAAAAACAGGGTTGTCAAAGCGAGGAAAAAAAAGCTCGGGAACGTCGTTTGATCCCTCGGCCTACAGGGTTGCTCGACTGGGGATGATGATGGTGTTAGGAGCCGTTGTGGGTCAGCTGGCGGTTGGCGTGCTGCTTACAGTGGTCGGTGGCCTTGGCGCTGTGTTTCAACCGTTGCCTGACGGGCTTGCTGTCGTTGTTGGCATCTTCGCTTTAATCGCCGTTATCATGTGGGGAATTAGCTTGTTGGTGCTTTTGGTGGGCCAGGTTCTCTGTGTGTTTGCACCTGAAAAAAATGAAAAGTTGAACGCTGGCGGATCTCTGGGGCTAATGTTTCTAGCGATGTTCGGTGCTTTTATACTCTGGCTCGCAGTGGGAATCTCATTGGGTAGTGTGGGTTTCAGTGGACCGTCCACGGCGCAAGCCGCTGCGATAGGAGTCGGATCGCTAGTAGCGATCGCTGTCGGTGGTTTGATGCTGATAGTGGCTTCTTTTTTGTTTGTAAATTTCTATCGAGTGGTAGGAAAGAACATTAAATCTAAATCGCTAGAGCAAGCCGGTAGTCAAGCGATGATGGCGATGGCGGGATCGATGGGGATACAGTTTTTGTTCGGTTTGCTTGCCTTTGCCCTCAGGTTTTTAGGGCTCGGCCCTGAAACGTTAGTGATCATTATACAAGGGATTACGCTTTTAAACATTTTGATTTCGCTCGCTGTGGCCGTAATCACTTTGCGAATGATTGGAGTCGGGGTACGTGTCCTTCGCGCGTAGGATTGCCAAGTCTGATAATCTACTTTACCACTGCAATCAACATGCTTTTGTAGCAACGAATCCAACGCACGGTGGCCCTAGCTACTTCACATTATCCGAATCCAGTTTTCCGATTGGGCGTTGTCCACTTCCCGGTTCACCTTGTAAGCGGTCGCCCAGATCCGCGCGAACTTGATCCGCAAATCTCGATAGTCGTTCGACCACCTCCGGATGTTCTTTCGCAACATCCGTTGTCTCGCCAATGTCCTGTTTTAAATCGTACAACGCCAACTTCGCCTCAAGATGCGAATAGCCGCAGTGTTGACCATCGTTGTAGCGTTTCCTACCTTCTACGGTCTGATACTTATGAGGAAACACTAGCTTGTACTGGCGATCACGAACTGCCTGCAGTTCGCCGTTGTTGTAATAGCAAGGAAAGCAATCATGGGGTGATTGTGGTGCATCATCGGTTTGATCAAATATTAAATCGCGAATGTCTTTGCCATCAATTTTATTGGCCGACGGTGGGGCTCCGGTTAGTTTGGCAACCGTTGGGAACAAATCAATCGTTGAGCAAAGTTCGTCGCAAGTGCTGGCGGCCGCAATTTTTCCTGTCCACTGCATTATCGTACAAACTCGATACCCACCCTCGAACATCGTGCCTTTACCTTCACGCAAGGGAAGGGCTGATCCTGCGTGACCACCGTAAGACAACCATGGCCCGTTGTCAGAAGTGAATACCACCAATGTATTGTCGTCAATATTGTTTTTCTTCAATGCTTCAACGATCTGCCCAACGGACCAGTCGACTTCCATCATCACATCGCCAAAGATACCAGCTTTACTCTTCCCTTTAAATTTATCCGAAACGTAGAGCGGCACGTGAACCATTGAATGAGGCACGTACAGCAAGAAAGGCTTGTTAGAATTCCTGTTGATAAAATCAACCGCATGTTCCGTGTATTGTGTCGTCAATTTCTTTTGGTCTTCGGCCAACACATTTGGGTTGACCACTTCATTGCCTTTTATCAGTGGCAATGGTGGCCAATTCCGTTTTCGATTCTTACCAGGAGGGAAATTTTCGAAACCAGGTTTGAACGGCCACATGTCGTTTGAGTACGGCAAACCAAAGTACTCGTCAAACCCGTGTTGCAAGGGCAAGAATTTTTCGTGATGACCAAGATGCCACTTACCAAAGCACGCTGTCGCGTAACCTTTTTGTTTGACCAATTCGGCGATTGTCATTTCGTTCGAATTAATCCCAGTAGTACTCTTGGGCGGCAGAGCACCACCAATTCCAACTCGTCGATGATTACAGCCTGTCAGCAGAGCCGCACGTGAAGCACTACATACAGCGCTGCTGGCAACAAAGTCTGTGAACTTTCTTCCATTTGCGGCCATCGCATCTAAATTCGGCGTCGCGTAAGGCGTGTCACCAAAAGGACCAATATCAGCGTAGCCCAAGTCGTCAATAAAAATAATAACAATATTTGGCGTCTGTCTGTCTTCAACGGGTGGGTTTGCGCTACAAACCAAATGACCGATGGAAATAAGAAATGCGATCACTAAAAAATAATATTTTATAACCATCCGCGACATTGAAGGCTCACTTACTTTAAAACGAATATTACGTATTGGAGATCGATGTGTTTTGACAGGCCGCGATTAACGATTGCAAAACGAATTCGGCGGAGCGATTGGTATCTGGTTTTGATCCAGTAAGTACCACACCATCGCCTCGAAATACATTGCCAGCAAACGTGTGCTTTGGCCTCACAACTGGGCAAGCAAGAAATACATCCGCAAAGTCATCTGGCTGAGGCGCTAGTTGAACCACGGTCACCCGAGTGAGTTCTGCACGCATCCAATTCGGAATCTCGGCCCCCCCGTTTAGTTTTGCGTTCCCGCAAAGTAGTATCAGATCACAGGCTGCACGGCGTAGCATTTCTGATGCTGTATACAGGGATCCGGTCGATTCCGCATGTCCGCGTTGCAGACTGATCCCAAATGGGAACCCGCTGGTCAATGTCAATATATTTTCGGCACCCAAACCATTCCCATCATTTCGAACCGCCACGCTCACTAGCGGCGCGATTGAGTTTAGCTCGCTTACAAGTCGCAATAAAGATTCTGTTTCGAAATCAAACTCCCAGTCCTGTTCGCCATGAGAATAAAACAGACTGCCATAGGACGCACTGGCAAGCTTATTAAACAGTTCTTGCACTTCCGCCGCTGGAAGATCATGCTCGCCGTATTGATCATCATAAATTGTTTTACCGGCGGTTATAGCCCGTAGCCGACAAATCAGCCTCACCATCGCATTTCTATCTTTAGTCGTATTCAAGGCGAAAACCCGATCGGCCATCGCTGCCATTGGCGCATCACTGGCTCCCACGAAAATAATTTCTCGATTGAGCATTTGGTCGCGAGTGAACATTCGCAACAGACAAGAATGCTGACGCTGCAAATTACAATCCCAAATAACAATCAGGTCGCTACGACGACGGATTTCGCCGTAGGTTGCCGAAACCTTGCCTTTACGTTGCAGTGATTGGACGGCGGCGTGACTGTGTTTGGTTAATGATGTATCTACGATGGCCCGAGATTGATCAGCGAGTTTCCAGGCGGCCATTTGGGCGTCTAAATCAAGGCTGTCGAGACCGCAAATTAAAGTCGACTTAGACACCGCAAGCAACCTGCTGGCTTGTTGAATTTGCTCGCTTTGATCAGCAACCGGCAGTATAGATTGATCGCCGGCGGTGGACATACTATCGGTTAAATCTGTTTCGATGGTTTCGCAACCTTCAAAGCCACAAACCAAGCAAACTTTTCCAGACGAGTTTGACATATTTTTTAGATTGCTTGATTCAGCATGAAATTAGTAAAGACCGTGCAGATTCAAAATCGTTTCGAGACAGATTTTGAAGAATTGATTGTAGCTGTTCCGTTTGCCATGTGGTTACCGGAAACCAATCATTATCGTTCGGTAGTTCAGGCGCCAATAGATTAGCGATACTGGCAACCAAACGTTGTATTCCCACTTGATCCGTTGCAGAAACAACTATCTGAGGCCCGCTATAGTTCAATGCTATGGGAATCTTAAAGTCCGGCACCAAATCAGATTTGTTGAAAACAACCAGTTGAGGATCAAGTTGATTTAGAAGTTTTTGATTGGTCGTCAGCACTTGATCGATTTCGGGCTGCCTAGTGCTAAAATCTTCGCAGCTAAATACAAGACAACGAATCCGGGATTTTTCGATTTCTTGCTTCGCTTTTTCGATCCCCAATGCCTCGACTTGATGTTGCGACATTCGTAGGCCAGCAGTGTCTTTCAAGTCGACCGGCCAACCGTCGATCGCAGTTGACTGGCTGAGCACATCACGCGTGGTTCCAGCTTGAGAGTTGACGATCGCTCGCTGAAAGCCAGCAACTGCGTTTACTAAACTGCTTTTTCCAACATTGGGTTGCCCGCAAAACACTACCGAGCGCGTTTGGGTTAGACTCAAACCAAATTCCGCCCAAGACAACGACCGTTGAATATCAGAGATTGCAGCAGGGGTTTGTCTCGAATCAATATGAGCCGACAATTTTGACAAGGCAAAAGTTTGGTTCTGAAAAGTCTGCAACAGCAGGTTAGCCGTGCGAGAGGTGGTCGCCGCACAAATCGCCGCCTCCGTTTCAGCTCGCCACCGGTCAGAACTGAGTCCCCGCCATGTTTGGTGCGATACGGTCTCACAACCGTTTCGAGTCAGGTCATCAATGATGGCAGTCGAGGCCGCGTCGCCGCCATGGCAATGAACTTCAAGCCCAGAATTAGTTTTGACAACCACCAGATCTTCGGCTGTCGACTTCCATCGGCCATAGAAGATCACTTGGTCCGATTGATCGATCAGTGTTTGGAACGTTCGCGAGCCGACCGGAGTAAACAACTGGTCGTTGATCGCTGCGACTTGATTAATTTCTCCTGCAATTCCGACGACGGCAACGGCACCACGGCCTGAGTTAGTTAGCAGGCAGCAGAGGGGCTTTGTGGTTGGCATGACGGTGTAAGCGCAAGATTAAGCAGAAGAACGCAACGTGTGCTACTCATCAGCAATTCTAGCTGCAAGTATTTGCGCGATACAGGCCCCTTTCTGGGCGCGGACTAGAAACGACGCGTAGGATTCTACTATTTCTTAAAGTCTATCGCTCACAAAACTCGAGTACGGTTGTGACCGACAATCAACTCAAAACTCAGTTAACGTTTGCGTTTTGATTTGACGGCAAGCCTTCATTGTCTCCCGCTGAAACGGGCAACATTGGGCTAGAATTTCCTAACGTGCCTTCATTGTTACCAACGACAAACTGAAATAGCTCTTGGGGTGTCAACGGTTTTGAGTATAGAAAACCTTGAGCGTACTTGCAGCCCATTTCTTGTAGGATATTGTGCTGACACTCAGTTTCAATGCCCTCTGCTACGACATCTAATTTTAAACCGTCAGCCAGTGCGATGATCGCTCGCACGATGGTTTCTTTGTCACTCGACTGTGAAATCGTGTCAATAAAGGAGCGATCAATCTTTACTGCGTCAGGAGACAATTCATGGATACAAGAGAGCGAAGAATATCCAGTGCCAAAATCGTCAATGGCAATTTTCACGCCTGCTTGTTGCAATTCCGACAAAACGCGAGCGCCTAGTTGGGGATTCTCCATAATCGTGCTCTCGGTCACTTCAATCTTCACACTCTCCGGTGGAATTCCCGCGTGGTTAATGACCTCAAGAACCCTCGCTACCAAGTCTTGACTTTTAAGTTGCCGACTAGACAAGTTTACATTCACTTGCAAACCTAAAAATCTCGAATCTAATCGACGCCACTCCGCGAGTTGTTGGCACGATTTTCGCAGCACGATCATACCAATCCGTTCGATTAGTCCACTCTCTTCTGCGATTGGAATGAATTCGGCAGGTGAAACCTCTCCGAGTTTTTCGTGTGACCAGCGAACAAGCGTTTCGAAGCTGGCCACTTTACGAGTACATGTCTCGATGATTGGCTGAAAGTGACACTTAAGCTGGTCATTTTCGACAGCGTAATGGAGCTCATTTTCAAGGTTCAACCGTTTGGTAGCGTCCTGTTTCATTGCTGGGTCAAACACACGGTAGCATGACTTGCCTTGCTCTTTTGCTCGATACATTGCAGTATCAGCGGCTTGGACAACTTCATTACTACTGTCGAGTCCATCGTCCGAAAAGGCTAGACCAATACTGACGGAAGTAAAAACTTCACGGCCTCCACCAATTGAGATAGGCGCCCCAACGCTGGAGATAATTCGTTTGGCAACATGAACGGATGTTTCTCGCGACTTCAAGTCCTCTATCAAAATCGCAAATTCGTCTCCACCGATTCGACAAACAATTGATTCCGCCTCACGTAAGCTGCTTTCCAGCCGCCGAGCGACGGCTACCAGTAGTCGGTCGCCAGCCTCGTGGCCCATGCTGTCATTAATCAACTTGAAGTTGTCTAGATCCAAATACAACAACGAGAAATTGACACTGTTGTCGCGTTTTTTTCGCTGCAGGCAACGCTCCAAACGTTCGCGAAACAAAACACGATTGGGAAGACCTGTCAGTGCGTCGGCAACTTTTCCTTCTGTAATGTCTGTTAGCGATCCGGCGATTCTTTGCGCTAAACCATTATCACCAAACACTGCTAGACCGCGACAAAGAGTCCAGCGATAGCTTCCGTTTTCATGAAGCATTCGCATTTCCGTTTCGAACAGCGGTGTCTCACCTTTAAAGTGTTGCTCTAGTTCGTTTTTCACTAACTTAAAGTCTTCAGGGTGAATCCGTTCGAACCATGTCTTAGGCGACGAAATTTCCGTTTCCGGAAGATTCAAAATCGCAAACCAACGAGGCGATAAATAGATCTCGTCTTTTTGAAGATCCCAATCCCAAAGTCCGTCGTTAGTGCCTTGGGCGACTAAAGCATAACGTTCCTCACTCTTACGCAAGTCGGCTCGGGATTTGGCAAACTGCAAGTGCATGTTGATCCTAGCCATAGTGACAGCCGGATCGATTGGTTTGTTTATAAAATCGTTAGCACCATTTTCGAATGCCTCAACAACTTGTGAGGTCTCGTCACTTGCCGTAACCATGATTACTGGCAAGTCCAGTTCTGAACGCTGCTTACGTAGTGTTTTAAGAACATCGAAGCCGTTAACTTCTGGCATTACGATGTCGAGCAGAATCAAATCGAATTTAGTAGTTTCAATCGCTTTCAACGCTTCTATGCCGTTAGCTGCCTCTACAGTGTCAAAACCCGCTTTTTTGAGCAAGCGACACATAATCGCTCGGTTCACATATTCGTCGTCAACGACAAGAACGAGTCCTTGACTATCGCGAGGCGCGTGTTGCGACTGGCTAGTTGGATTATTGGAGACAGGCATTTTAAGATGGTCGCAGAATTATGGAGGGAGAAGAAAATTCTACGGTTATTGAAAGGCGGGGATTTAGAAGGAGAGGATTTGGAAGGCATCCATTAAGAAAACGGTAGGTTGTGAATTACGCAATTACGTAAAAATTCAATTTGTCGTAGTGACGGTGCCTCGGATTAGCAGCAGTATATCGACACAAACAGTACAGCCAACCAATTCCGCATAATCGTTGCTCGATTACATTGTGCAGACGTGCTTTGACCGCGAATCGAGAAGTTCTCAAGGCTAGTAAAAACTGGCGAGATAACCGACAATAGAAATTATGTGGCCCGAAAAACTACAAACTGACATTCTTCTTAAACAAGCCATCGACGGCGATGACGCTGCGGTCAATCAATTACTTGACCGACATCGCAATTCCCTACGACAATTAATTCGGATGCGATTGGATCAAAAGATTCAAAAACGAATTGATGTGAGCGATGTATTGCAAGACGTTCTGGTTGAAGCCAATCGACGTCTGACACGTTACCTGAACGATCCGATCATGCCTTTTCATTTGTGGCTTCGACAGATTGCTCGTGACCGAATCATCGATGCTCACCGTCGGCATCGAGTGTCGGCTAAACGTTCGGTCGATCGTGAACAGCAGATGGTTGCACCACGCGGATACGACCAATCATCGATTCATCTAGCTTCTCTGCTAGGTGATCAACAATTAACTCCTGCGGCAGCCGCATTGCAAAAGGAAATGGCCCGGAAAGTTGAAGCGGCAATTTCGGAGCTTGACCCCAAGGATTGTGAAATTGTTGTCATGCGGCACTACGAGCATTTGACTAACCAAGAGATTGGTCAAGCATTAGGGCTAACCGAGCCTGCGGCGAGCATGCGATATCTGCGAGCGATACGCCGGTTGAAGGCTATTCTGCAGGGTGAACGCGAAACATAAAAGCTTGAGGCTGAGCGATGTCTGATCTATCTGAAGATGACTTTGATCCGTTCGAACAGGAGCTTGCTGAGATTTTAACCGGTTATGCTGACCGAGCGATCCGCGGGGAGGAACTGGAACTCGAACAAGCCTGCGCCACCCACCCAAAATTCGAAAAAGATTTGCGCGAGTTATGGGGAACCATTACGGTCACTAAAATTGCCGCTGATGAACAACGCGGACTTCCGCAGCCGTCCACAAGCGAATTACTGTTGCCGCGAGTGGAACTCCCTTGCCCTTTTGCGGACTACGTTTTAGAAGCAGAAATTGGCCGCGGCGGTATGGGGATTGTATATCGCGCGACGAGAAATTCGGATGGTGAGCCTGTCGCCATCAAGATGATTTTAAAAGGTGATTTTGCCACCGAAGCTGAAAAGAAGCGGTTCGACGCAGAAACTGATGCGGCGGCGCGGATGGACCACCCAAATATTGTTCCGATTTATGAAATCGGTGAGTTTGAAGGACGAGCATTTTTCTGCATGAAGTTGATTCTTGGCCCTTCGCTGTCGGAACGTTTAATGCGTGGGCCAATGAACAACGCAAGAGCCACTCACGTGATGAACGGAATTTGCGACGCGGTGGAGTATGCTCATAAGCAAGGAGTTCTGCATCGTGACTTGAAGCCTTCGAACATTTTGCTAGACGAAGACAACAACCCATACGTCGCTGATTTTGGGCTGGCCAAACAGGCAACCACCAAAAACGTAACCCTTACTAAAACCGGTGCGTTACTAGGAACCCCTTCTTACATGGCTCCTGAACAAGCATCAGGCGACCGGGCTCGTTTAAGCGCGTTAACCGACGTGTACGCGCTCGGCGCGATTCTATATCACATGCTTACCGGGCGCCCTCCGTTTTTAGGTACCACTCCGGTGGATACCGTGATGATGGTTTTGGAACAGGACCCGGTTGCGCCGCGAGCGATCAACCAACGAGCCGATCGCAAGCTAGAGATCATTTGCATGACTTGTATGCAAAAACCACAAGATCTACGTTATCAATCTGCTCGAGAATTGCACGAAGATCTGTTGGCGGTACAGGAAGGTCGACCCGTGAATGCAAGGCTGGGGCGCATGGGGCAGGTGATTTCTAATCTGTTTCGCGAAACCCACCATGCTTCGGTGTTAGAGAACTGGGGTTTGATCTGGATCTGGCATAGCTTGGTTTTATTGGTCGCGTGCGTAGCTACCGAAGTTATGGTCTGGGCCAAAGACGATGTTCGTTGGCATTATTGGTTGATGTGGACGCTGGGACTAGGAACTTGGGCGGTCGTGTTTTGGATGGTACGACGAAAAATGGGTCCTGTAACGTTTGTTGAACGACAGATCGCACACGTGTGGGCAGCATCAATGTGTTGCGTCGCATTTTTGTTCCCGCTTGAAATGACACTCGGATTAGAGATCCTACAGCTTGCCCCGTTACTTGGTGTAGTGGCGGGGATGGTTTTTTTGGTGAAGGCTGGAATCCTTTCGGGGTCATTTTACTTTCATGCTGTGGCGATGTTTGCGACCGCAATCGTGATGGCCATCTATCCGTTGAACGCAATGTTGTTGTTCGGAGTTTCTTCTGGGTTGTGTTTTTTCTTAGCTGGCCAAAAGTACTATCGTCGCAAAAAGGCCAATCCATACAATCGCTAAGAACCCAGGTAATAATCTGGCTCAAAATACGCCATGCCATTGAATACAGATGTAAATCCCTCGCTGGCCATCGCGAAAAACATGCAACCAATTACAATTTACAAATATCTGCAGAACCGAAAATTGCCTTTGATCAGGATATCTTGTGCGCCAAATTTATCTGGACTATAACGCCACCACACCAATTGCACCGAGCGTACTCGAGGCGATGCAACCGTTTTTGACCGGGCACTACGGCAATCCTTCGAGCGATCATGCTTTGGGTCGCGCTGCAAAAGAGGCCATCGAAGACTCTCGATCGAAGACTGGTAGTTTGATTGGCAGTGACGCTCGCGAAATAGTGTTTACCAGTGGTGGCAGCGAAAGTAACAACTTGGCCATTAAGGGCGTGATGTTCATGCACGATCCCGGCGATGCTCACATCATCATTTCTGAAATCGAACATCCCGCCGTCACTGAACCCGTAAAATTTTTGCAACGCATGGGCTACGGAGTGAGTATTGCGCCATGCGATGAAAATGGGGTTGTGCAACCGGCTTCGATCGAAAAACTTATCCGAGACAACACTCGATTGGTTAGCGTCATGCACGCAAATAATGAAATTGGCGTTGTACAACCTATCGGAGAAATTTCAAAGATTTGCAAACGACGTGGTGTTTTGATGCATACCGACGCCAGTCAATCGATTGGTAAAATCCCAGCATATATTCAGGACTTGGAAGTCGATTTACTAACGCTGGCCGCACATAAGTTTTATGGCCCGAAAGGCATCGGAGCGCTCTACATACGCCACGATTTAAATCTTGAATCATTGATCCATGGTGCCGGTCACGAAAAAGGTATCCGCGCGGGTACAGAGAACACACCATACATTGTGGGTTTGGGGCAAGCGGCCTACTTGGCTGCCAATGGCTTGGATGAAAGCTCCGTTGGAATGGCTCGGCTACGGGATCGATTGGAAACGCAACTCCTTGAATCGATCCCAGGTTTAAAAATCAACGGAGGCGACGTCGAACGACTGCCCAATACGTCAAGTGTTTCGTTTCCCAACGTCAGTGCGAAAGAGATCCTTTCTAGGCTGCCTGAACTTTGTGTTTCTATGGGGGCAGCTTGTCATGGCACGGGGCAAATTGAATCGGCGACACTGGTAGCGATGGGCAAAGGGATTGAACACGTTGCTAACACGATCCGGCTTACCTGTGGTTGGTATACGTCACAAGACGAAATCGACCGCGTGGCTGGCCTATTGATTGACGCTTGGGAAAATCTTTCCAATACGCCTGCTTGAACAAGAACACCAGTTCCATCAAAATTATGCTGACTGGTTGAATTTATAAACTTAGTCTGTTCGTACAAAGAATCGAAAATGGCTTCCTCAAAAAACAACGCTTCGCAGAGCCAGAAGCCTCCTAAATCCCACGAGGAAGATGCCAACAACCTTAAAGTGGGGCCTTTTCGACAACGTCTGCACGAGATCATTTTTGGCGCGGACGATTTTGCCGGTGCGTTATTCGACGTGTTACTGCTATTGGCAATCGTTGCCAGTATCGTAGTGGTTTGCTTAGATACCGTTCCTGGTATTGGCAGAATGGCTGACTCCAAAGATCCAGGACCTTACCACGGAATTTTGTTGACGTTGAGCTGGGTGTTTACGATCTTCTTTTCTATTGAATACGCATTACGGATGTACTGTGTACGGCGCCCGCTCAAATATGCCATTAGTTTTTGGGGGATCATCGATTTAATGAGCTTCCTGCCAGACTATTTGGTGTTCGGTTTCGGCGGTGGTTTCGAACGAGCGTCCTTCACAGTGATTCGCTCACTGCGGCTGCTCCGCGTGTTTCGGATCTTCAAACTGGGCTGGTTCCAGCATGAAGCTGAGGAACTCGGTGACGCTGTCTGGCGTTCTCGCGCCAAAATTACGGTGTTTATTACGGTCGTTTTGATTTTGGTGACGGTTGCGGGCACATTGATGTATGAGATCGAAACGTGGCACAAGGTATCTACGTCGCAGTTTGAATCGATTCCAGACGGCATTTACTGGGCGATTGTTACGATGACAACGGTGGGCTATGGCGACATTGTTCCAACAACAGTAGCCGGAAAAATTCTTTCGGCGGTTTTGATTTTAATCGGGTATAGTTTGATTATTGTCCCTACCGGGTTTGTGTCCGCAGAGATCATTGGACAAAAAAGGAATGCTAAAACTTCGGCTCGTTCTTGTCCGTCTTGCGTCACCGAAGGCCACGACGCCGATGCGGCATACTGCAAATACTGTGGCGATTCGATGCAGTAACAACGCTTTGATGTAAAGCGGATTGCAAGACTTGCTTGGGTTGAAAAATTTATCTACTACGAAGCGACCATTCAATGCCATCCACGTCAAATAAGTTCCGTGCTAATTCGCCTACTGTTGATCAGGTAGGTGTCGTCGAGCGTGCTACTCGATTCACGAAGCGAAGCATAAAAAAAGAAGCAAAGATTCAAGGCCTGAAAATGGTCTTGAACATGATTGACTTGACAACACTTGAAGGTATGGACACGCCGGGAAAAGTCAAGCAGCTTTGCTACAAGGCGAGGCACTTGCACGATGCGGTCGAAGGATTGCCGAGTGTAGCCGCCGTTTGTGTTTATCCAAACTTTGTCGGTGTCGCAAAGGATGAACTCGCTGGATCGGACATCAAAGTTGCTTCGGTAGCTACAGCTTTTCCCAGCGGCAATAGTTCGCTGCCGATTAAATTGGACGATGTAGCATTGGCGGTCCAAGCAGGCGCTGATGAAATTGACATGGTAGTTAGCCGCGGCCGCTTTCATGCCGGTGACCATCAATATGTATTTGACGAAATCGCTGCCGTCAAGGAAGCATGCGGGTCTGCTCGTTTAAAAGTAATCCTAGAAACAGGTGAACTGGGAACGCTGGATAACGTTCGTTTGGCAAGCGATATTGCGATTGAAGCTGGCGCGGATTTCATCAAAACATCGACAGGTAAAATCAAACCAGCAGCGACGATGCCAGTAACCTTGGTGATGTTAGAGGCGATTCGCGACCACCATTTCAAAACCGGAAAAATGGTTGGAATGAAACCCGCCGGTGGCATCTCGAAAGCCAAACTTGCGTTGCACTATTTGATCATGGTCAAAGAAACGTTAGGCGAAGCTTGGCTGACCAATCATTGGTTTCGCTTTGGCGCTAGTTCTCTCGCCAATGATGTGTTAATGCAAATCGTAAAGCAACAATCGGGCAGCTATCAATCACCGGATTATTTCTCAATCGATTAATCGTTGGACGACCGGCGACCTCTGTAATCAGGCAGTATCGAGTGTTTTTGGCCATAGGCGCCGCCAATTCAACACGAATTTACACAAATCAACCTATTCTCAGCATCCGCCACGAAGCGGACAGGTTCGGCCTACTCGCATATTTTTCGTTGGGAATAACCCAAAAATACGAAACAATGCGAATCATTGGTAACTTTTTATGGTTGTAAAGCGGTGTCAAGCCCGGGGTTTGACGTAGAATGAGGCATCTTAATGGGTTGCCGGCTTAGCCCTACTGGCATTCCTTGTTACCCAGCCTGGGTGATGTAGCTTAACGAACTAAGGAGTTTTGTAATGCAGTTTCGACGCCGTTTCCTATTAGAGACCGTCTGTATTTTATTAGTTTTCGCAACTAGTGCTATTTGTCAAACAGCAGACAAAGAAAAAACAGAAAAACCAAAAACGCCAGAAAAGGCTAAGCCAGAATTCCCTGCTTTAGAGAAGGTTACGAAGGGCTTCACCGAAGTCAAACCCAAAGACGGGTCAAAACCATACATGCGGCTCTGGAAGGACAGCAAAGCTGGTAAGCTTTTAGCTGAACTGCCCAAAGACTACGAAAAATCACGCCAGTTCATCGCACCTACGGTTGCCGGTGGCGAGCAATTTGCAGGTCTACAGTCGGATGCGTTTTACGTTTATTGGAAGCGCTACGGCAAGCGAGTTGCACTGGTTAAAGAGAACTTGGCAATTAAGGGTTCGGACACTGAATCTAAATCATCGGTCAAGCGTTTGTTCACTGATAGGGTTTTGTTAAGCCTACCGATTCTAGCCAAAAGTAAAGCCGGCCCAGTGATTGATCTTAATCAGTTGCTCGTGGGTAACGCTTCGACATTCTTACCGGTGCGAGCACAAAGTTCTTTGGTTTCAATCAAAAAAGCTAAAGTGTTCGAGTCGAATATTGAAGTCGCATTTGAGATGCCAACTTCTGGTGGCACGCTCAAGACATTGCACTACTCGATCAGCCCGATCAAAGGATCAAAGGATTACAAGCCGCGCAAGGCAGACGAGCGAATTGGATACTTCACAACGTCTTACAGCGATTATGGAAAATACAAAGACGACGAAATTAATATTCATTACATTAACCGTTGGAACATCCAAAAACGAGATAAGGAATTACGACTTAGTCCGCCCAAGAAAAAAATTCGATTCTACATCGAGCATACAACTCCAGTTCGATACCGCCGTTGGGTTCGTAAAGGAATTTTGTCTTGGAACAAAGCGTTCGAGGGAGTCGGTATCGAGGGCGCGATCGAAGTGGTCCAGCAGGACAGCGAAGCCGAAGACGGGCACATGGACAAAGACCCTGAGGACGTTCGATACAATTTTGTACGTTGGTTAAACAACAACGTTAGTACCGCCATTGGTCCTAGCCGAGTTAATCCGTTGACAGGAGAGATTCTGGATGCTGACATTGTTTTAACGGATGGTTGGATTCGTACTTTTGAAGGTCAGTTTTCAGAAATGCTTCCCGCTATTGCAATGGATGGAATGACACCCGAAACCATGGCTTGGTTTGCGAAACATCCAAACTGGGATCCTCGTGTTCGTATGGCCAATCCTTCGTCAAGAGATTTTGTTCGTCAGCAATTGGTCTACCAATACCAGCAACAATCGCAAAAATCTGCCACTTCGCAAAAATCTGACAAGACTGCTGTCGGCATGTCTAGCCAAACGAGCAAGTCAGGTGCGAATTGCTTAGCCGCTGAAGGACGACGCTTTGACGTTTCGCTGATGCGAATGGCAATGCTGGCTTATCTGGATGATGATAAAGATGATGACTCAGAGGACAAAACAGAAGACGACGAAGAAAAGAAAGAAGATGCGGATGAAGATAAAGTGCAAATGCTTGACGGAATGCCAGAAACATTCATCGGTCCACTATTGGCTGATCTAGTTGCGCACGAAGTCGGACACACGCTGGGTCTTCGCCACAATTTCAAAGCTAGTTCGATCCACGATATTGCTGAGATGAATTCTGAGGGTTTCAAAGGGCAGAAGACACTGGCCGGAAGCGTGATGGATTACATCCCAACTAACTTCAAAGTCGAACATGGTGAAATTCAAGGCGACTGGGCCATGATTGGTGTCGGTCCTTACGACATGTGGGCGATCGAATACGGTTACACATTGGACGACAAGAAATTACCTAAAATCCTTTCACGAGTTGCTGAACCGCAATTAATTTTCGGCACCGATGAAGACACCTACGGACCCGATCCACTGGCTCGTCGTTATGACTTTGGCAAAAATCCGCTTGATTATGCAAACGATCAAGTAGCATTTGCCAAAAAGCATCGCAAGGCTTTGCTAGACAAGATTGTCAAAGACGGCGATTCTTGGAAAGAGGCACGACGAGGTTATCTAATGACGCTCGGAATGCAAACACGCGCGATTTCGATGATGTCAAATTGGCTGGGCGGTAGTTACATCAATCGTGACCGCAAAGGTGATCCAGATGGTCGCCCGCCGGTTGAAGTAGTTGAAACCGAACGGCAACGAGCAGCACTTAACTTTGTGATGGAAAACTCCTTCAAAGACGATGCGTTTGGCTTAAATCCAAAGCTGGTTAATCATTTAAGCATTAACCACATGAGACGTCGTGGTGAAGATCCTGCCTGGCCGATCCACGATCGGATTATGGGCATTCAAGCAACCAGCTTGTCGCAAATCTTAGGCCCAACGACTCTGCGTCGGATTTACGACAACGAGCTACGCTTGCCTGCCGACGAGGATGCGTTGACATTGAACGAAGTATTGGACACCGTAACTGATTCCGTTTGGGAAGAGATCAAAGAAAAGCCTAATGGCAAGTTTACTGAGCGTGAACCAGCGATTTCGTCGTTGCGTCGCAATCTGCAATCTGAGTACCTGCAGCGTTTGTTCGATCTTGGAACCAGTCGCTTCGGATCGGCTGCAATGAAACCAATCTCAAATTTGGCCGCGTTGAAACTGGGTGAAATCAAAGAAAAGCTTGAGGAAGCATCGAAAATCGATGAGTACGATGCCTACACTCGAGCCCACTTGGTTGACTCACTCACACGAGTCAATAAATGGTTAGAGTCGCAATACGTTCTTAGTGCTGACTAATTACTGCGTTACTCAACAACCTAACAACACCCAACAGCCGTCTGGTTTTTCAGGCGGCTGTTGTTTTGTGGTTCGACCTGTTTTAAGAGTATGTGTTCAGCCAACGATCAAAGCTAAGTTTATACACATTATTAATCATCAACGCAGCTGTTGGTCAGGATCCAATTCGCCGTCGTATTGAACGGGAGCAATCGCCGCCAAGCATACTTCTGCAAAACGCAGGTCTTCCGGGTGAGTGATTTTGATGTTGAAGCGAGATCCAGGCGCGAGGGCTACCGGTATGCCCAACGTTTCGAGTAATTGGGCTTCGTCGGTTGGTTGCAAATCAGCGATACGTTCACTGGCATCCCGAATAATTTGGGACGCAAATACCTGTGGGGTTTGCGCTAAATACAAATTGTTGCGGTCAACAGTTTCCGCAATCATTTGATCATCATCGCTACGTTTAATCGTACTGGCAATTGGAACCGCGGGAATCGCCGCACCGTTGGTTTCGGCTGCGTCCACTACACCTTGAAATAACGACAAATCGATACAAGGTCGTGCTCCATCGTGAATAGCAATTAGATCAGTGTCCGAATACACCGCTGCTAACGCGTTTAGGACCGAATCACTACGTTGATCACCACCCAAAACGATTTGAACATTGAAACGATCGATCTCCGTTTGAAACCGTTGCGTAAAATAAGCTTCATCGTCAGGTGAAATCGCCACGATAATTTGTTGGACTTCAGGGTGGCTTACAAAAACCCTCGTCGAATGGACCCACACAGGAATTCCACTCAACATCGCAAAAGTTTTCTTTTCGTTGGCACCGAATCGAGTGCTGTTGCCAGCGGCAGCGATGATCACGCTAATTTTGCTCACGTTTGGCTTCCGTATGGAATGATGGTTTGATGAAGTCAAACGCAATCTTAGCCATTGACGGTTGGTCTTTCCACCCAGCCAACTTTATTCTTCCAAGCCCAACGTAACCTGCACTGTTGCGAGTTGACCTCGGCGGCGCAATCGCAAATTCACTTGTTGCCCCGGCTTGTATTTCTCGATCTCGTCTCGAAGCTCTTCAGTTGAATTTACTGCTTGGTCATTCACAGCCAAGATAATGTCGGCATCCGATTCGTCGATTTCGGTTTGCGGCACGATTCGATTTCCAATTCGAAACAGTTTCCGACGGATCGTCAGTCCTTTTAAGCCAGCTTGTCGAGCGGCGCCGAATTCAGCGGTTTTGGCGATCCCGACCCCTCCGGATTCGGACTTCCAGTAAAAGTCAATTCCCAAGCTCGCCCGTTGAACCTCACCGAACTGTAGTAGCTGAGGAACAACTTTCTTTATCGTGTTAACAGGCACTGAAAACCCAACGCCCGTATTTTCGCCAGTTAACGATGCGATCGCGGTGTTCATACCAACTACTTTACCTTGGCTGTCCAGTAACGGGCCGCCAGAGTTGCCTTGATTCAGTGCTGCGTCGATTTGAATAATGCCTTTCATCTTTCTACCGGACTTGGATCGCAAGTGCCGACCGAGACTCGAAACAATTCCCACGGTCATCGTGCGTTCCAAGCCGAACGGATTGCCAATCGCGATGATCTTTTGTCCGACACGCAACGACTTTGAATCACCAAGTTCAACTGGCTTCAACATCCTTTGCGGGGCATCAATTTTTAGCACTGCAATGTCATTGGGCGGGTCAGATCCAATCACCTGAGCCGGATAAGGCTGTTTGGAATCCGAAAGCGTTACCGATACAAAATCGCTCCCAGCGACGACATGATGATTGGTAACAATGTGGCCTTGGTTATCTAGGATCCAACCAGACCCAGAGCCTTCACGGGTCTGATGCTGGCCCAGAAACATCGCGGGTACTTCTGATTTCGTGTCGATATTGACGACGCTACGGTTAACTTTGTCATAAACCGAAATATTAATTCGCTCATCGGCGCTAAACGATCGTCGATCAACATCAGGATCAATTTGCCTGTTAACGACGGGGGCCTGTAAACTGATTTGCGGCGGTTGTTCGGACCAACGGCCACCAAGGGATTGCGGTGAAGCGGCACTTGCTAATGCGTTGTTTTCAACATTGAAATTGCCTTGGATCGTTTGGGTCAGCATAACCGCCAACACGGCCGAACAAAAGCAAAGCAGGAAGGTTGTTTTCATCGATCTTACAGAAATTTTAAAATGGAAAGTTAGTTGTCCTTACGCTTTTGAAGCGAAAACGTTCGTTTGTTCGTTTGTATGAATTATTACTTACTGTTTTACTTTTTGACTACCAAGAAATAAAGCGGTAGCGTTGGCTGGTCGCTTGAATTGAAACGCGAAAGACGACGGCCCCAAAACCGACAACCCAGCCCGTCAACTCTTCTAGATCGTACAAGTCTACCCGATCCGAACCGTTAGTCAAAAAAGCACGTTTTCGATAACAGGAAAGGATTGTCATCGCCCGATTTACAAATTAGACGGAGATCAACACTATGTGGTGATTTTACAATACTCGGACTAATCTTTTAGAGGCAACAAGAATGATTTTTGACGTGAACTGTCAGTCGTTCAAAATTTTTGCATTAGTTTTTGGATTTGCAGTGACTTTTGTCGCCAATTGCCACGCAGAGAAAAATCCAATCACACCAGTGAAACAAAATTTCAATTTGAAAATGCTAGGAGATGAAGCAGAAGTTCAGTTGAAGGCATTTCAAATAGATTGCCAACGCAACGAAGAGAAGTGGAATGATTTCAAACAGTTCGCCTTTGAACAGGCCGCTACTTTTAATCGCAAATTCGCCAGTTTGAAGCCAAATGACTGGTGGCAACAGTCCAAGTTGGCTATTGAATCGCCAAGCGTCGAGCAGCGGGCAGTGGAAAACGCTAATTCGATTGCAATCGCGCCATCGACGTTGTTAACGAGGTTGGTCATCAATATGACGCCTGTTCAATATTGGCAGATTTCAAACCAAACTAACGGTCTTCTCGAAACAGGACGTCAACGTGTTACCCAAACAACGTTGCAATTACAAAACGACTTCGAAGCCAGTTTGGTACAATTGGCTAAATCATCAAATAGTAGCTTAACTCGACTGATAGACGGTTCTCGAATCGCTATGGTTACCGAAGGTACGATGACCGGCGATTCGTTTGTTGCGACTGAAAATGTCTCCGACGACTCACCATCGGATCCATACTGGGGCTACTATGCGGATTGCGATCATTGGAATGCCGAGATTAGCTACTCCGTTGGAGACTAAATAGTAGTGCGTCCAGATTGAAAATACGGATGTAAGCTGTTAGCCGGAGTCGCCAAACTTAGTTTTTTTTTCGAACGACCTGAATTCTGACAAATCCAGCTACGGGAAAACTCAATCTAGACAAGCCACTAGTCATTATCGTCCGCGATTTTATCATCGCCCGCGATCTTACGTCGCGCGGTTGCTAACAATTCGGCGACTCGGTTTTCCAAAATCGTGCGTGTTTCTTCGGGAGACCAGTCTTTGTATTGGTTGTACTCAATCGGCTCACCAATCACGACTCGAATTTCTCCGAACTTAGGTAGTAGAGCGTCGCGTGGAAACGCTTTGTAACAGCCGTCCAAAGCAATCGGCAGCAATCGGGATTTCGTACGGCGAGCCAACAAATCGAAGCCCGGTTTAAACGGTAGTAGCTCGCCATCGCTAGAACGAGTGCCTTCGGGAAACATTACTACCATTTCACCACGTTTGAGTCGCTTTAGCGATTCCTTAATGCCCTCCAAGCCAACAGCATCTCGATCAAACGGAATCGCATCGTTCAAGCTCAAAAACATACGCACCGGTGTTGCTACATCAAAGAGCGTTTTTCGAGCCAAGTAATTGAGCGGTTGCGGGCAGGTGACACCAAGTACGACAGCATCTAGGAAGCTCTGATGGTTGCTACAAATTAGCGTTTTTCCGGGTTCTGGAAATTTCTCAAGGCCATGCACGCGGATTCGATAAACCAACGTCAATTGAATGCGAAACATCCACCGCACAAGCCACTGAAAAATGGTCTGCCGAAGCGAACGTTGGTGATGAGGATTGATGAGCATGGTTCTTGGTAGTAGCGGTTATCGGAATTTCATCATAAACTAAACCACGTCCAACGAGAACCTATACTATGGCTTGGTGTTTGCTTTGATTATCAATTTCACGCCCATCGAAGACTCATTTGCTGAAGCCTTCAGTATGCGTTTCACTCGACTGATCATCACTGCATTAAATCATCGTTGGTTGCAAACGGCCGTGAATGAAATCTGCGGATACGGCACATCGGTGCTCGGCTGCGATGCAGAGGTTGGTTTTGAAGGCTGGGTTGATTCTGCCGACACATTGGATGGCCGACCCGGAGCAAGCGTGATGCTGTTCGCGTTCTCGACCAAGGCGCTGCAAAAAGCCACCTTCACCCGAACTGGTCAATGCTTGATGACCTGCCCCACCACAGCGGTGTTCAATGGGTTGTCTCGCAACGACGGTGAATTGGTCGACTTTAAACCAAATGAAATTCAAGTCGGCGACAAACTCCGTTTCTTTGGTGATGGATTTCAAAAAAGCAAATTGATTGGTGAACGGCGATTTTGGCGGATCCCGGTAATGGATGGGGAATTTGTTTGCGAAGACAAATTCGGAGTAGCCAAAGGTGTTGCAGGCGGTAATTTTCTAATTTTAGCGAGCGACCAAATCTCAGGATTATCCGCTGCCGAACGCGCCGCGGATGAAATCGCAAAGCTGCCAAACGTGATTTGTCCTTTTCCAGGTGGCGTGGTGCGTAGCGGCAGCAAAGTTGGAGCCCGCTATAAAGGGATGCCCGCGTCCACGAACCACCTGTTTTGCCCAACATTAAAGGGCGTTGATTTCGAAGCTGATTCAAATAAGTCAGATCAATCAACACCCGAGCGCCGTGTCCGATCGTTGTTGAGTAATCAAGTGAATTGCGTTTACGAGCTCGTAATCGACGGGACTTGCCATCAGGCGGTCGGTGACGCGATGATCACAGGGATTAGATCCGCTGCAGGCAAAGGAGTCATTTCGATAACTGCTGCTAACTACGGCGGCAAACTGGGCGATCACCAATATCATTTGCATCAATTGCTAACTGACGAAGACACGTCTCAGGACAGTCAAGGTGATCTTCAGGGAGAACGCTGATTTATGCTTGTCCCCAAGAACGAATTTGTGCGACCAACAAAATTAAGGCCTTGGCAAGTAGCGCTGAACCGATTTTTTAATCGAGCGTCATTTGAGTTACTAATAGGTACTTTAGTGATGTTGTCGGTCGTTCTTACCCTAGCCGAATTTTGGCTGGAGTCGGAGTTCACTCGTTCTTCGCCGAAGGTCGTAACGCCTTGGGTGACACTAACTCAGTGGCATTTACGTCTGCTGACAATAATAAACGACTACATCACCAATTTGTTCATTATTGAACTCAGCCTTCGGTTTGCGGCGGCGAGTTCAAAGTCAGCATTCTTTGCAGAATTTTGGCTTGATATTTTGGCGGTGATTCCGTTGTTTCGAATTTTCCGGTCCGCACGCGCGCTTCGTTTACTACGGATCGTGCGACTGTTCAGACTGTTGGGGGTGTTTGCAAGGCTATCGAGCCGTTACCCACGAATCTTTCGCAACAACGCGGTCGATCTTTTGATCGTGGTCGGAATGTTGTCGATTGCGGTAGTGTTCGGTACGATTGCGATTACTCACTTCGAAAATCAGGCGAGGCATAGTGAGGCGGGCCAAATAAATTTGGCTAGCGATGTTGATCAGCGGCTTGATGAAGTAGATTTTTTGCGTCAAGGCGACAACATACCGGATTTGAATCCGACGTCGCGTGAAAACGATTTTGATATGCAATCGTCGTTTTGGTTTAGCATCTACACGTTGTTGGCTGGCGAACCGGTACCTGTACCACCAAAAACGGTCAGCAGCCGAATTGTGACTGTATTTTTAATGTTATCTGGGATGGCAATTTTCGCCATCTTTGCCGGTACCGTTTCGGCCTTTATGGTCGATCGTATGCGAACGGAGGGGCGAGTGGTTGAGTGGGATGCATTGTCGAATCATATCGTGATCTGTGGTTGGACGCAAAAAACAAAGATCATTATCGAAGAGTACCGCGCGAGCAAAAGCTCCAGGCGAGTACCGATTGTGGTCATCACGGAGTTGGATCCAGACATGATCGACGCAAATATTCGGGCTTTGTCCAACGTGATGTTTGTCCATGACGATTTTACTCGTGTCAGCGCGTTATGCAGGGCTGGAATCGAACGGGCTACGACGTGCTTGGTTTTGACCGACACCAGTGGTGGACGCAGTGAGCAAGACGCTGATGCGAGAACAATTCTGGCAGCACTGACAGTAGAAAAAATTAATGAAGACGTGTTTACCTGCGCTGAACTAGTTAATCGAAATTACGCCTCGCACCTGAAGGTTGGAAACGTCAACGACTATGTTGTTACCAGCGAGTACGGGGCTCATGTGTTGGCTCAAACAGCGATGAAGCGTGGGCTGTCAAACGTAGTGTCTGAGCTTTTGACTTACGAGCAAGGAAACGAATTCCATCGGGTGCCCATACCAGCAAGTTGGGTAGGGACAACGTTCGACGAAAAACTATCGGAGTCTCGAACTAAACACGCAGCGATTTTGGTCGCTGTCCACACGCCCGGCGAAGCACCAAACATCAACCCAACGGACTACCACTTCGTTGCTGGCGACGAAGTGGTTTTGATCGCCGTCTCTACACCAAAACTGAGCTAGTACAGCACAGCTGAAACGAAAGTTGCCTAGAATCCGATACGCGTTCAAAAGGACAAGCGTTTTAAGAAGCTCGCGGCGCAAAAAATGTATTCTTCCCAGGCATGCGAAGGCTATTCGATCACGAATTGGTCGCCTACAAAGTCGACCGTTAATTGGTCTTGGCCTTCGGCGGCTGGTTTGAGCAGGTGAGTCGCCAATGGGTTTTCGATGCTACTTTGGATCAGCCGTTTTAACGGCCGCGCCCCGTACGCTGGATCGTAACCTTGTTCAGCAATCGCCCCACGCGCCGCATCAGTGACCGTGAGCTTTCGCCCCAACTTTTCGACTCGACGAACAAGCGATTGCAATTGCAAGTCGACGATCGAACGGATCTCTGATTTGCTGAGCGATTGAAACACAATTTTTTCATCGATTCGATTTAAAAACTCAGGAGCGAATCGGGCTCGCAGAGCTTGTTCAACCGACTCTCGCATTTCCTCAGCAGATCCGCCCTCTTCGGACACCTTCTGTATCACCTGCGATCCAACGTTGCTGGTCATCACGATGATTGTGTTCGTAAAGTCGACCGTGTTACCGTGGTTGTCCGTCAAACGGCCATCGTCTAGTAATTGCAACAAAACGTTGTACACATCGCTGTGTGCCTTTTCCAATTCGTCCAGCAAAACAACGCTGTAGGGGCGCCTGCGAACGGCTTCGGTGAGCTTTCCGCCTTCTTCATAGCCAACGTACCCGGGAGGGGCTCCAATCAACCGCGACACGCTATGGCGCTCCATAAACTCGCTCATGTCGATCCGCACCATTGCCGACTCATCGTTGAAAAGTATTTCCGCCAGTGCTTTGCAGACTTCCGTTTTTCCAACACCAGTAGGCCCCAAAAACAAGAACGAACCGATTGGCTGGTTGGGATCTTGAAGCCCGCTGCGACTGCGGCGAACGGCGTTGGCGACCGCGGCCACCGCGTCTTCTTGCCCTACAACACGTTGATGCAAACGCTCTTCCATCACTAACAACTTGGCTCGCTCAGTCTCCAGCATCCGAGTAACCGGTACACCGGTCCAAACGCTAACAACTTCCGCAATCTCCTCTTCAGAAACCATCTCCGAAAGCAAACGTTTGCGTTGGGGTTGGTCAGCAGCGGCAGCTTGGTGGCTTTCTGCTGCTTCGATTTGTGCGATCAGCTTTTTGTTTTCGGAATCGAGCTCGTATAGCTTCCGGTAGTCGTCTTCATCGACTGGTTGTCCACTGGACTGCTTTGTTTTGATGGCCGAATCCAATTGGTCGAATTGTCGTTGGGCTTCAGCTAGTTGTTGCCGGACCGACTGTACGCCGGTCATGCCGAGCTTTTCAGATTCCCATTGTTCTCGCAAACTTGCCAGTTCTTGCCGTTTTTCAAGCATTTCTGTTTGAACTAGTTCTAGTCGATCTTTGACGCCTTGATCGTTTTCGTCGGCCAATTGTCGCGCGGCTAGTTCCAGTTGAGTCAATCGCCGTTGGACGATGTCAATTTCTTGGGGAACGCTATCCATTTCCATTGCCAGTCGCGACGCCGCTTCGTCAATCAAGTCGATGGCTTTGTCCGGCAAAAAACGATCGGTGATATAGCGGCTGGAAAGTTCAGCGGCTGCTACCAAAGCTGAATCCTTGATAGGCACCCCGTGATGCGTTTCGTAACGTTGCTTGAGTCCTCGTAAAATCGAAATTGTGTCCTCGACGTTCGGCTCGTTAACGTAAACTGGTTGAAACCGTCGCTCGAGCGCGGCATCTTTTTCAATGTATTTTCGATACTCATCCAAAGTGGTTGCTCCGATGCAATGCAATTCGCCGCGCGCCAGGGCTGGCTTGAGCAGATTTGCGGCGTCGCTACCACCTTCTGCAGCGCCGGCTCCAACGACAGTATGCAGTTCGTCAATAAACAGCACGATTTGTCCGGCGGCTGCAGTGACTTCCTTGAGTACGGCTTTGAGTCGATCTTCGAATTCTCCGCGAAATTTCGCACCTGCGATCAGCGCACCCATGTCCAACGCCATGACGCGTTTATTTCGCAAACTTTGTGGCACGTCGTTATGAACGATGCGCAACGCAAGCCCTTCCGCGATCGCTGTTTTTCCAACGCCAGGTTGACCGATCAGGACTGGGTTGTTCTTACTTCGACGCGACAAGACTTGAATTACTCGACGGATTTCTTCGTCCCGTCCGATCACAGGATCGAGTTTCCCTGCTTGAGCCAACGCGACCAAATCGATGCAGAATTTTTCAAGTGACTGATATTTAGCCTCCGGGTTTTTATCCGTGACGCTTGCCGAGCCGCGAACATGTTTAAGCGCTTCATGAATGGCTTCTGCATCAACGGCGCTTGCAAACAGCAACCGCTTTGCGGGCCCGTCGATTTCTGTCAAAGCGATTAACAAGTGTTCCGTAGAAACAAACTGGTCGCTCATTGTGCCCGCAGACTTAGCAGCGGCTTCAAAGACTTGTTGCAAGCCGCGGCTTGGCGATGGCTGGCTGGTGCTAGTGGACGAAGGTAAGCGTTCAACTTCTGATTCGACGGTGGTGGTTAGTTGGGTTCGCGTGTCGCCGATTTTGTCGATGACGGCCGGGACGATTCCATCCGCCTCTTTGAGTAGTGCTAGTAACAAGTGAATCGGCGCAATTTCTGCATGGCCTTTTCCACCTGCGAGTGTTTGAGCGTTAGCGACAGCGGCTTGAGCGTTGGTGGTAAGTTTCTCGAATTGAAATGTCATCGCAGTTTTCTCCTCAGAAAATCAATTGGCAGGCCGATGAGCCTAGAGGGTGATAGAGCGAAAAGCGTGCCAATGTTGCGTTCGCGGAACTGGTTCCAATATAGGCTTGTGATGACGGGCAAGAGTGCCCCATCCTACGGAGGGACGGGGTCGCCTGCAGGATCGTCGTTAAACGGATTAAACTTGCGCATAAAAAAACCTCTTTGGGCATTAATCCAAAAGAGGTTTTGATTTTTTCGAAGAAAGTCGGAAGGTTATTCTTTGACTTCAAACTCGGCGTCGATCGCTTCATCTTCAGCAGGAGCGGCGTCGGCAGATTCGGCTGGTGCAGCATCTTCGCCCTCGGCACCTGCGTACATTGCAGCGCTCATCGCGTGAGAAGCTTGCTCAAGCTCACTAACGGCACTCTTGATCGCATCAGTGTCGACGCCTTTAATTGCCTCCTTAACCTTTTCGATCGCAGCTTCGATCGGTTCTTTGTCTCCGTCCTTTAGCTTGTCGGCGTTGTCCTTGAGTGTCTTTTCGACTTGATAACACATTGTTTCGCCTTCGTTACGAGCAGTTACCAATTCGTACTGTTTACGATCTTCTTCGGCGTTCATTTCTGCGTCTTGTTTCATCTTCGCGATATCTTCTTCCGACAATCCGGAAGACTCATTGATCTCGACATTAGCTTCTTTACCGGTACCAAGGTCCTTTGCGGAAACGTTCAAAATGCCATTTTGGTCAATATCAAATTTGACTTCAACTTGCGGCACACCACGTGGAGCAGGAGGTATGTCAGTCAAATCAAATTTGCCCAACAAGCGGTTGTTGATAGCCATTTTACGTTCGCCTTGGAACACCTGAATCGTAACGGCGGTTTGATTGTCCGCCGCAGTACTGAAGGTCTGCTTCTTTTCGGTCGGAATCGTGGTGTTACGTTCGACCAAAGCGGTCAATACGCCACCTTCAGTTTCGATACCCAATGTCAGCGGCGTAACATCAAGCAACAAAACATCTTTTCGGTCGCCGGCCAAAACTGCACCTTGGATTGCAGCTCCTAGCGCGACGACTTCGTCAGGGTTTACGCCTCGGTTCGGGTCCTTGCCAAAGATCGCTTGGACCATCGCTTGTACTTTTGGCACACGCGTCGAACCACCCACCAAAACAATCTCGTCGATGTCGCTTGGTGATAGCTTGGCGTCTTTCAACGCTTGTTGAACCGGTGTCTTACAACGTTCGACCAATGGATCCACAAGTTCTTCGAACTTAGCACGTGAGATACTCATCTGCAGGTGCTTCGGGCCACTGGCGTCAGCCGTAATAAAAGGCAAGTTGATGTCCGACGCTTGAGCGGAACTCAATTCTTTTTTAGCCTTTTCGCACGCTTCTTGCAGACGTTGCAATGCCATGGTGTCGTCTCGTAGGTCGACAGCATTTGATTTTTTGAATTCGTCGGCGACATAATTGATTAAAACTTCGTCAAAGTCATCGCCACCAAGGTGAGTGTCACCGCTGGTACTGATTACTTCGAAGACCTTCATGCCGTCATCGTCGTTCAGTTCCAAAACCGAAACATCAAAGGTGCCGCCACCCAAGTCAAACACAACGATTTTTTGCTCGGCTTCAGTTTTGTCCAAACCGTAAGCCATCGCCGCAGCAGTTGGCTCGTTGATAATCCGTGCAACTTCCAAACCAGCGATCTGCCCCGCATCTTTGGTTGCCTGACGTTGAGCATCATTGAAGTACGCGGGAACGGTGATGACTGCTTTGTGGACCGTTTGACCAAGGTAAGATTCAGCTGCTTCTTTGAGTTTACGAAGGGTCTTGGCTGAGATTTCTTGCGGCGTGTATTCTTTTTCGCCGACACCGATTTTGACGTACTCGTCCGCGTTGCCCTTAACTTCGTAAGGAACCATCTTTTCTTCTGAAGAAACTTCGCTATGACGACGTCCCATGAAACGCTTCACCGAATAGACGGTGCGGGTTGGGTTGGTCACACGCTGATTTCGCGCTGGTGCCCCCACGATCGTCTCATCGCCGTCGGTGAATGCGATTACACTCGGAGTGGTGCGATCACCTTCTTGGTTGGCAATCACGGTTGGTTCGTTGCCGTCCATCACTGCAACCACTGAGTTGGTGGTGCCGAGGTCGATTCCAATAATTTTTTCGCCTTGAGCCATTATGCTCTCCTATTAATTCTAAAATCTCAACGTCAACCGGAGATAACCCTAGATTAACGCCTGAATGGTAGGTGGGAAGTACGAAGTACTTGTGCCACTACAGCTATTTTTTGGGCCAATCTCAGTTGGACTGTCGATGCAAATTATTTGCAGGTTGTCGTAATAAAATTGGTGTTCGGGTGGGTAATATGGCTAAACTAGTATGGGCCGCTGCCTACACAGGCGTTGGCGTTAGTTGATTAGCCGGATTTTCAAAATGGCAGATTGCGTCTGCCGAGCTTTTCAAAGCAAAGTGTGTGCCAAAACTCTCAAGAAAATTTCGTCGCTGCGTTTTGGGTTAAAAACGGGTTAAAAACGTTGCATTTGAGTGACAAAAAGCGAGTTTGGGGCGGCAGTACCGGCCCCGCTAACATAAAATCGAACAACCGATGACAATTTGTCATTGCAACTTGGAAGCCTGAAATTCTCTAATAAATCCAGTGAGAAAACAAGTTTCTCATGCCACTCGCGCTATAGCTGCCGTATTTCAATCGTACCGCTGCACCACCGAAGGTTAGTTTGTTTTTGAGTGAATCACCTTGTTGGAGAGCTTGGCAATGAATTCAGATAGGAATTTGATGCAATTCGATTTCAATCATTTCGCGATTCTTAACTTTAATCGTCTGGCATTTCGCCTCACACGCTTTTGCGGTTTGTGCTTGATATTGATCATGGGCTTAATGAGCACGGTAGCTCATGGGCAAATTCAACTAGAAAGACAACGCAACTACTATTCATACCGAGGCTTCACTCCAGCCAAGCCTCGTGATTTTGGCGACACACCTTCCCCAACCGAAATGTTGTTTCGGCTCAAGTTTCACAAACAACAAGAAACGCCGCTGTTCGATCTACTGCGCGGAGCTGGCGTGGACATCTTCTCAAAGTTGAGTGACGACGAGAAAAAACTCGCTGGACGATTTGTTGAAGATATGATTTTAAAAGAGGGAATGGATTCGGAACGGGTTTCATCGCTGATGGAGCACATGAATATTGGACCGGCGGCAAGAAGGGAATTACAAAAGGGTATCGAACGCGCTGGCGGCGGTAAATTGGCGAGTTCCCCAGAGGCCAGAAAAGTGCTTGCTGATAACGTTGGCAAGCATTTTCTCCAGCAGTTTGACTCCGATCTTAGCGATTTCAATTCATCGTCATCCAAACCAAATTTGCAACAGCCAGACAAAGCCTCAAGTTTCGGTGCCCGAGACTTTGAAATGGATCAGCAGAACTTAACCGCTGAAAAAGATACGGCCGATGACGCAGAGAAAGTGGTTAGCGAGGACCTTAAAAACCAGCAACTTCAAAAACAAATCACGGAGATCCTTAAAGCCGAAGCACTTAAACGAAAAAGTGATCAACAACCAAATGAAACGGCCCCCGGTGATAAAGATGACCGCCTTCGTCAAGAAGCTAACCAGTCGTCCCAGCCAAATCGATCTGCCGTTAGTGAACTCGCCGGCCCTAGAACCAAACCCGACACGCATCAGCACAAGCCTGTTTCGCCTCCGTCGAATACTGCATCAAACAGTCAGAACAACCCCGGGTTGAATCGCTCACAACCACAACCTTCACCGAACACAGCGGAGTTAGCCAAGGCCGACCTCCAAAACAGTAAGCTTGCTCAGGAAGCTTTGCGTCAGCTCGAATTGCAGGCGGATGAGTCTCAACAGAAAGTCATTTCCGAAGTCAAAAACAAACTACGTAACGGTGATTTGACGCCACAAGAAATAGAAGAAATCCTTACTGGCTTGCAGTCTGCTCGAACGTCCGACCAGCTTGTAGAGCAGCTAAACGAGGCTAGCAAATCGCTTGACTTATCTGATGATTCAAGAGCGACAATCCTAGAATCGCTTGGCCAGCACTCGAACAACGAACGAAGCTCGAACCAAACCGACAAATCAAAAATTGATCAACTCGGTCGAGATTTATTTCAGGACGCTTTAAAGACTTACAATGACCCTGATTCCGGTTACGAATTGTCCGGCGCTTTTAAACGTTTAAAAGATCAAGCCGAAGGAGTACGTTCGGATCGTCAGTTCGCAAATCTGGGAAAAATTTCAAAAACGTTGTTTGAAAACAGCTCAAAAATTTTTGATGCCAACTCGTTCTCCGAATCTAGCGGGGCTAGTGGCGTCAAACCTGGTCAGCGATTGGACCAACTACTGGTTGCGGCCGCGAGCGACGCGATCGCAAATAGTTCCGATACGAATGCCAAAGAGGACACTTCTGCTTTCTCAAGCATTATCAAAGAAGGCATCGGTGCCGCACTTAAACATGCCGTCGCCGACGAAGGCGAAATTCGTCACGACTTTAGTGACAATAACAGCCGGTTCCAAAGAAATTCAAATGCCTTCGGTTCACAGGATCCGCTTAGCTCGCTGCAAAACTTTACCAGTTCGGACACTAACGGAAGCGCATCAGGTCCGGGCTCCAACCAATCAATTATCGGCACAAACTCAAACTTTCAAAAATCGATTGCCTCCATCGCAGACTCGATGATGCAAACGAAGTTTAACTGGCAGACTTTGTTTTTTGCAGTTGGGTTAATCGGTTTGATCGGCACCACTATCTTTTTACTTTGCCGATATCTATCACCCACCAGCGGGAGCGTTTTAAAACGGGCTGAGCTGCAGCGCAAACTGAAACGGAGTTCATCGAATCCAAGTGATGTCGTCGAAGCAGTAGACTTATTTTTGTTGTCCCGTTTTGGGAACGATTCCTCTTGGTGGAACGCTAAGCATGCAGCCGAACAAATCACCGAAGTTAAACCCGATTGGCGAGATAAAATTGCGTCGCTGTTTCAAGTCTATCAATGGTCACGCTACCAGCCAGACAATGGCGACAGCGTTTCTGCCGACCAAAGCAAATTGGTCGTTACGACATTGCAGCAACTAATCGAAACTCCGATAGAGACTTTTAATTCCGGCAAACCATCGACAACCGCCACTC
>CAZHCH010000001.1:11887-17893 GCA_964530985.1 uncultured Pirellulaceae bacterium | reverse complement strand
ATCGAAACTCCGATAGAGACTTTTAATTCCGGCAAACCATCGACAACCGCCACTCTTAATTCCGGCAAACCATCGACAACCGCCACTCAGGCCTCTGATGATGACGAGGCAAACGCGTGAAGTTTTCAGTCCATTTCAACTTTTGCTTGGCCCTTGTTTATTTTGTCGTTGCTTTGGCAATTCTGCCGCTTCGTTTTTGCGTTTCGCAGGAAACCCGAGCAAACGACTGGACGTTCGGCTACCAAGCCTTCAACTTATTGCTGCAGGAATCGAACATAACAATCTGCGACAAACAGGAATGGCTAGCTACACCCGCTGACGAGAAATTTGCAATCATGATTGACTTGTACGCCAATCGTGATTGGGCGCCAGTTACCAACGACGTTCCTGCATTGGTGATGCGATTGGCCGGTCGAGGTTTAAATGCAACGTTTAAACCTTCGTTGGGTTTAGTAGACGCCGGCCAATCCCAAGACTTCTACGATTCGCCCGACTGTCCGATCGTGAGACCCCGTTCTACCCACGAAGTATTCTTGGGCGTTCAAACGCTCGTCTGCAACACTCCCGGTTACATCGCGCGAGATCCCAGTCAGCAACCAATCGCGGACAAGCAACTTTATCCAGCAACAAAGGCGATGCCACGCCAGCACCGTCTTAGTCGTATCGTTATTAAGCCGCATAACACATCAGCAAGACAACGGTTTTCAATTCTGTCCGAAGAACCTACCAAGCGAATCTGGGTTGCTGACCCACTTCTGTTTTCTAATCAAATGATTTTTAAAGCTGACAATCTTCGATTTGCTGACAACGCACTACGTTGGCTTTCAGACGACTACCGCAGGAAAAAAGTAATCCTGTTGATAGGCGGCTCGCAACAACCAGCAGTTGACCCTAGTGACTTGGATATCATGACGCCAATCCCAACTCACGAGGAAGTCATCGAATCAATCAAACAGATACCGTTAAGTGGATTTCCAAATGTCGCAAGTGCAATTGCGCAGGCCAACAAAGACGAAAACATATTCAACAAAATCGCTCACGGATACGCAGACCGCTTGAAGGACGGTCAACTCCTGCGGTTAATTATCTTTGCGATCTTAACCTGCTGTGTCGCCTTTGCAATCACAACCTATTTCTGGCAGCGACGAATATTACGACGAACTGCCAGTGTCACCGCCAGTCGGCGTCGACAGAATTTGTCCAAACGCGAAGCTGGATCAGAAGCTGATGAACGGCAAGCTGCCGCTTCGTTGCTGCTTAACGCGTTTTGCCTAGACGTTGCCGACCGTCGATTAGCCGATTGGCCTGAATTTCCGACTCCGATTGTCAGCCAAAGTAGCCAAGATAAAAGAAATAAAAGTAAAGCTGTTAGAGCAACCAATGAGATGGCCGACGCGTATTGGCGCTTGCGAACGAAACCAAAATCTTACTGGACCAAGCAAACCTTGGTTGATTTAGAACACGAAACCTTAAAATGGCGTCAGTTGATTGCAGACAATGAGATCATGATCCAAACCGAGTACGTTTAAACTTAGCTAACCGAACGCACAAATCAACCAAACTGGTAGTCTTCGATCCTGAAGTGAATCGTTCGCAACATGGCTTTTAGACGGAATTCCCGACTAATGCCGGCAATATATCCTGGTCGACTCAGCCTTTGGCAGGCCACTGGCCTATGACTTTAGACTAACGAAAATTAGATGACCCACGCACCACAAATACAACCCAATGCTTCGTCCGTTGACTTAAATGAGTTAACTGTCAAGGCAAACCGTCTGTTGACCGAAACGCAAGCAATGCTTGGTCAGAGCCTAATCGACATGGCGACTCCAATTGAATTGGTGATGATCGCCGCTGTCGCCCAAGGCCACGTATTACTCGAAGGCGTTCCCGGTACAGCCAAAACGACCTTGTGCCGGACCTTGGCCAATGCCATCGGTTTGGATTTTCGGCGGATTCAATTTACACCTGATTTATTGCCTTCGGACGTAACCGGTACAAAGATTCTAGATCGCGCTAAATCTGAGTTTGTCTTACAGCCCGGACCTATCTTTTGCCAATTACTATTAGGGGACGAGTTAAACAGAGCCCCAGCGCGAACTCAAGCGGCGTTACTTGAAGCGATGCAAGAAAACCAAGTCACCATTGAAGGAGAAACACTGCCGTTGCCTCAGCCTTTCATCGTCTTAGCGACTCAAAACCCGGTCGAGCAAGAAGGCGTCTATCGCCTGCCGGAGGCTCAACTGGACCGGTTTCTGTTTCGAGTCGCGGTGGGATATCCGAAACGCAGCAGCGAAATTGATTTACTGGATTTGCAAGAGCGAACCCCGCCGAAGATCCAACAAGTTTGCGATACTAAAACGATCCTTATGCTGCAGCGAGCGGTCCCAATGGTTCACGCTACCCAAGAGATCAAAGAGTACTTGGTCGATCTGACCCGGGCGACCCGCGAACATCGAGAGGTCCTGTTAGGAGCAAGTCCTCGAGCGGGAATATATTTGCTGCGAGCGGCGCGATCGCGAGCATTGTTTGCGGGCCGCAACTTCGTGTCTCATGAGGACGTTCAAACGATGGCCGGGCCGGTTTTGGAACACCGAATTATCATGCGCCCCGAAGCCGAGTTATCAGGCCAATCGGCGAGCGACTTAGTGTTGGATGTACTGCGTAACGTTCCGATTCGTGAAGGGTAGGCGAATATGCTTACCGCCCGCAGTAGTTTCCTGACCTGCCTTTCATTGTTTGGAATAATCCTAGGCATCTTGTTAAAGCAAGATTTGGTCGCGCTGGCTAGCCTGACCGTTTTATTGCTGGTCTGGTTGCAGTGGCTTTCTTTTGCTGGCATGCGCCGGTCAACTAAAAAGTTTCATAACAGCTTCTGTCGTTTGATCGACAACCAAAGTGCTGCCAATGTCACAATGGTGACCGATCGAACGTACGAAATCGAACTTCAATTTGACTTGAGTAAACTCCGATCTGGATATCGGATAACAATTCAAGATGCCGTTGCCGACGGGCTTGTCGTTTCGGGGTCGTCTCAGATCGTCTTTGAATCCCCCACCGGAAGATTCTGGCCTTGGAGTGGTTCAAGCAAGCAAAATCAGCGGGTCGCCAGCAGTGAAAATCAAAGCCAACAGCCTCGTCGATCCGGAAAGCGTCGTATGGCTCGGCTCAAATACTTGGTGCAAACGCCGGTGTGCGGGAAGTTTGTTTTCCCCGGCATCAAGCTTGAGATTGCGGACACTATCGGTTTTTTTCGAGTGCAACAGTTCGTCGCGTTTCACCAAACACTTACTGTGCTTCCGTTTCTGATTCGACCTCAGACAACCGTGTCGATTTTAAAACACAACAACTTACAACAGCACCTTGGGCATCACCGCCACCGAAGTGCGGGCATCAGTTCTGAGCTGCATGGCATTCGCGACTATCGTTCCGGCGATCAGCCTCGATCGATCGCTTGGAAGGCAACGGCGAAGCTCGGAAAAATCATGACAACCGAATACGAAAACGAGGTGCCTATTCGTGCTACGTTGCTGGTGGACTTAGGTGGTTATCAATTCGAGGGAAGGCCGAACGCGTCCGCTGGCGATCGCTCGATCAGCACAGCCGCTTCGATCGCTCGATTGCTGCTAGCCGATCGCGATCCAGTGGCAGCGTTATTGGTTAATGATCAGGAAACAATGCGAATCGAACACGGTTCGGGCGAGCGGCACTTAGCGAAACTAATGCAGTTTTTGATTCGATTCTCCGACACTCGGCCGCCGCTATCGCATTTTCAGTTTCGAGACTTGCTTCAAGTTGTTTTTGAACATGCCTTACTTCGTTTCCCAGAACTGATGGATGAAAAGTGCAATTTCGGTCGGTCGCCGTTTAACTTGTTCCGTTTTCGCACCACCGAAATCAATTACTTCCGTCGTCCTCTAACTATCTTGCTAGAACACCTTTACCAACTTCCCGTTGGAACAGCGATTAAATTACAGTTCGACGAACCAAGATTACGAGAACTCTGTCTGCGTTACGCCGTTGACTATGCTCTCGACTCCGCGTCGACGTCGCTCGCCTTGGACCCGCCCTACCATGATCTCTCGCAATGGATCAATGCTCGAAACCGCAATTGGCTGGAGATTTCCGAACGCCTGACTCAGCTTCGAGCCAAAGCAAAAGAAAACGAATTATTCGTGATCCTTGCTCCCGAGCCGCACGACTTGCTTAGTCTAGAGTTGATGGAAGCGGCAATTAAGACGACGGTGGCCGCCAAACATCGATGCATCTTTATTGCGCCGGAACCACCCGCCATACCAGCTGTGATTTCAGATCCTACTGCTGCATGGATTTTCCAGCGGTACCATAACGATAGCTATCGTAAAGCCGAAAGTGAATTTGGATTACGCCTCAATTCGTTAGGAGTCGCATTTTCAAGAATCGACAATTCAGAATTGATACAGTTGGTGGCAGCTGAAATCGGGATGCTGCAATCGGGGGCTCGACGCGGCGTCAGTCGAGGATGGGCAGTACGATGATTGATAACCACTTGGACACAAAAATTGCTTCGACAGAGACATTCATCGAAACGGCTCAGCTACTTGACAGCCATCGCAAACCAGTCGCTTGGATGCTCGCGTTCCAGGTGGGTATGCTAGGAATAGTGGCAATTTGCTTAGCAAGCCACTCGTTAGCCGCTACCGCTACGTTGGTTGCGTTGCTGATAGGGATTTTATGGTATGCCACGTCGGCTTGGTTGTTCGCGTTTGCGGTAGTTGTCGTTGGTGTTCAAGTTATCCAAGATGTTGACGGCCAAATCGCCTTTTTCCAAGATAATTGCCTGCTTGATTGTGGCTTGATACTACTAATACTGATCGCCAGTTTTCGATACATCGAACTACGCAGTTACAACCGTACGTTCGGGTTCAACAGGACTGAACGCGGATTGGAAGCGACCGATAATCGCAGTCGAACAAAAGTTGTTTGGACAGCATTAAGGCAACTAGTTCGGCGTCAGTGGTACAATTCTGTGCTGTCGTTGCTGGCCGCATTTTGTTTGCTATGGATACTACCTGACAGCGAATCATTGTCTAAAAAGTTCTGGCTGCACCCCGTTGCGGGCCAAGTCATCTTTTTATCACTACTGCTATTTTTTGGATGGTTTATCTGTCGGACCATTATTTCAATCTGGGATTGGTTTGGATTGACTCCCAGACAAGCGGACGTAGCGATTCGCTCATTTGCTAATCGTGAATTTTGGCCGGAGACAGCGGGCCTAGAAAAACGGCGAAACCGATTAAAAACAAAAGACACAGATTAATAGCTTTTTGAAGAGCGTTCGGATTTTATCATTGTGACTGAATTGGCGATTTTTAGCAATTTTAACAACAAACAGAAGGAGAATCGATGATTGGATTTAACGAAGTATTAGGAATATTATTGATGCTGATTGGTTTGGCTTTGATCGGATTTTTGTTGTTATTGGCTCTGAATCGCAGTATTTTTGAGGCGGCGGTACTTTCGTTTCCGGCGGCGATCGTGTTCAGAGCCGGTGTTGGCCTACTTCGTATGGGAACAGCGGCGCGGATCGCTATGAAGCTGCACGAATCCGATCGCGGATAAGTAACTACCTGTTGCAAGGAAACACAGTGACGCCATAGTGAAAAGGCACGTTCACAGCACAGTGAGACCGAGGATTAATTCAAAAAATTGGTTGTTTGATTATTTTTCGTTTTATTCAAAAACAACACGAAACCCGGCACCAGTTCTAAGGTTAAATGGTGCGTCGGGACTACCGCTGCTGCAAAAATGCATTGTATAGCCGTCAAAATCCTCTTAATCTGCTTGCTCTGTATCAGCAAGCTGGTGTTAACACAGTTAAGACACACTTAACGGAGTTTTAGATGTTTAAGTCAGTTAACAGTATTCTGATTGCCGCTTCCGTGGCTCTTTTAATGTTTGGGCTTGTTCTACAAGCAAATGCTCAGCAAGCAAATGCTCAGCGAGGTAACCGTAACCGTAATACCA
>CAZHCH010000001.1:0-11787 GCA_964530985.1 uncultured Pirellulaceae bacterium | reverse complement strand
CAAGCAAATGCTCAGCAAGCAAATGCTCAGCGAGGTAACCGTAACCGTAATACCAATACCCACGAATTTGTTTTGTTACGAAAACCGATGGTACAAGAAGAGCTTGAGTTGGTTGATGATCAGATTGAAAAGATTAAGAAGATTGATGAAGACATGCGCACCTCAATGCGAGAGATGGTCAAAAGTGGCCGCCAAAAGTTTAGTGGAATGAGTAATGATGAGCGTCGTGAAGCGTGGAGTGCAATCAAAGATAGAATAAAAGTGCATTACGTACAGTTCATGCCAGAAGTTGATAAGGTTTTACTACCCAACCAGGTTCAGCGACTTGCTGAAATTAAAATGCAAACCACAATCCACCGAACAGGCGGTTTGACCAGCGAAACTGGCAGTGAAGCGGTCAAAGATCAATTGAATATCACTGATGAGCAACTAGAAGCAATGAAAGAAAAGGCTATTGAAGTTCGTAAAACTTTGGAGGCAAAATATTTGAAGCTTCGCACAGAAGCTGAAGCCGAAGTTTTGTCTGTCCTTGATGACGAACAGCGTGCAAAATACAATGAGATGATGGGCAATACGTTTGACGTTGAAGGCATGCTGAAGCAAACACAACGTGGTGCAAGGCAGCAAGCTGGTGGCCAAGGTGATCGTGGCCAAGTCCCAAGCGGCGGTTCAGACGAAGCCAAATAGGTAATAGCCGCATACCCTGATTCGTTTAATCGATACAGGCCAATCAATAGATTCTATCAAGCCAAGCGGTAACAACCGCTTGGCTGTTTTTTTGGTATGCCCAATTGGACTATCTGGATTTTGCTGTGATGCTTCTGTCAAAAAACGCATGAATTACGGAACTTATCAAGGAAATACAGGTTAGATTACTAAGAGAATTTTCTCAATTGTTGGAAAGCTATTGAGTTGAAGAAACTCCAATCAATTGAGTCACTTCCTAGTAGCAAGGAAGCCAGTGGTGAAGTAGGCCTATCTCAAATTAGCGTTAGGATTCCCTCGCTGCAGGAAAAATTATTAGTGCGTTTCTGGTTCGTAGGTACAACAAACCCTATACCCAGCCAGTTCGACCGTCCACTTTTTCACCGGCCATCGTCATGCAATTTTCTGAAGCTCTCATTACTCGTGGCATGGTCTCTGAGCAGGATTTCATGGCCGCCCAAAGCAAGGGCGGAGATGTGGTCGCTACACTAGTGAGCAGTGGAATCGTTGAACATCAAGCTGCTATGGATGTACTGGCGGATGAAGCGGGCGTGCAGTACGTCGACTTAACAAAAGTCAATGCTGACTTGAGTTTACTGGGGCTGTTCCCCCAAAAGATTATTTACCGACACATCTTGTTCCCAATCAGTCGAACCGAAAATTCGCTGACGGTCGCCACTGCAGATCCGTTAGATTTCTACCCCCTAGACGAAATCAGTAGCGCTACAGGGTTGGCGGTCGTGCCAGCGCTGGCCGATCGTTCAGAAATCGCCAAACTAATCAAAACGCATCTGGGTGTTGGCGGTGAAACGATCGAAGGTTTGATCGAACAAAAGATGGACGCTGGCATCGAACTGGTGGACGCGATCGAGACCGACGGAAGTGAACTATCTGAGATGGCTCAAGAGGCCAGCGTGGTTCGTTTGGTCAACGAGATTTTGATGGAGGCGGTTGAAACACGAACCAGTGACGTTCACATCGAATCGCAACAAGACGGAATCGTGATTCGTTATCGAATCGACGGGATCTTGCACACGCAGCCAGTGCCCCAAGAAATCAATCATTTCCGAGCCGCAATTATCAGTCGATTGAAGATCATGGCCAAACTGAACATCGCTGAAAAGCGATTGCCTCAGGATGGTCGAATCAAAATCCGAGTCAAAGGACGTGAGGTCGATGTCCGTGTGTCCGTGATTCCAATGATTCATGGCGAAGGCCTCGTGATGAGGATCTTGGATAAAGGTGCAATGAAGTTCGAGCTCAAAAGCTTGGGCATGTCGCAAGAAACCTATGACGTTTTTTCTAAGTTGATCAAACTGCCGCACGGAATCATTTTGGTGACCGGGCCAACGGGTTCAGGTAAAACCACTACCTTGTATAGTTCGCTGATCGAAATCAACGACCCGACAACTAAAATCATTACGACCGAAGATCCGGTCGAGTACCAATTGCCAGGTATCAACCAGATCCAAGTTCATCCTAAAATCGGACTGACATTCTCGCAATCACTTCGAAGTATTTTGCGACATGATCCGGATGTTGTGTTGGTGGGTGAGATCCGTGATTTGGAAACTGCGGAAAACGCAATCCAAGCTTCGTTGACCGGCCACTTGGTGTTTTCAACTTTGCACACCAACGACGCGGCGGGCGCTTTTACTCGAATGGGCGATATGGGCGTCGAGCCTTTCTTGGTCGCCAGTACCGTCGAAGCAATTATGGCACAGCGACTAGTTCGTCGACTCTGTCCAGATTGTTGTGCTCCGGTAGCTCCCGACCAATTGGAACTACCTGATGATTTTCCACACGAACAGTTTGAAGGAAAATCGATTTACGGTCCTGTAGGATGTCGTCAATGTCGCAATGCTGGTTATCGGGGGCGGTTAGGGATCTACGAATTACTGGTAACCACTGACGAACTAAGACAGATGGCTCACGATCGCAAAAGCACTTGGGAGATAAAGAAGGCAGCGATGAACGGCGGCATGAAAACGCTCCGCGATGATGGTTGGAATAAAGTGATGGAAGGTAAAACGTCGGTTGATGAAGTGTTAAGAATCACGAAAGGTGACCGTCGTAAGTAATATGCCTGAATTTAGTTACACAGCACGAGACATGACGGGGCAATTGGTTACGGGGCGCCTGTCTGCCAATACTGAGAATGACGCCTTGGCGGCATTGAGTGGACAGTCTTTGTTTCCGATCAAAGTTGCGTCTGACGACAGCAAACCTAAAGGCGCCGGATTGTCTTTCGGAGGCGGCCGCGTTAGTGCTCAAAAAATCTCAGTCTTCTACGAACAGTTGTCCACGCTAATGACTAATGGCGTACCGATGCTGCGGTCGCTGCGTATTTTGCAAGAACAAACCCAAATCCCTTCGTTCTCAGACGCGTTAACGGACGTGATCAGCCGAATCGAAGATGGCGAAACGCTGTCGGATAGTTTCAAACGTCACCCAAAAATTTTCTCGGAAATGGCCGTGAACATGTCACGAGCGGGAGCCGAAGGCGGTTTCCTAGAAGATGCGTTGACCCGAGTGGCGAAGTTTACCGAACAACAAGCTGAAATGCGCTCAAAAACGATAGGCGCGTTAATCTACCCAGTGGTGCTGGCAACGATTGGTACGATCATTGTTAGCGTGTTGCTAATTTTCTTCGTGCCGAAGTTCGGCGCTATTTTTGAAACAATGCGACAGCGAGGAGATCTTCCGGCGGCCACAATATGGTTGTTGGGATTCAGTGAGTTTTTGCAGTCGTGGTGGTGGGTAATAGGCATCGTAATGTTGTTGGGTTACCTGATTACCAAACTGCAACTGTCGACTCCCAAAGGACGACAGTTTGCTGACAAATGGATGCTTAAGATTCCACTGCTAGGTCAAATCCTAGCAAGCCTAGCAATTTGCCGGTTTTGCCGAGTACTAGGGACGCTGTTAAAAAACGGTGTGCCAATTTTGCGAGGTCTTGAGATCAGTGCTGAAGCGACTGGAAACAGGATTTTGGAAGAGGCGATCATGCAAGCCTCCGAAAACATTACTTCCGGTGAAACGCTGGCCAAACCGCTGGAAGCATCGAAACAGTTTCCGCGAAATGTTACCGAAATGATTAGCGTCGCAGAAGAGTCAAACACACTCGACGACGTACTGATCAACATATCCGAAGGCCTTGAAAAACAAACAATGCGTCGGCTAGAAATCATGGTCAAATTGATCGAGCCTCTGATGTTGGTTGTGATGGCGGCCATCGTCATGTTCGTCGTCATTGCCTTGCTAATGCCAATCATAAAAATGGGCCAAACATTTTAAATTTTTTCAAAAACGGAACTGGTCACTGTCTGTATCAGTCCAACATTATCAAAACAACAAATTCAGAACCAATTCCTCACAGGAGATATTTGATGAAGCTTCCCAATGGACGAAAAAAAATAATGCGACGATCGCGCTGTTCTCGACAAGGTTTTACGTTGCTTGAATTGTTGCTGGTCATGGCGATCTTGGTCGTCCTTGCTGGATTAGCCAGCTTCGCTGTTTTGAGAATTCAAAAAAATGCCTATTCTGGAGCGGCCAGCACTGAAATCAGCACGCTAGCCAACGCTTGCCAGATGTACAAAATACGAGTAGGTGCTTTTCCTAATAAGCTGGAAGACTTAAATACTCGCCCCAGCGGGATCGACAACACTTCTTGGGGCGGTCCTTACCTCAAAGAACCAATCACAAGCGATCCTTGGAACCGACCATACAAATACGCACCGGACGACGTCAACGATACGGTACTCATTCAATCAGCGGGCCCCGATGGTCAGCTTGGTAGTGAAGACGATGTCTCCAATGCACCAACCGGTAGTTAATCAAGTTGTTAGTCTCGTGGTTCGTCAGAACTGACTTGACAGTCGCTGGATTGACAACAATTCGGGAATCCTGAGGTCTGGCGACTCCAACTACGATTTAGTTCAGCTTGGGCTAAACACTAGGCCAAAGGAATATTCTTCCAGTTCGATGTTCACTCATGCATAAGATCATCCAAAATCAGAATCGTCGAGCATTTACCGGCGGATGTCGTGAATTGCGGCGGCGGTCTGGATTTTCGATGCTTGAGTTGATTCTGGTGTTGGCGATCGTGGTCGTCGTAGCCGGGTTAGCGGTACCGGCAGTCCAAGGAACCATCAACCGCCAGGCCATTGTGTCTGCGACTGATCGAGTGCGGGTCGCGATGGGGCAAGCACGTGTACAGGCGATTCGCACAGGGGAAGTTCATGCTTTGTTTTATCAGCGCGGTGGCCAATGGTTCGATGTGGCACCGCTGGCGGAGCACGATCAGTTGCCGATTCCAAAGTCCAACGATGTTTCATTAAGTATTCGAGATCGCGAATTAAGTGATAATTGGTTACCGCGTCAGGTTCGCTTTGCCGCTGGAGAATCAGAACTCGATTTTCGCTCCGTAGCAGCCAAAGAAGCCAGTGGTGGCGCTCCAGTCAATGCGATTTTGTTCTACCCCGACGGAACTTCACAGGACGCTCGAATTCTTTTGCAAGACGATCAGGGTAGCTTGATGGCCGTTGAATTGCGTGGGCTTACCGGTATAGGAAAAACTATTCGTTCCGTTTCTAGACAAGGGTCAGGAGCTCGATAGTGTTTACCCGATTCAATACAAATAATTCCGCTCGAACGGGACTATCGCTACTGGAAGTGATTTTGTCGATCGCGATCCTTGGCCTTTCGATGGTCGCCATCGGACACCTGTTCAGCTTAGGCTTTCGAAGCGCAGCAGATGTGCAATTACGTAACGAAGCAAACATGATCGCCGACACGACGATGGCAGAGGTTGTCGCTGGAGCAATCGACCTTTCGTCAGGCGGAGCGGTCGAAGGCAATCCTGAGTGGCAGTACAAGATTGATTCACAAGAATCCAAACAACCAGGCCTGCTTTCTGTGACAGTCACTGTTTCCCCAGAAAATGGATTGCACAACAACGTTTCGGTGTCTTTAGTTCGATTAATGGCCGACCCGGATTTCGAACCTGACCAGCCATCTGCATCTAGAACATCTTCTAGCGGCAGTAGCAGTAGAAACACCGGCAGTAGCAGTAGCAGTCGCAGTAGTTCAGGTTCAGGAACTCAGTAATGCACATGTCATCAAACAAAATAGCGTCAGCAATTGCTGATCCAACGCAGTTTAAAGTGATCCGGTTTCGATCGAAAATCAAGCTGCACACTCGCGGCTACACGCTACTGGAGCTATTAATCAGCCTCGCCCTTTCAGTACTGGTGGTGGGTGCGATTGGAACAGCGATCCAACTGTACTTGGTTTCTTTGGCGAAAATCCAAACCGACATCGAACGCAAGCAACTCGCTCGTGGCTTGATTCAAATGATCTCCAACGACCTGCGAGCGGGCGTGCAATACAAAGCAGCCGACTACGCTGATCTAGAAAATTTGGTCCAAACACAAAAGTTGGCCATTAATAATGACTTAGGGCAGTTGCTGGAACTCGAAAGTATTGCCGACGGAGGAGGTTCTTTAGAAGATTTCATAGAAAATTCGGTAACAGAATCTGCCGATAATTCTTCAGAAAATTCTGAAGAAGTCGACGCAGAGTCCGATCTCGTAATCGAAGAGGAGGCCGCAGCGTTTCGCCCTTCTCTGTTTGGTACTGCCGACTCGGTCACTGTGGACATAAGTCGTTTGCCTCGTCTTGACCAATATAACGCCATTATTGCTGGCGACGCTTCGGAGTTACAAACGCCCTCAGACGTCAAAAAGCTGGCCTATTTTGTTAGCGGTGCCAGTCCCATCGGCAATCGCGACCAAATTGCGTTTTCGCGAGTTGCATCGGGTGGACTCTACCGACGGCAGATTGACCGTGCGGTCGCCGCTCATTCAGGTGATCCTAATTTGGTTACCTCGCCCGACGAGCATTGTGACTTAGTCGCTAGCGAGGTGGCTGAAATTCGCTTCCGATACTTTGACGGCGAAGGCTGGCAGTCCGAATGGAATTCTGAAGAAAAACAAGGGTTCCCGCTTGCGATTGAATTCATCTTGGTAATTGATCCGGCTCGTTCAACTGACGGACAAAATTACCAATACCGCAACGACGAATCGACGCTAGAACTATCCCGGTCGGTCATCCACTTGCCCGCCGCTGAACTTCCCCCCGAAGAACAGGAGTAACGGATGCTGTTTAACCGATTTTCTCCTGCCCAATGGAAGGCCCCCTGTCAACGGCGATGCTGCCGCCGTGAAGGAACACTACTATTGATCGTGTTGGTCACCGTAGTTGTACTTTCGTTATCGGCTTATACATTTACGACGTTGATGCAAACTGAGAACCAAGCAACACACCTGATGACGTTGCGATTACAAACTAAGTACTTAACCGACTCCGGTTTGGACTACACGCGAATGTTTCTGGCAAATTCAGACGCCACCATTAGAGAAAACGGTGGCCTTTGGAACAATGAAGAAAGCTTCGGTGGAATTTCGGTCGCGGCAGATGTCAGTGGCGGCGGCCGGATTGGTTACTTTTCGATCGTGACTTACGATGTCGACGCCGAGGGTTTAGCTGCTGGATCGCGTTTTGGGTTGGTCGATGAAAGTAGCAAAATCAACTTGAACACCTTGGTGTTTTCAGACGCGCTTCAAGAAGGTTCAGCACGTGAGATTTTGATGCAGCTTCCTGAAATGACCGAAGAGATCGCAGATTCAATTTTAGACTGGGTCGACTCGGATGATGAAGCACGTGAAAATGGCGTTGAAAGTGAATTTTACGAGGGATTGAGTCCAGCATACGCTGCTAAAAATGGTCCGATGGACAGTTTGGATGAACTGCTATTGATCCCCGGCGTTACGCCTCAACTTTTATTCGGCCTGGACACAAACCGAAACGGAATTTTGGATCCCGAAGAAACCAGGTCGAACGACATCTCGATCAATGACCAGGATTTGCACCTAGGCTGGTCCGCGTACTTAACGTTATACAGTAAAGAGTCAAACCTGACCGATGAAGGCTTACCACGTATCAATGTAAATGCCGACGACTTAGAACAACTCTACGACGATTTGAAAAGTGCGTTCAGCGACGACTGGGCGAACATGGTGATTTTGTATCGCTGTGCGCCAGCCAGTAAAATCTCATCGGTTAATTTAGACGACGCAGCAAACAACGTTCTGGCGCTTGACAGTGCGCGGGTTGAATTAGATTTTGGTGTGCTTCAGAGCGAACGAAAGTTTGAAACAATTCTGGATTTAGTTAATCTGTCAATCGATGTTGGGCAGACTGACGGTGAGTTTGCGGGCGTGACAACGCCGGAAGACGTCCTAAGCGACACAGTAATTTCGCCAGTGACATCCACCAATATGCGAACTACGGTCCCACTGATGATGGAGTCGCTAACCACTTTTGAGGGCACGACCATTCCGGGCCGTATCAACATTATGCAAGCAACTCGTCGAGTCCTGCTGGCGATCCCAGGTTTGGATGAAGAGACGGTCGACTTAATCATCGAGAGCCGTGGCACAGACTTTGAGTTAGAAGATCCTGACGGAGCGGATTTGAACCGCCAATACGAAACATGGCTAATGGTCGAATCCTTGATCGACGTAAATACGATGAAAGAACTGATGAAGTACGTTTGTACCGGTGGTAACGTTTACCGTGCCGAAATCGTTGGCTACTTTCCAGATGGAATTGGAACTTCTCGATCCGAAGCGGTAATTGATACGACCATTCCGGTCCCCCGTGTAGTATTCTGGAGAGACAAAAGTCATCTACCAACTGGCTATACAATCGAGTCACTCGGTTTGAATCTCGAATAATCACAGACACACTAAGACTTGAAGATGACAATAGAATTTCGTAATTCCCAGAGTTAAGTGAGTTGGGCGTTCATAAACCCAAACTGTTCGCAATCATTTTATAAAACACACTTTTCCCGATCCCATCATGGCACTAATCGCAATCGAATTTGACAACCAGCAGATTTTTCTAGCTGCGATGCAATCGGCGTCTGGCCGTACGCACCTCAAACATTTGGCTTGCGTACAGCATGAACCGTCTGAAGAGGCTGTGATCGACGCTTTGACAAAAGAAGTTTCGAAAGCCGGATTAACTAAGTCAGACACTATTGTTGTCGTGCGACGCACTGACGTCGAACTAAGATTACTCGAAGTTCCTCCTGCGCCCACAAACGAGTTGCCTGCAATGGTGAGCTTTGCCGCCAAAAACGAATTCGCTTCGTTGAATGACAACTGGTTGCTAGATTTTGTTCGCTTGTCAGGAGACGCTAACACACCTGGACAAGTTCTTGCTGCAGGACTCGCTCCCGAGCGCAAAGCAGGCATTCAAAAAGCTGTTGAAGCCGCTGGGTTACGACTTAAAAAAATTGCCTTTCGGCCACTTGCGGTCGCCAAGTACCTCTCCAGCCAGCTGGCGGATGAGAAATTGCGAGTGCTAATTGAACAAGATCCGAATAACGCAAACATTAGCTTGCTCAAAGGTCGTTCGTTACTTGCAGCCCGAACGATTCGAGTTGTTGACAACGACATTGCCCAAACACTTGAGCGAGAAGTTAAGCGGACAGTCGCAGTTGCTAACCAATCAACAGATCAGTTGACTGAAATTTTAATACTCGGTTCCAGTAAAGACGCTGCCTCGATCGGCGCTTCACTGTCAACTACGCTTACGACTAAACATCGAGTTATTGATGTTGCGCGTGATCGCACTTTTGGCAGAAAACTAAAATCAGTCGAACGAAATCATCGGTATGCTCCCTTGTTGGGGACTCTAAACGGAAAACAATCTAATCCGTCTCCAAGCATGGATTTCTTGAATCCGCGTAAAGTGGAAACCCAAAAGTCTGATTTTTCCAGATGGTATCTGTCTGCCACAGCCGTCGCATTAGGGTTGTTGCTACTGTTCGGGTTTGGATTTTGGAATTTGTCCAGCCAAGCATCGAAAATCGAAGAACGCAAGAAAAGACTTGAATCAATCACCCGTTTGAACAACGGTGAGACAGATCGCCCGGCGGTGAAACAAACCGTACAACAAGTCGAAAAAATTGACGATTGGGTCGTCAACGGAATAAATTGGCAAGATGCCTTACTAGCATACAGCGAACATGCGTTAACACCAGATGACGCGATCGTCGATAGTCTTCTCGCCAGTCAAAAAGGCTCCACACAACTAACAATCAGAGCTCGCATTTCCAACGCTGAGACGTTAAGTGACTTGGTTAAGGAATTACAACATCGCCCTGAATTCATAACCACCCAAAAAGGCTCTAAGGTACTCAAAGACCGTGAATTTTCGATCGAATCGAGAATTGAAATTGCAATTAAACGTGACTTAAAAAAACAATTGCGAGAAATCGATGGGCGAGCCGAAGCGCTAGTGACTGAATTGCGTGCTGCTCGCGCTGCTGCAGCTAAAACTAAATATTCATCTAACTGATTATTATGTTCGAAAACCTCTCCAATCGCGAAAAGAAATTATTAATGGCTGTCGGTGCGTTAGTGCCGATCGCGATTGTCTTCATTGGCGTCTTTCAATTGATCAGCATGTCCGAAGCGAACAATCAAGCGCTTGAGTCACTAGACATGCAAATCGTTGAACAAGAAACGATCGAGCTCGAAGGCATGCTTGCGCAGCGTCGCCAGAACTATTACTCCAACGCCTCGCTGCACCCTTCAATCAACATCGCCGGTAATGACTATCAAAACTGGCTTAAAACCACTATGATCGAGTGTGGATTGACTTGGACGGGGATCAGGCCGAGTGAAGGATTTAAGTTTCGCTCGAATAACGAAACGATCGGTCAAAGCAAAATATTCAAGGTATCGGCGAGCGGTACGCTGCCTCAATTCAACGACTTTTTGTCAGAGTATTATCAGTTAGATATGCTTCATCGCATTACTGCGATGACGATGACTCCGCAAAACGATCCCAGTAGTTCAAAGCCCGTTCGCAACGGATTATTGACTGCCAAGTTGACGTTTGAAATTTTGTCGTTGCGATCCGGCAAAAACCGTGATGGTTTTGAAGACTTCCGAAAGATCATCCCAAGTTCGGAAAAGGATTATGCAGCGATCTTGCACCGTAATATTTTCGGCCCTGCAAACAGCGAACCAGTCATCACTGCACTCAACAAGACGGCAACGACTGGCAAACCTTATTCGTTTTCGATTAAAGCGAAAGACGGCAACAAGAACGATCTGTTGAAATTCGAACTGGTTGAAAGCTCCGTCAGAGAAGCAGTACTGGACCAAGCCAAAGGAACCGACCGTCGCGCCCGTTTCGAAATGCCGGACATGCCACCCGGAAGATATAATTTCAAGGTCAAAGTTAGTGACAACGGTTTCCCCATCAAGTCATCCATCGAAGAATTTACTGTGACGTTCAAACCGCCACGGAAAGCAGCCCCAGTCAGGGAGCCTGATCCTGAACCAGAAGTCGATTACATTCGACTGGCCAAGGTTACTGGAATCAGCCTCGATAGCGACGGCAAGCGGCGGGTCTGGGTGTCACTCCACACCGGCGATCGACTACGGTTGGCAGTCGGCGAAGCATTTGAAATTGGCGACACGAAATACGAAGTGGTTTCGGTTGATAGAAACGAAGCGAAGTTTACCAGCGACAAAAAAGCATTTTTGGCTCGACCAGACTTTTCATCGCGGGGTGCATTCGTGGAAACCAATCTGTAGATTTAAAAAAACTCAGTTTTCTGATTTCGTCTCAGCGTTTCTGCAAATCGCACAACGTCACTAGGGAATTCCGCTAAGAGCTAGAGCGTTCAACTACCCCAATCACATCTGTCGCTATGTCTTTCGAGACCAAGGAATCAGCCCTAGCCCCGAGAGTGCGTACAGTAACCCAGCGGTGGCGGTGGCTTCGTCTAAGTTCCCAATGATTGGCAGATTATCTGGAATAAACTCTACAATTCCAGCTGTTGGATTCACTAGGTACACCACACATAAAACCGCGATCACGATGTATACCAATGCTGGTAGGCGATCTTTATCTTGGGATTCACTGCCGGTCTCTAACTCGCATTTTAACGGCGAACGACGTTCGTTGTCATTAGTTGTGTTCATCAATAAC